>QCFN01000009.1 GCA_003280245.1 Prochlorococcus sp. AG-363-J23
CTTATAGGCTATAGAACATTTTATTCCTGTTGTGCTTATTTTAATATCTTCTGGTCTAACACACTTAACAAAATTTGGATTATCCCTAAAAATATTTATCTGAGGTCTGCCAATAAAGCTAGCAACAAATAATGTCCGAGGTTTTTCGTATAATTCTTGTGGAGTTCCTATTTGCTCAATTGAACCTTTATTAAGAAGAGCTATCCTATTTGAAATTGCCATTGCTTCATGTTGGTCATGAGTAACATAAATGATTGGTTGATTACCATTTAATATTATGCTACGCAATTCTGGTCTTAAGTCTTCTCTTAGCTGAGCATCAAGATTGCTCATTGGCTCATCTAGTAAATATATATCAGGATCTCTTAATAATGCTCTTGCAAGGGCAACTCTTTGCCTTTGTCCGCCTGAAAGTTTTGCTGGAAGTTGATTAGAATAATCTTCTAATTTCATTAACCTTAGAACATCTGAAACTTTCCTTATACGTTCTGGTTTTGATATTTTTCTAATCTTTAAACCGATTAATAGATTTTCTGCAACACTTAAATGAGGGAAAAGAGCATAACTTTGGAAAACCATACCTACTTTGCGATTTACGGAGGAAATACCTTCAATATTCCTACCATTAATAAATATCGAGCCTTCATCAAGTTTTTCTAAGCCTGCAATTAGTCGCAATGTTGTGCTTTTTCCACAGCCACTTGGACCTAGTAAAGCTACACATTCTCCATCCGAAACTTCTAGGTTTAAATCTCTTACGATCCATTGCCTTCCATACTTTTTCCCAAGATTACTAATGATAAGGCTCATCCTTTGATTGCTCCTTGCGTAAGACCAGAGACTATCTTTCTCTGATAGATTAAAACTAGAATTAATAGTGGAACTGATCCCATAACAGTTGCTGCAGCATAAAGTCCATATGGAATTGAGTAAACAGATGATCCCGCTATTCTAGCCATGGCAACTGGTAGTGTAAGTAAGTTCGAATTACTTATCCATGTTAGAGCTATTGGAAATTCATTCCATGAGAAAATAAATACCAAAATAGATGTACTAGCTATAGCAGGCCATAGAATCGGGAGCAAAATTAATTTTAATCGTTGAAATAAATTAAATCCCTCTAAAATTGAAGCCTCTTCTAGTTCGGTTGAGATTTCTTTAAATGCCGCGGAAAGCAATAAGATTGCAAGAGGAAGTGATAAAGCTGTATAAGGAATTGATAAAGCAAATAAGTTGTTACCAAGATTAAATTCTCTGGCAATTTGCAAAAGGGATAGGAATAAGAGTACATAGGGAAATAATGCGACTCCAAATAGTATTAATCGAATACCCTCTGTAGTTTTTGTTTTTGATCTAGCTAAAGCATATGAAGCTGGTATAGATATAATTAGGGTCAGAAAGGTTGTAATTAGTCCTAAAATTGTACTGTTGAAAAGATATACCCAAAAAGGTGGATTTAAATTTAAAATTTGCCTGTAATTTTCAAGGGTCCACCTTTCGCTAATACTTGAGAAAGGTCTAATTAGAGCTTCTGGTGTGGACAATGATGTATAAAGCTGGAATATAAGTGGAAGTAAGGACCACATCAGAATTATAGTAAGCAAAGCTGATTTCCGTCTCATGGTTTTTGATTTGATATTAAACTTTTGGTTTGATTTATTATTAGATATGCCAGAAAACAAGAAGTTGATAATAATAAAAAACTTCCAATCATGATGGTAGCACTGTATCCAAAGTCAAGAAATCTCATTGCATTTATATAAGCATACATTGCAATGCTTTCAGTGCTACTGGCAGGACCTCCTCCGGTCATGACTTGTATTAAGTCAAAAACACCAAAAGCTTGAGCAAGACGAAATACTAAGCTGAGAAATATATATGGGCTAATTAAAGGAATGGTAATTTTAATAAATGCGGAATATTGGTTCCCTCCCTCAAGTCTTAATGCTTCATAAAGGTCATAAGGAATTGATTGTAATCCGGCTAAAATAATTAATGCTATAAATGGGGTAGTTTTCCATACATCAGCAATCACAGTTGCCATCCAAGTTATTTCTGGAGTGGATAAAATATTTATTGGTTCTAAACCCAAGAGACTAGTAATTTGTTCAATTGGCCCATAGGGTGAATTGAAAATCCACCTCCATCCAAGCGCCATGACGGCTGTAGGTAAAGCCCATGGAAGAAGAGTAATAGCTCGAATTAAACCTCTACCTTTTATTCTTTGATCTAAAATTATGGCTATGATAATTGCGAGTAACAATTCTAATGAGACAGAAGTTATAGCAAAACGTGTTGTTTGATAAATATCCTGCCAAAATCTTTGATCATTTAATAACCTAATCCAATTAGCCCCATTGTTATTTATAGCTACTAATCCAGTCATTACAGAAAATGCTTTGGAACTTAGCCATAAATAATGTACTAATGGGAATAGAAAAACCAAAGAGATTAATAGTGCTGCAGGGAGAATAAGGATAAGTGTCATTGAAATCTTCCCGCTGATGAAGATAGAATATTTTCACTATTTTTTTGAGCTAAACTTAAGCCTTCATTGACAGATTTCTTGTCTGTTAATATAGCACTAAGTTCCCTTTGGATTACATCACTAAATTGAGCATATAAAGGTAACTGAGGTCTTGAAACTGTTAAATTAAGTGCATTATATAAGTCCATAATTATTTCAGATTGATGAATTAATTCACTATCTTTGAATAATTTTATATTTGTTGGTGTATATCCAAAATTTAGGAATAGTTCCTCTTGAGACTTAACTGATGTCAAATATTCAATAACTTTTGCAGAAGAATCTTTCTGAGTTGATTTTTCCATTATAGAAAAACCCCAACTACCTAGTGTTGATGAACTCTTTACCCCTGGTAGACTAACCATAGTTGTGATCCCAACTTTCCCTCGTACAGCGCTGTCTTCCTTTTGTAGTTCGGCCCAGGCATATGGCCAATTACGCATTAAAGCTGAATCACCACTTTTGAAAACCTGAAGAGCTTCTGGCTCCGCAAAGTTAGTTACAGATGTAGGTGATATATCTTTATCAATAAGTTCTTTGAGCCAACTAACTGCATTTTTGCTTTCAGGCAAATTAAGTCCGATTGCGTTTCCATTAATCCAATTTCCACCAAATCCTTTTAAAACTTCGAGAAATACACAACTTAAGCCTTCATATTGTCTTCCTTGCCAAACGAATCCATGCTTAACCTTATTTCTGTTTTGAAGAATTTGGGTAATTTCTATAAGTTCATTAGGAGTTTTCGGTGGCCTTTCCATTAAATCTGTACGCCAATAAAGTAATCCCATATCAGCTACGAATGGCCACCTAAATAAATTATTTTTATAGTAATTCCCAATCATTGCACCAGTTACTATTTCTTCTGTCTTTTCTTTATTAAACCATTGATTTAGGTCAACTAGCCATCCTGCCTCTGCATATTTGGCTAACCATGTTACATCCATAAGTATTATGTCATAAGGACTATTGTCAAGAATTAGACTGCTAATTGCTAAGTCAGACATTGCCTCTGTCTCCATAGGGCCTCTCGTCACATGGACTTTTATCTTTCCATGAAAATCTTTATTAAATCTTTCAACTATTTCGGTTGTTGAGTCTGCAAATGGTGCTGGCATAAGAACATTTATATGATCTACTCTTAAAAAGCTTGCAAAGCCAGCTAATAATGAGGTGACAATTAAGATTAATCCTAGTGCTAATGAAATGGATATTTTTTTATACATTAGTTTGTTCATTTAACTCGGAAATTTGTTCTTGTGCCCAATCGTTTACAGTATAGGAATCAACAGCTTTAGTCATTGATTTCATTCTTTCAATTTGCTCTTCTTGTTTCATTGAAATTGCATCTTCAATGGCCTTATCCATTCGTTTGTGTGAATAGGGATTAGTTAATAGAGCACCATCTAAAAGTACAGATGCTCCTGTAAACTCTGAAAGTACGAGCACACCTCCTAATCCTTTTCTGGCAGCTGCATATTCTTTGGCAACTAAATTAAGTCCGTCCCTTAGTGGTGTTATCCAACAGATATCAGCTTGAGTAAACCATGCAACCATCTCTTCGTATGGGATTCTTCTTGTTGAAAAGTTTATAGGATTCCAGTTAATCAAGCTAAACCGTCCATTTATTCTGCCGGCCATTTCTTCTATTGACCTTTGAGTTTCTGTATATACATTCATTCCTGAAGCAGCTGCTACACATGCAAGCATCAGAACAACTTTACCGTGAAGATCTTTTCTTTTTTCTAGTAACCTTTCGAATGAGAGAAGAAGCTCCTCATTTCCTTTCGTATAATCTACTCTGCTAGCTGAAAGTATAAGCTTTCTTCCCTTTTTTGTTCCGTCCTCTATTCCTTTTGAATATTCAATAACTTTCTTAGTCTTTATTAATTGCTGTATTAGTTCAGGGGAGGTTCCTACAGGTGAGGAAACAAGACGGATAGATCTACCAGCATGATATAAAAATTTAGTTGCAGATGGCTCTGTAAGTGCACTGCCTACTGCTATGAATTTAGGACTTACTGGTATTTTTTCTCCCTTTTGGGCTCCAACAAGACAGTTTGCAGCTCTAGCAAAATTCTCGGTATATCTTGGTATATGAAAACCAACAACATCGCAGCAGAGTAAGCTTTCTACAATTTGTCTTCTCCAAGGTAATATTGCAAATACATCATTTCCTGGAAATGGAGTGTGATGAAAGAAGGCTATCTTTAGATCTGATCTTTTTGCTCTAATATATCCTGGTACTAACCATAAATTATAATCATGAATCCATATTGTAGCTCCATCAGCTGCACGTTTACAAGCTGATTCGGCGAACTTTTTATTAACTTCTTCGAAAACACCCCAGTCAGCATTGTTGACATTAAAGTAGGTAGGAAATGTATGTAATATTGGCCAGAAGGATTCCTTAGAGGTTACATGGTAAAAACTTGATACTTGCTTTTCAGTTAATGCGATTCTTACTAAATTAAATTTTGATGGTTTATTCATAGATATTTCTTCGTCTTCTTTTTTATCTTCCATTTCTACTTTTCTCCATGCAATCCAAGTTCCACTAGGATTGCTCCTAAATAGATTTCTTAATGTTGGTATGATCCCATTAGGGCTTTTCTGATCTACCCATTCCCTTGAGCCATCCTCTCTTTTTACTTCATCAAAAGGAGTTCTATGATATAGAAGAATAAATTGGCTTTTTTGTTCAATCATAATAATTAGAATCTTTAAGAAAGGTTTTTTTATAGCTTTATTTCATAAGCTTTGTTTTTCGAAGACTTTTTTTCTGCTCTAGTTTCAAGGCGCTAATTACTTCCTCTGCATGTTTGTAAGGTTTAACGTCTGTCCAACTTTTCATTATTAATCCATTGGGGTTTATTAAATAGGTATTCCTTAGAGAACGTCCATTCATATAAGAGCCATAGGATTTACTTACTAAACCTTCTTTATCGGCAACAAGAGGGAAGGATAGTGCTTCTTTTTGACAGAAGGAAGTATGCTTTTCTATATCATCTACACTAATACCTACGACCTTTGCTCCAAGCTTATTTAGTTTATTTATATTTTCTTGAAAGCTTCTTGCTTCTAATGTACACCCCATTGTAAAATCTTCGGGATAAAAATATAGTATTAGCCAGCTATTCTTAAATGATGATAGACTTACATTACTTGGAGTTTTGTTCTCCTTGCTAATTCCTGGGAGGTTAAAATCAGGAGCCTTAGACCTATTTGTAATAGATCCAGCTCCAACTTGTTGTATATTTATAGTATATGTTGCGCTAATTATAAGTATTGTGAAAATTAATTTAGATTTACTCATATAGTTAACTATTTACAGGGATTTAGAAAAAGACAAGGAATATCTATTATCACTAGATCTTTGAAAGGTTAATACCAAGTGATTTTGCATAAGGACCAAGTCCTTTCTTTTGAATTGTTTTGAGAGCTCTAGTAGTTACTCTTAGGTTTACCCATTTTTTGCCTTCAGACCACCATAGTCTTCGCTGCTGAAGATTCGCCTGCTGAAGCTTTTTTGTCCTGATATGGGAATGACTTACGGCCATCCCGTTGTTTGCTCTGGTGCCTGTGAGTTGGCAAACTCTTGACATTGAAATGCCTCTTATTCTTTTTCCTATAAGTAAATCATATCAAATTCAGGTGATCAGAGTGTTTTTTGAATGAGTTTGCCCATTAATGAAGCACATCTTGCCTGAAAACCGTTGATCTCACTAGCTTCTATGCCACCAACCCCTAGAAGTGCCATTTCGTATATGTGTATAGCGATCTCTTTTGCAAGATCGTCACTAGGAGATGTTGTTCCAGCTCCTACGAGAACAGATCCGGTTTTTATTTTTAGTAATCCCTTAACTAGTTCGTGATTTGTATTGATAAGAAAAACATGATGGTCAGGAAGGCCAGGAAGACGTTGCTCCATGAGTGCGCCCATGTCATTTATTCTTCTCATTTGCTCTGGTAGAAGAATCATTCCTGCAGGAGAGTCATCTCCAAGTAGTCCTTGAACTTGGATTGTGATTTTTTCATTATCAAGTGCTTTTTTTATAACATCTCTAATTTCTTCAGAGGAGCTTTTACCATCTATATCTTTTATTTCTGAGGTAGATTCCTTTATTGTATTACTTAAATCTGAGTCTACTCTCTGGAACTTTACGTCTTCATATTTGCTCTCTAACCAAGGAATAAATTGAGTATCAATTACTGTTTCTGCAAATAATATTTCAGCGCCCTGACTCTTCCATATATTTAGAGCACCATGCTGAGATATCTCATCAGTACAATAGATTACTTGTTTATTTGAAGTTGAACTATCAAGTCTATTTAAATATTCCTTTAGGGTAGTAAATTTCTTTATATCTGTAGAAATTATCCCATCCTGATCGCCAAGGTTTTCATTAATTCCAGTTGTAGCAAATAATATTAAATCCTCGACTTGGTCTGAGAATTTAGGATCTTCCATGGCCCCTATTTTGATAAATGGAGAAATTGATTCCCAAATATCTGCATATTGAACACTATTATCATCCTTAAGAGATTTAAGTTTGTCAGCTACTTTCTTAGATATGAAATTTCCTATCGAGATTACTCTTCTGTCTGTTTGCAATGCACTCCTGCTTACATTTAAGGGAATATCTGGAGAATCTATTGCACCTCTAAGAGGTAATAAATAGTGGGGAACGATCTCTTTTATTGAATCGCTTACAAAAACTTGGTTGCAGAATAGCTTGATTTCTCCTTTTTCCCAGTCTGCTCTGCCTGCCTGCTTTGGGAAGTAGAGAATTCCTTGTAAATTGTATGGATAATCTGTATTTAGGTGAATCCAAAGCAATGGATCACCCTGATATGGATATAAGTAATTGTATAAGTCTATATATTCTTGGTCACTAATCTTTTTTGGATCTTTTTTCCATAATGGAGTTTTTTTATTTATTGTTTCGCCTTCCAGCTTTATTTCAACTGGCATGAAGTCACAATATTTGGTTATTAGCGAACGAATCCGAGATGGTTCAATGTATTCAATCTCTTCATCCATAATATGTAGGATTATGTCTGTCCCTATTTCTTCTTTATCAGTACCTTCTAATAGGAATTTAGGAGATCCGTCGCATTTCCATCTAACTGCAGATGATGATTCCTTTGCTGATTTAGTAATTATCTCTACTTCTCTGGAAACCATAAAACTAGAATAAAATCCTAAGCCAAAGTGTCCAATTATTGAGTCATTGTCTTTTTGGTATTTTTGCAAAAACTCCTCAGCACTTGAAAAGGCTACCTGATTAATATACTTTTTTACCTCTTCAGATTCCATACCTATTCCATTATCTGAAATTTTTATTGTTTTAGATTCTCTATCTATTGTTATATTTATTGTACCTTCTTCACCTTCTATACAGTCACCTGAAATTGCTGCCATTCTCCTTTTAGTTATTGCGTCAAGGCTATTACTTATTAGTTCACGCAGAAATACTTCATGGCCTGAATAGACGGCCTTTTTAATTATTGGAAATATGTTTTCAGTATGAATTTGAATTTGACCTTCTTCAATTAATGTCATGGAAATTAATTAATCAATTAAACTATATTATTAAATCTTCGAGGCCTCAAGCCCGTGAGTGGTGAGTTCTCCGTACCTCTATTAGGTTGGAGTTTTTTGCAGCTCACTACGCTCATCATTTATAACTGCTCCTTCAACAGGACATACCTGTAAACAGATCCCGCAATCTATGCATGTGGAAAAGTCAATCCAATAAAAGTCTGTACCTTTTTTATTTTTTCCATTCCCTGGCTTAATACAAGCTACAGGGCAGGCATTCACGCAATCACTTACACCTTCACAGATTTCTGAAACTATAGTATGTGGCATCGGTCTTTTCTGATATAGAATTGTTTATATCCACTCAACTTTAGTACAACCTCTAGAAATCATTAAGGTTTTTGCTTCATTTAAATTTTTACATGCCTTTAGCTCAAGAACTGCTTGGATACCTTTTTTATGAAATTCTTTTTGTTTTTTGAATGCTTTCCCCATATCATTACCATCGTTATATGCAATTAGTATTTTTTCAGGGTTAACACGTGGTTCAGGATTTTGTGATTTGAGCTCACGAATATCATCTATAGAGAAACTAAATCCTACACCTCCAATATCATTAGTATTAGTTCTAAATTTGTCAACTAGTCCATCATATCTTCCCCCACTTGCTATTACTATTGGAGATGCTTCTCCCTTGCAGATTAGCTGAAAAACAATTCCATTATAGAGTTCAAAATGGGGCTGGAATGTTGGATCTAGTATAATCTTGACATTCAATTCTTGACTTAATCCGTTTATTTGGGTTAAAAGTCGTTCAAGATCTTCTATTACTTTCTTTGCTCCGAAGAGTTCATTTAGAGAGTCTATTGATTTATTTGGAGTATTACGTGAGTCTAAAACTTTTTGTATAAACTTTACTTCTTCAGTATTTGATAATAAGAACTCAAGGTCAATATTATTAAATTCAATTAATGCTTTCCTAATGTTATCTTTTGTCTCTCTATCAAATTTTGAAATAACTAAGTCCATTAATTTTGTATGACCTATTAAAAGGGTGGGTTCCGTCTCAGGCGATAAATCTAAAACTTCGAAAGCAGACAATAACAAAGAAACAAGTTCCATCTCTGCTTCAGTAGTTTCTTCTCCAATCATTTCAACACCACTTTTCAACTTTTCTTCTATAGAAAGACCGCCTTCAGCTGCTACTTTCCTTTCAAAAGTAGTGCCCTGTGCCCATAATCTTAAGGGCCTAGGCCTGTTTGCAAGTCTTGTACAAGCTGCACGAGTAATTGAAGCTGTCATTTCTGGCCTAAGTCCTAAAGGATCATCAGCAACAATTTTCACGATCTCTTTGCTCGAGATAGCCCCACCAGCGGTGAGGGTGTCTATGTGCTCAATTCTTGGCGGAGACACCTCTTCATAACCCCAAAGACGGTATATCTCAGCTAAGCGCGAGCTTAGGCGCTGATTTTTTTCCACCTGCTGTGGATTTAAATCTCTAGCTCCCGCTGCTGGTTGCAGGGCCATCAGAATTTCTTGTTAGTTGTTTCTCTAGGATCCTATGGAGTCAAGCTCTGGAGCGCCAAATTGATGGCCATTTAAGGGT
The DNA here is from genome assembly GCA_003280245.1 of Prochlorococcus sp. AG-363-J23. Taxonomy (GTDB): domain Bacteria; phylum Cyanobacteriota; class Cyanobacteriia; order PCC-6307; family Cyanobiaceae; genus AG-363-J23. Next base: position 9,676 of record QCFN01000009.1, read on the forward strand.
ACTGTTTTATTAAGTTCATTGATCAGTTCCTCCTCAATTCCTTTAGAGCAGGCAACAACTCTTCCGCTTCGTAAATTAAAAGACATGCCTTTATAGTCCTTAACTGAGCCACCTGCCATTTCGACAAGACTTACACCAGCAGCAAGATCCCACGGTGATAATCCTCGTTCCCAGTATCCATCTAGTCTTCCGCATGCAATGAAGGCAAGGTCTACAGCCGCTGCACCTCCTCGTCTTACTCCTCTGGTTTTATGGGTTAATCGACAAAACTCGGCATAATTATTGTCTAATCTGGTATGTCTATCGTAAGCGAATCCAGTTACTAACAATGAGTCAATTAAACTGTTGGCAGTTGATACCTTAATTTGTTTATTATTGCAAAAAGTTCCTTTATTGGGATCGCACCAATAAACTTCGTTTAGAAATGGAACTGAGACTGATCCTAATATAGGGATATCATTCCAGGTTAAACCAATTGAAGTAGCAAAGAATGGGTAGCCATGAGCAAAATTCGTAGTTCCATCAAGAGGGTCTACACACCAGACTAGATCACTATTATTGCCAATATCACCACTTTCTTCCGCTAATATTTTTATATCTGGAGTTTGGGATTTTAGATACTCAATTATAAATTTCTCGCTAGAAATGTCTGCATTTGTAACAAGATCTCCTCTCGAGCTTTTGCTTGAAATTTCTCTAATTTGACCATAGTGGCCCATCAGAATATCTCCAGCTTGTTGTGCAGCATTTTTTGCTATTGTTGCTAAAGTGGATAATTCTTTATTTGATAATCCAGCTTTTGTAGAAGCATTAATGGAATTTCTGGATGACATTTAAGCCTGCTTTGATAAAATAAATATAATTTGGAAATAAGATATTGTCTATTAAGTAAAACCAAATGCAATGAATTAATTCTATTTATTGATATCATTGACTTTATGATCTGTAAATCTAGCGTAGGCAAAGGTTTTGCAATGATTTTTAGAGATTTGAAAGTTATTGTTTAATATTTCTCTTTACAGTTGACATATCATTGGTTTGTAAATCCTTGCAAGATTTGTATGAGCGGCTTATTTCCTGCTAGATTCTATAAGCTCGAAAGTCTCTGGAGAGGTGGCCGAGTGGTTTAAGGCGCAGCACTGGAAATGCTGTATAGGGGCAACTCTATCGAGGGTTCGAATCCCTCCCTCTCCGTTTAAGATTTTATCCGAATTTACCTGAGATATAGTCTTGTGTTGATTTCTGTGCAGGAGAGTTAAATATCTTTTGAGTGTTATTGAATTCAACTAGATATCCAACCTTACTTCCTCCTGTTTCTGAGCCTTCGGCATTAAAAAAGGCTGTCATATCACTTACTCGCACGGCTTGCTGCATATTATGAGTAACTATAATAATCGTAAAAGATTCTTTTAATTCATGAATTGTTTCTTCGATTTTTAATGTTGAAATAGGATCAAGTGCTGAACAAGGTTCGTCCATAAGAATAACCTCTGGTTGGATAGCAATTGTCCTAGCAATGCATAGCCTTTGTTGTTGACCACCTGATAAAGAATATCCACTTTCATTTAACTTGTCTTTACATTCATCCCATACGGCTGCCTTCTTAAGTGAGCTCTCTACTAGTTCATCCATATTCCCTGTATAGCCATTGATGCGAGCGCCGAATGCAATATTTTCATATATGCTTTTAGGAAAGGGGTTGGGTTGTTGGAAAACCATTCCAATTCTTCTTCTAACCTCTACGGGATCTATAGATTTTTCATAGATATCAACACCATCAAAAACTAATCTGCCCTTAAGAGTACATCCTTCGATTAAGTCATTCATTCGATTTATTGCTCTTAGTACAGTGGATTTTCCACAGCCAGATGGACCTATAAATGCGGTAACTTTTTCTTTAGGAATCTCACAGTAGATATTTCTAACTGCAGTTTTATTCTTATAGCTGATCGTGACATTCTGGAGAGATATGCACGTTGGCTTAGATTCCCTTCTGTTGTTAGCATTTTGATTTTTTTTGGGAAACTTTGATGACATATTTAAGGATAAGTAAGAAATAAATACAATATTAGATAGTTTTAATTTATTATCATGATTTTCGTGCCCAGAGTTTTGTAATTATATTCATAATTAAAATAATAGAAACTAGAATAAGAGATGCAGCCCACGCTAATTGATTTTGAGCTTCATATGGCTCTAGTGCAAAATTATATATTAAAACTGATAATGATGCTATTGGTTCAAGAATAGATGTTGGAGCTTCAAACCAGTAAAAAGAGAAAAGTGCTGTAAAAATAAGTGGAGCAGTTTCTCCTGCTGCTCTAGCTATTGCTAGTATTATTCCTGTTGTTATTGGTTTAATTGCAGCTGGTAAAGTTACTTGGGTAATGGTTAGAAATTTTGATGCTCCAACACTTAGGGCCCCTTTTCTTAAGTCATCAGAAACAAGTTTCAATCCTTCATCTGTTGTTTTAATTACAGTAGGTAGCATGAGAATAGACAAGGAAATGCCTCCAGCTAAAGCACTATAAGTACTATTGAAAATTATTTTTGTGGATACAATAATGCCATATATAAATACACCAGCGATAATTGAAGGAACTCCAGATAACACATTTGTCCCAAATCTTATGAATGAGGCAAATTTACCATTTCTCGCATATTCCGCTAAGTAAATTCCACCGCCAACACCTATAGGGACGGCAATAGAAGAGGCTATCAGAGTTATAATTATAGTTCCCTGAAGAGCATTGCCAATTCCACCTGCATTTAAAAGATCGTCTCCTGGTGGTTCTGGAAGATTTGATAGTAATGAAAGATTTATTTGAGTTGCACCTTTAATAAACACATATGAAAGTAATAGGATTAGTGGCAATATAGATAAGATGGTAAAAACCACTGAAATGAACGTGAATAAACTGTTGTAAATATTTCTCTTAAGACTGGCTTTGTATTTAAGTCTAGAGTTATTGTTGAAAGTCATAATTAGTATTTAAGACTTAGTCGCTTAACTAGCCAATTTGCTGCTAAGTTGACTGTGAGTGTTATTATCATCAGTATAAATGAAGCGTACATTAGAGAAGAAACTTGATTGCCATCTGCTTCTCCAAATTGATTAGCAAGCATAGAGGATATGGTGTAACCGGGAGAGAATAAGGACAAGCTAAAGTTATTAGAGTTGCCTATAATCATAGTTACTGCCATTGTCTCTCCTAAAGCTCTACCTAATGCTAGTAGTATGCCTCCAGTTATTCCAGATATAGCAGCTGGTAGTATTATATTAATTATGGTTGTTGATCTAGTTGCACCAACGCCATAAGCAGCTTGTCTTAGTCTAAATGGAACTTGATTAAGTGAGTCTCTTGATATTGCAGTGATGATTGGTAAAATCATTATGGAAAGGATCAAAATTGCAGGTGCTATGCCTGCACCAATTGGTTCGGATGAGAAGAAAAATATCCATCCAAGCTTTTTATGAATAAGAGCAAATAAAGGTCTAAGAAATGGTTCCATAACAAAAATTGCCCACAACCCAAGGATTACAGATGGTATTGCTGCCAATAATTCAACCAATACGCTAATAATTTCTCTTAATTTTCTTGGTAAAATATCTTCGGTAATAAAAATTGCTGTACCAATTCCGAGTGGAACTGCAATTGCCAATGAAAATATTGAAGTTATGATTGTGCCATATATAGCTGCAAAAGCTCCATACTCATCCGTAATTGGATTCCAATTTGATGTTGTTAAAAACTTTAAGCCGTACCTAGACATTGATTCTATTGATCCTATAAATACAACTACAAATATTGCTATAAGAAATACTGCGACCATCGATGCCATTAGATATACAGCATCTTTGAAACCTGTATCAACAACTTTTTCAGAATGCGGACGCTGTCTTAATTTGTAGAGTGACTCAGGCAAATTGGGAGCCTTTGATTTAGGTATTTGATTTGACATTATATGTTTTTTCCCTAAAAGAGGATTAAGGGTTCCTTTCAACTATCAGGATATTGCAATATACAAATTGCAATCGCAGTTACGATGGAGGTTCACAAAAAACAGTATGGGGCGAATCGTAGGTATTGACTTGGGTACTACCAACTCTGTAGTTGGTGTTCTTGAGGCTGGCAGGCCTCAGGTAATAGCTAATGCAGAGGGAACAAGAACTACGCCGTCGGTAGTTGGATATACCAAAGACTCTGATTTGGTTGTTGGTCAGCTGGCCCGTCGGCAGTTAGTCCTTAGTCCTAGAAATACATTCTCAAACCTTAAGCGTTTTGTAGGAAGAAGCTGGGAAGAGCTAGATGATGCAAGTCTTTCTGTGCCATATACAGTTCGTTCCAATTCACAAGGAAATATTCGCATCCCATGTCCAATCACAGAACGCGAGTATGCACCAGAAGAACTAGTTGCTTCAATTGTTAGGAAGCTGGTAGATGATGCAGAGACTTACCTAGGGGAACCTGTAGAAGCTGCAGTTATTACTGTTCCTGCGTATTTTAATGACTCTCAACGGCAAGCGACTCGAGATGCAGGCCGTTTAGCAGGCATTTCCGTTGAGCGAATATTAAATGAGCCTACTGCAGCAGCTTTGGCTTATGGTTTTGATCGAAGTGCAGCTCGACGTGTACTGGTATTTGATTTGGGAGGAGGAACTTTTGATGTTTCATTAATGCGAGTATCTAATGGAGTTTTTGATGTAAAAGCAACTAGTGGTGATACTCAGTTAGGGGGTAACGATTTTGATTTAAGAATTGTTGATTGGCTTTCTGAAAATTTTAAGAAGGAGCATGGTCTAGATCTTCGTCGTGATCGACAAGCACTTCAGCGCTTAACTGAATCTGCGGAAAAAGCTAAGCAAGAACTTTCAGGGGTGCAATCAACACAGATATCACTACCTTTTATTGCAACTGGCCCAAATGGACCATTGCATATTGAAACTACAATTAGTCGAAATACATTTGAAAATCTTTGTCCTGATTTGATAGATCGACTGCTAGTTCCTGTTCAAACAGCAATTACTGATTCAGGATGGAATCCAGATCAAATTGATGAAGTTGTTCTAGTTGGAGGTAGTACCAGAATGCCTATGGTTCAACAATTAGTTAAGACAATAGTTCCACCACCGCCTTGTCAGTCAGTTAATCCCGATGAAGTAGTTGCAATAGGTGCAGCAGTTCAGGCAGGAATTCTTACTGGTGAATTACGAGATTTAATGCTTAATGACGTAACACCTCTTTCCCTAGGGTTGGAAACTGTAGGAGGTCTGATGAAGGTTTTAATACCTAGAAATACTCCAATTCCTGTTAGACAATCCGATGTATTTAGCACATCTGAACCGAATCAATCTTCAGTTGATATTCATGTATGGCAAGGGGAAAGACAACTTGCATCAGATAACAAATCGTTGGGTAGATTTCGCCTATCTGGCATACCCCCTGCACCAAGAGGTGTTCCTCAAGTACAAGTGGCTTTTGATATCGATTCAAATGGAATGCTTGAAGTAAGTGCAACTGATAGAACTACAGGTCGGAAGCAATCTGTAAGCATTCATGGAGGCTCAAATCTCAACGAAGAAGAGCTAAATTCGATTTTGGCTGAGGCTGAAGCTAAGGCAGGTGAAGACCGTAAAAAACGAGCTTCTATAGATAGGCGTAATAATGCATTGACTCTTATTGCGCAGGCTGAGAGAAGATTGAGGGATGCTTCCTTGGAGTTAGGGCCTTATGGTGCTGAGCGACAACAGCGTTCAGTTGAATTAGCTTTGAGAGAAGTTCAAGATAATTTAGAACAAAATGATTTACAAGAATTGGAACTTTCAGTCTCTGCATTACAAGAAGCATTATTTGGTTTAAATAGAAAGTTGTCGGTTGAAAGAAAGATTGATTCCAATCCTCTACAAGGAATTAAGAACACTTTTGGCTCTTTAAAGGACGAGCTGTTCTCAGATGATTATTGGGATGATGATCCATGGGATGTACCAGATAGATCAGCAAATGAACGAGGAAGATATGAGCGAGGTCGTTATAGCAGAGGAAATCAAGATCCTTGGGATGATGACTTCTACCGTTAAACCAGATTATTGGTCACTTTTGGGTGTTTCTCCTGATTGTGATGCAAACCAACTGAAAATAGCCTTTCGAAGAGAAGCTCGCAAATGGCATCCGGATTTAAATGGTAATGATCTAAATGCTGAAGAAAGATTTAAATTGATAAATGAAGCTTATGCAGTTTTAAGTGATCCAAGGAAAAGAACTTTGTGGGAAAGATCTCAAACAATACCAACTAATCAAGATCCTTTCTCCTTTGGTTTTCCAGAATTCAGTCATTATTTAGATGTCGTTTTAGGCATTGAAAATTTAGAGAATGAAAATCTGGAGAGTAAAAAAGATTTTTATGAATATGAGGGAACTAGTTCTACCTGGCCTAGATCTACTTCTATTCCTCAACAGTCATCTCCAGTACCAGTTTATGAAGATATGGAAACTATTATTGAGTTAACTCCAGAACAAGCGTTGGAAGGTTCAGTAGTAGAACTTGAACTTCCTGATGGAATAGTTGTTGAGGTAGATACACCACCTCTGTGTGGTGATGGTTGGAGATTAAGACTTCCTGGAGTTGCCAAAGGAGGATCTGATCATTTTTTGCAAGTTAGGGTTCAGACAGAGGATGGACTAAGGATTGATGGATTGAGAGTTTTGTACAAGCTTGAGTTGTTCCCTCCTGATGCAGTTTTAGGATGTTCAGTAGAAGTACCAACTCTTTCAGGACCGGTAATACTTCAAGTTCCTCCTGGGTCCTCTAGCGGCCGACTATTACGATTGAGAGGACGTGGTTTAGAGCTTGATGAAAGACGAGGTGATCAGTTGGTCGAAATTGTTGTTGTAATTCCTGCAGACATTGGAGATGCTGAGATGGCGCTTTATCAGCGACTGCAAGAACTTTCATTAGAACCAGACTCAATTTGAAAACAAATAATTTCTTATTTATGAGAGAATATTCCTTATTAATTAGCCTTATGCGTGTTCACGTTCTTTTATTTAATTCTGGTGAGAATGAAGAAGGGATTCATTCTTTAGAGTTGGCAGGGAAAACAGTCGTTTTAATGTTTGAGAATCCGGATGATGCTTTCAGATATGGTGGATTGCTAGAGGCCCAGGATTTTCCATTGCCCAAAGTTGAAGAACTCGATCGCCAAGAAGTCGAAACCTTTTGTGAGGAAGCAGGCTATGAGGCCAGACTTGTAGAAGCAGGATTTTTGCCCACAAATGAGGAAGATCGACTTTTAATTTCTCCTCCTGAGACAAATTTGGACATTACCAATTGGGATCAAGATGGTTCACAAACTGAGAGATCGCAAGTTGATGATGTAGATGAGATCCGCCGCCGACTTGAAGGATTACTTTAACTTTTATTTTTTTATGAATAATCATGATTTCAATTTGCAACCCTCAGTGGATCGCGGTCACCTGACTACTGAATTGGTTAATGCCAAGAGTATAGATCTAGAGGAAAGGGATACTCAAAGCTTAGTAGATATATTTGTTAAGGAGGATATTAACCCTCAGTTAGCTGTTTCAAATGCAAAAGATGATATTGTAAGAGCAATAGATGAAATTAGTTCAAGATTAAAAACTGGTGGAAGACTTTTTTATTTAGGAGCAGGCACTTCAGGAAGATTAGGAGTTTTAGATGCAGTTGAATGTCCTCCTACATTTTGTACTGACCCAAATTTAATACAAGGTATTATTGCGGGTGGAGAATCAGCATTAATTAGGAGTTCAGAAGGACTTGAAGATCAAGACTTTGCTGGTAAGATTGATCTCAAGAAAAAAAATTTTAATTCTAAGGATAGCTTAATTGGAATTTCTGCTGGAGGAACAACACCTTATGTTTTAGGTGCATTGAATTATGCCCTTTCAATTAATTCATTAACTATCTCGATTACTTGTGTACCAAAAAGCCAAGTATCTATGAGAAGCGATATAGATATTCGGCTGGTTACAGGCCCTGAACTGTTGACAGGGTCTACAAGACTGAAAGCCGGTACAGCCACTAAAATGGCTTTAAATATTATTAGTACATGTGTAATGGTACGTCTAGGAAAAACATATTCGAATTATATGGTTGATTTATCTGCAACTAACGAAAAATTATTAGATAGATCTCTAAGAATAATTCGTGATTTAGCAAATATAGATAGAAATACTTCCTTACATTTGCTGTCTCAAAGTAAGGGATCTGTAAAAAAAGCTCTATTAATGGCAATTAGCGGAATTAGCGATCTTGAGAAGATCGATCAATTACTTGTTGATAATAATGATAATTTAAATGAGGCAATTGCTTCAATAAAAAAGAATGAATCTAGATAGTCAACATAGGCTCTAAGCTAATAATCATTGATTTTCATTTAATAACGATGAGAATTATTTTATAGACAATTAATCTTATTTGGTTTATAATTTAAAAAATCACTAAATTACTTGTGACTAAAGTACAGCTAGAAACAGACGCAGGGCTAATTCTAATTGAGCTATTTAATGATGACGCACCCAATACGGTCGCAAATTTTATCAAGCTGGTCAATGATGGCTTTTACGATGGTCTTTCTTTTCACAGGGTTATAGATGGATTTATGGCACAAGGTGGTTGCCCGAATACCAGAGAAGGAGCAAAAGGTATCCCTGGAACAGGAGGCCCTGGCTATACCATTAATTGTGAGATCAATAGTAAAAAACATTTAGCAGGCTCTTTGTCCATGGCTCATGCTGGAAAGGATACTGGCGGTAGTCAATTCTTTTTAGTTCATGCACCTCAGCCGCATCTTGATGGTGTTCATACAGTTTTTGGTCATACCTCTAATATGGAAGTTGTTTTGGCACTGAAAAATGGATCGAGGATTAATCGAGCCAAAGTTATAAATTCATGAACTTATTCTTTTTTCCATATTGTTAAAGTTGGTTCCTTGTTACTAATCAACTTAGATATTGCACTAGTTTCTAATTCTATTTTATCAACAATATTAATTACTGGCTCTATATTTAGAGAAGGGTGAAGTGCTTGTTGTATACCTTCGGTAATCAGAAGTCCGATTCTATTTGTGAGTGGATCTAAATATAATTGTTTGATTAATGTTTCGATTGATTTAGTATTATTTGTAATACTATCACCATTTTCCGATTTTATATAATCTAACTTCCATATAAAGGTTGGATTTTCGAGAATTGCAAGCAATCTAGGAGAATATTCTGGAGTAAGAATTATTCCGCATTTATTCGAAATATATTTAACCTTCTGTCTGATCTCTGCTAATGAATCTTTGTTAGAATAGCCATTCCATGAGATAACTTTATATATTGACTTGGTTTCTATTCCTTGATTCTTATTTTCGATTTCAATTAAGTGTCCTAATTTTTCCCTTTTTACTTTTAGGTATGCAGCATTATGATCTCCAGGGCATATAACTAGTGGAACTCTACTTTCTACTCTTAGTCCATAACCACCAAGGCCTGCTATTTTCCGGGGATTATTTGTTAATAACTTTAGGCGATGGATTCCAAGGTCTGTGAGGATTTGCGCACCTACACCGTAGTTTCTTAAATCTGCTGGAAAACCCAGCTTCTCGTTTGCCTCAACTGTATCTAGTCCACCATCTTGAAGACTATAGGCTTTTAATTTGTTAATTAATCCAATACCTCTGCCTTCTTGTCTTAGATATACCAAGACACCTTCACCTTCTTGTTCAATTCTTGCTAATGCAGCCTCTAATTGAGGCCTGCAGTCACACCTTAAGGATCCAAAAGCATCACCAGTTAAGCATTCAGAATGCATTCGAACTAATACAGGTTCTTTAAGTCTTCTTGGATCTCCCTTGATAAGTGCTACATGTTCAGATCCGTCAATTTCATTTTTATAGCCTATCGCACTAAACCCCCCAAATACACTTGGTAAGTTTGCAGTAGCCTTTCTATAGACAAATCTTTGATTTTCTAATCTGTATCTAATTAGATCTGCAATACTGATTAAACGTAATTTCCAATCGTTGGCATATTTATATAACTCTGGAAGTCTTGCCATTGATCCATCTGAGTTTTGTATTTCACAAATAACTCCAGATGGGTCAAGTCCTGCCATTTGAGCTAAATCTACCGCAGCTTCAGTATGTCCAGCTCTTTTCAGCACACCTCCTTGTTTCGCTCTTAAAGGAAAAATGTGACCTGGTCTACGTAGGTCTTGAGGCTTTGTTTTTGTATTTAGAACAACTTGTATAGTTCTGGCTCTATCTTCAGCAGATATTCCGGTTGTTACTCCGTGTTCAGGACCCGCATCAATGCTTACTGTGAAGGCGGTTTGATTTGAGTCTGTGTTTCTATCAACCATTAATGGAAGGTCTAGCTCATCTAGTCGACTACCTTGCATTGCTAGACAAATTAGTCCTCTGGCTTCAGTAGCCATAAAATTAATTTGCTCTGGTGTTGCAAACTGTGCCGCACAGATCAAATCACCTTCATTTTCACGGCGTTCATCATCCACTACCACTACGCATTCTCCATTGCGTATTGCGGCAAGGGCATCAGCTATGTCATCAAAGCGAATTTCAAATGACTCGTTTGATTTGAATTGGTTTTTCAGTGTCCCAGAATTCAACTACTTCTTTCATTATTGACACTCTTACAATCTACTGACGAAGAATGTGAAATGACTGACCCAAAAATGTCGTCAACTATGTCCCAATCTGAATCATCTGTGTTGAGAGTGGCTGTAATTGGTGCTACTGGCTATGGGGGGCTCCAAACAGTGAGATTGATTGAATCACACCCCAATTTCAAAATTTCTTTTCTTGGTGGAGAACGTTCAGCAGGTAAAAGCTGGAATACACTGTTCCCTTTTCAAAGAATTGCAGAAGATAAGATTATCCAAGTTCCCGACCCTAATGCGATTGCTGATACATCAGATTTTGCAATACTTAGCTTGCCGAATGGAGTAGCAAGTACCTTAGTTCCAGATTTATTAAAGAGACATGTACGGGTAGTTGATTTGTCAGCTGATTATAGATACAAATCTCTGGCTCAATGGAAAGAGGTCTACAGAGCAGAGTCACTGAAGTATCGAAGAGTCGACGAGGATTTATGCTTAAATGCAATTTATGGTTTGCCTGAGTGGAATCAACTAGAAATAAGCAAAGCTAATTTAGTTGCAGCACCAGGATGTTTTCCTACTGCAAGTCTAATTCCACTCCTCCCATTTTTAAAACAAGGACTTATTGAATGTGAAGGATTGATAATTGATGCAAAATCTGGAACATCTGGAGGAGGGAGAAATCCCAAAGAGAATCTATTACTTGCCGAATCATCTGAATCAATTACTCCCTATGGGGTGGTTGGTCATAGGCACACTTCGGAAATTGAACAAATGTCTGCAATTGTTGCTGGCAAGCCAATACAAGTACAATTCACTCCACATCTAGTTCCAATGGTCAGAGGACTTTTGTCCACTGTTTATTCAAGACTTAGAGATCCAGGGATTACAGCTGAGGATTGTAGAACTGTATTAGAGACTTTCTATCGTAATCATGAGTGTGTTGATGTTTTGCCCGTAGGAATATATCCAGCAACAAAATGGGCAAGGTTTACTAATAAGGCAATTCTTTCAGTACAAGTAGATAACAGAACTAGTAGGCTGATTTTAATGAGTACAATAGATAATCTATTGAAAGGACAAGCTGGTCAAGCTATTCAAAGCTTAAATCTAATGGCAGGATATGATCAAATAAAGGGTTTACCTCTAAATAGTTTTTATCCATGATTATTTACGCCTCTCCATCTTAAACCAGCTACTAAAATGCCAATAGGCAATATTTTATGTTCCATTTTTTGTATTCTTTTATGTAATGAATTATCATCGTCATCTAAATAGACTGGAACGGCAGCTTGTGCAAGGATTTCTCCTGAATCAACCTCTTCTTCAACTAGATGGACAGTACAACCAGAAATCTTTACAGAATGATTAATTGCTTGAGTAATCGCGTTCATCCCTTTAAAGCTAGGAAGAAGTGAAGGATGAATGTTTAATATCCTTCCAGGGAATGCATTTATTAATTCCTTAGTTATTATTCTCATCCAACCTGCCATAATTATTCCTTCAATTTGTAGTGATTGGAATTTTTTTATTAGAGCTTTATCAAAATCCTCTCTACTTGGATAATTAACCTGTTGTAAGAAGAGATAAGGAATATTATACTTTTTTGCTATTTGAACAGCACCACAAGTCAAATTGTTTACAATTAATATTTCTATAGTTATGTCAATTAAATTTAATTTTGAGGCTAAAACCAAGGATTCAAAATTTGTACCATTACCCGAAGCCATTACGGCTAATTTTAGTGGAGGATTGAATTTATGCTGGATCTCATTAAATGGAAAAAAAATGGCTTCTTCCATTGAAAATATTTGGATTTGCTATTGCTTCTTTATCTTAGCAGGAATTAACTTTCTGAGATGAATAATTTGATGAATTAAGGGTCGTGTAATCTTAGGTAAAGTCAAGCGTGTACTTGAAACAACAAAATACATAATTCTTTATTTTATATTATTATATAGGAGAATTATGAAATACACAGGAACTTGAATAAGGGAGTCCGCATTTGCCTAGATCTTACTAGGCCTAACACTCAAACAGTTTTTGTCCGGATTATTTGGAATCCAACAGAATGTACTCAATTCTTTTCTCTCCCAGCATGGACTCCAGGATCTTATACGATTAGAGACCATGTTCAATTTATGCATAGTGTTAATGCAAAACAAAATAATAAGAATATAGAAATAAAAAGACTATCAGTTAATACATGGCAGTTGGAAAGTTCTGTAAATCTGCCATTAGAACTTGAGTATGAAATAGAAGCCAGATCTTTAACTGTTAGGACATCATATATGGATAATAATTTTGCTTCTTTATGTTTAGCTTCTATTTTAGTTGAAGTTAAAGGGTTTAAAAAATCTCAATATTTAATTGAGATTAACAAACCAATTAATTGGGATTTAGTTACTCCATTAAAAGGAAACGGTGTGCTTCAAGCAGATAATTTTGATGAGTTGGTAGATTCCCCAATTCACCTTGGTAATTTTGATAGATTAGATTTCTCTGTAAGAGGATATGCACATCAAATAAATATTCATGGCACTACACCACAAGCTTTACCTAAAAGCTTACTAAGTGATATTTCTAGAATTTGTGAGACCACTTGTAATTTAATACAGACAGATCCCCCATCCGGAGATAGATATCAGTTTATATTGCTTTTATTAGACCAAGGTTACGGTGGTTTAGAGCATGATAACTCCTGTGTTTTACACTATTCATGGAAAAGGCTTTGTGAGCCTTCTGGCTATAGAAAACTTCTTCAACTTATCGGACATGAGTATCTTCATCAGTGGAATATTAGAAGATTAAGACCAGATGACTATATTATATATAACTATAATGAAGCTAGAATTTCAGATACTTTATGGTTCGTTGAAGGAGTTACAAGCTATTTTGATTTGGTTTTACCTTATATTGCTGGGTTATCAAAATTAGATGACTTGTTAGAAGATTTCTCTGACGAAATAAAGAGGTTTTATTCAACGAATGGAAGGAAAATACAAACACTAAATGATAGCTCAAGAGAAGCTTGGGTCAAACTATATAAATCAACAAAAGCAAGCCTTAATACTCAAATAAGTTATTATAATTATGGTACAATTATTGCATTATGCTTGGATATTAAATTAAGAATAGTAGGTTCATCTCTAGCTAGTATTCTTCGACAGATGTGGAAAAATTTTGGTGAATCATCAATTGGATATCGTAATCACGATATATTTAAATTAATTAATAGTTTAGATATAAGTATATCGTCCCAGCTTGAATCATGGCTTGATACAACTGATACTCTTGAACTTGAACCAATTCTTAGTCTTGTTGGACTAACTCTTTCTAGCTCATCAGAAATCCTAAGTAATATAGGACTTGAATTGAATGAACAAGATGATCATGTAAATATAGAAAGAGTAGATCTTAATTCGCCTGCTCAGGCTGCAGGACTAGTTTCCGGAGATATTTTAATATCTATTAATGAATTTCATATAAGATCAATTCATGTCTCCAAGTTAGTCTTTAAAAATTTTGATGAATATACTATCCTTTATTCAAGGACAGGAAGGATTTACAAAACTAAAATTCAAGGCATTACTATTAAAGAGAATGCTTGTCAAGTTTCAATAAATCAAAACGCAAATAAGGCTCAGAAGGAATTCAGAGAGAAGTGGTTAGAGTTTTTCTAAAGTCAATTTATTAATAAGCTTTTTAAAATCATAACAATTCTTTGAAATGGCATTTGATGTTGTTCTCTTGATTTAATTAGATCTTTCCGTTCAAATCAGGCATGCTAGGTAGTGAGGAAAACTTGGCCTATTAGCTTTAAGCTTTCCCCAGCACTATTAGCAGTATGATGAACTTCCCAGACTTTGATTCAGAAAATCCGCAGGTACTTTGGCAACGTTTTTGTGATTTGCTTTGGTATGACGAGGATTTAGGGTTTTGGCTAGATATAAGTAGGATGAATTTCTCAAGTTCAGATCTCCTCGGATTCACTGATCAGTTTGAGAATGTAGTGGAAGCTATGAAATCCTTAGAAAGTGGTTCAATTGCAAATCAAGACGAATCGCGACAGGTTGGACATTATTGGTTGCGCAATACATCTATTGCTCCAAGCAAATCGATATCAAACGAAATCGACAAAGAGATTAATTCTATAATTGATTTTGCGAATGATGTTCTTGATAAAAAGTTATTAGCTCCTAATTCTAAGCCTTTTACTCATGTTCTATGGATTGGTATTGGAGGAAGTGGCTTAGGTCCACTCCTTATGACCAAAGCTTTAAAGAAGAAAAATAAAGGTCTTGATTTTTTGTTCTTAGACAATGTTGATCCAAATGGAATGCGGGCAACATTTGATGATCTTGGTTCAGATATATTAAATTCCTTGATTGTTACTGTTAGCAAGTCAGGCTCTACTCCAGAGCCAAGGATGTGCATGCAACAGGCAAAAGAACACCTGAATAATATGGGAGGAAACTGGTCTAAGCAAGCCGTTGCAATAACTATGAAAGATAGTAATTTAGATCGTTTAGCTATTAAAGAAAAATGGATAAAGCGCTTCGATCTTCCTGATTGGGTAGGTGGTAGGACTAGCATTACTAGTTCTGTCGGACTCTTGCCAGGAGCTTTACTTGGAATTGATATAAATGACTTCCTGCTAGGAGCTTCCAAAATGGACCAAGCTACAAGAGAAAGAGAGGCTAAAAATAATCCTGCTGCTCTTTTAGCATTCTCCTGGTATATGGCAGGTAAAGGTCAAGGTAAACGTGATATGGTTGTCTTGCCATATAGAGATGGTTTAGAACTTTTTAGTAGATATTTACAACAATTAGTTATGGAATCTTTAGGGAAGAAATTCAATAGAAATGGAGCTGTTGTTAATCAAGGATTATCTGTATATGGGAATAAAGGCTCAACAGATCAGCATGCTTATGTACAGCAACTTAGGGATGGAATAGATAATTTCTTTGCAACTTTTATTGAAGTTTTAGAGGATACTGAATCTATTCAGCCGATCGATGGTGAAAGAACAGGTGATATTCTCTCTGGTTTCCTTCAAGGTACAAGAGCAGCCTTGACTGAAGGTGGCAGACAAAGTGTAAGTATTACTATGAAGGCTTTAAGTCCATTCAGTTTAGGAGCTTTAATTGCATTATTTGAGAGGGCTGTAGGTTTTTACGGAGAATTGGTAAATATTAATGCCTACCATCAGCCAGGTGTAGAGGCAGGAAAGAAAGCAGCAACTTCAATAATCGACTTGCAGGCAAAGATAGAGACTCTTCTCTCTGATGGAAGGTCTAGATCTATTGCTGATTTACATAAGGAATTAAATAATAATTCTGAGGAGGATATCTTTTGGATATTGCGTCATATAATTTCTAACTATAAGCATTACTCTATAAATGGTTCATGGAAGGATCCATTATCCTTAACAATTACCAACTCATTAGTTTAATTAAACTAGATTACAAGATTAATTAGTTTATCTGGAATAAATATAATTCTTTTTGGCGTTTTATTGTCTAGCCATTTTTTAGCGATCGAACTATCTAGAACCTTTTTTTCTACTAAAAGTTGCTCAGATCCACGTTCTACTTCTATTGCTCCCCTTACTTTCCCTTGGATTTGAATTACTATTTTAACATTATCTAGTTGTAAATATTCTTGAATGTATTTTGGCCATTGTTGTTTATGCACACTTTCTTTCCCTCCAAGTAAAGACCATAACTCTTCTGCAATGTGTGGCGCAAATGGAGCAAGTAACCTTATAAGAACAGAAAACGCTTCAGCTCTAAGATTAATATTGACGCCATCAAGAGATGAATACATAGAATTTGTTAATTTCATAAGTTCTGATATCGCTGTATTAAATTGAAAATCCTCTGATAAATCTTCGGTTACTTCTTTAATCGCTTTGTGAATTGATGTTCTTAGGCTTTTTTCTAATGCATTTAGATCTGAGTTGTCAGTTTTATTAGGTTCATTAAATTTAGGAATTAAATTACGAATATCATGAGAGTTGAATTTGTTAAGTAATCTCCAGATTCTCTGTAAAAATCTGTGTTGGCCTTCAACATCTGCATCATTCCATTCTAGATCTTTTTCTGGAGGAGCCTTAAATAGTACAAACATCCTAGCTGTATCAGCTCCATATTTGTCTATGACGCGACATGGATCTACACCATTATATTTTGATTTTGACATTTTCTCGTAGAGAACTTCTAATTCATCTCCGGTTCTGGGGTCTCTCGGCTCTCTAGTATTTTTAACTTCTTCTGGAGCAATATATTTTCCCGTGAAAGTATTTTTATAGGTAATCCCCTGAACCATTCCTTGAGTTAAAAGTCTCTTAAATGGCTCATCAATAGATATCAAGTCTGCTGAGTTGAGAGCCTTTGTTATGAATCTTGAATATAGAAGATGGAGAATGGCATGTTCGATTCCGCCTACATATTGATCAACAGGTAACCAATGATTTATAACATCCTTATTAAATGGTTCTTTATTATTAGATGAGTCAGTAAATCTAAGAAAGTACCAAGAAGAACACATGAAAGTGTCCATAGTATCCGTTTCCCTTCTTGCTTCAAGATTACATCTTGGACACTTGATATTTACCCAGTCTTTATAACTACTTAGATCTGAGACTATTGTTTGCGAGGATGTTGAAGCCGATGGTAACTCTACAGGAAGGTCTTTATTATCTATTGGAATTGTCCCACATGAGTTGCAATGAATTATGGGGATTGGGCAGCCCCAGTACCTTTGCCTAGATATTAACCAGTCTCTGAGTCTATACTCAACTTTATATTTCCCCCATCCTTTTTTAATTCCTTCTTCAATTATATTTTTTTTGGCTTCACGTGTGGTTAATCCCGTTCTTTCATTTGAATTAATTAGGACTCCTTCTTCTAAATAAGGTTTGTTGGAATCTTCCACTGAATAATTTTTACTATTCGAAATTACCTGGCTAATCGTTAATTTATATTTTTGGGCGAATTCATAGTCTCGCTCATCATGTGCTGGCACACCCATTACGGCACCAGAGCCATAATCAGTAAGGACATAATTAGCAATCCATATTGGAATATTTTGATTGTTTATTGGGTTCTTGACATATGCTCCAGTGGAAACACCTGACTTCTCTTCCTTTATTGATGTTGAACACTTTATATCTTTTTGATTAAGCATGTTTATATATTCTGCAACTTTAGTTTTATTTTCCTCTTGGGTTATTTCGTCTATAAAAGGATGATATGGGGATAATACTATATAAGAAACACCGTATATTGTATCTGGCCTAGTGGTGAAAACGTTTATAGTTTTATTTGGAAATCCGATTACATTGAAATTTATTTCCATGCCTTCAGAGCGGCCTATCCAATTAGTTTGCATTGTTTTTACTCTTTCTGGCCACTCCTTTAGCTTTTGAATATCTTTAAGTAGATCTTCCGAGTAATCAGTTATTCTTAAGAACCATTGCTTAAGTTCTTTTTGTTGAACAACTGCTCCAGATCTCCACGATCTTCCATCAGCATCTACCTGTTCATTTGCTAGTACGGTCTTATCAATTGGATCCCAATTAACTTTTGCCTTTTTTTGATAGGCAAGTCCTGAATTGAATAACTTAAGGAAAATATATTGTGTCCATTTATAATAGTCAGTATGGCAAGTAGTAAGCTCTTTATTCCAATCAATTGACAGTCCAAGTCGTTTTAACTGCTTTTTCATTTGTGCAATATTTTTTTCTGTCCAATCACTAGGCTGAATACCTCGTTCTATTGCGGCATTTTCAGCTGGAAGTCCAAATGAATCCCAGCCCATAGGATGGAGAACGGCAAAACCATCCATTCGACGCTTTCTTGCAATAACGTCTGTTATTACATAATTCCTTACATGCCCCATATGGAGGTTTCCAGAGGGGTATGGAAACATTGAAAGGGCATAAAACCGCCTTTGGGAATCTTTGGGCATTGGAGTCTTGTAAAGATCCTCACTTACCCATTTTTTTTGCCATTCATCCTCCAGTAGAGAATGCTTATATGGCCGAGAGCTAGCGTCTGGGCTAGTTTTGTCAGTAGAATGCTCCTTCACGAATGTTTCCTTCGGAGATTAAATAGTGACATACGAAAGGGGATATTTTCGTATTCAAGTCTTCTGCTAATGGTATAGCTTAAAGATAATGACGCCAAATCAACTGATTATCTGAAGTAATTTTCGTATTAAATGACACTTATGAACAAATTTTTCAAATATCAAGGATTAGGGAATGACTTCATCATTTTTGATTGCCGTGATGAGGTGCCTAGAGCTTTATTGCCTGAAAACCATTCTACTTTGATGAAGACCCTCTGTGATCGTCACTTTGGGATTGGCGCAGATGGAGTAATTCTTGTTCTTCCTCCTAAGGATGGAAATGATTCAAGAATGAGGATTTTTAATTCTGATGGAAGTGAAGCAGAAATGTGCGGCAATGGTATTAGATGTATGGCTAAATATCTCTCCCATTGTGACTCAAGCCTGCCTGGAACTTCTTGGAATATAGAAACAAAAGCAGGTGTAATAACTCCCCTATTAGTAGATAGTTCTAGTATAAGCGTCAATATGGGACTTCCCCTCCTTGAATCTAGAGATATTCCAACTACATTTCCTATAGGTTCTTATGGCTTGCCTCAAGACATACTAATTCTAGATGGACAGGAATTTCAAGCTGCTTCAGTTGGGATGGGGAATCCTCATTTGATGATTTATGTTGATGATTTAGAAAATATTCCAATTAGTAGGTGGGGAGCAATGCTTGAATGTCACGCTTCTTTCCCTGCCAATACAAATGTACATTTTGTTCAATCTATTACGAAAACCTTGTTAAAGGCTTTGGTTTGGGAAAGAGGATCTGGCCCAACATTGGCTTGTGGTACTGGAGCCTGTGCAATTTTAGTCGCTTCATGTTTATTAGGCCTCTCTTCATCAAAAGCAGATATAGAGCTGCCAGGCGGAAGGCTGAAAATTAACTGGCCTAATTTTAAATCTCCAGTAATAATGACAGGGCCAGCAGAGTTAGTTTATGAAGGCTCAATTAATCTAAATACACTCTAATGAGATTATTTTTTGGTCATTATGATACATAGAGAGATTGCTAGAAAAAAAACAATTTACCTTGATGCATGTGCTACAACACCACCAAGAGAAGAAGTTATAGAGTTAATCAGTTCGTTGCAAAGAACGAATTGGGGAAATTCATCAAGCATTCATTTGCAAGGACTAAAGTCCTCTGAAATTATTGAAAGAAGTAGATTTTCGATTTCTAAAATTTTTAATTGTCTTCCTGAAGATTTAATATTTACATCAGGAGCTACTGAATCTATACATCTTGGAATCATAGGATCAGCAAGATCTATGTCTTCAGGCAGGATAGTTGTATCCGCAGTTGAACATCCAGCTGTTATTTCTGCAGCACAAATTCTTGCTAAGGAAGGGTGGGACGTAGCTTACTGGCCAGTTGACTCTAAAGGCTTAATTAAATTAGAATTTCTAGATGAGCTTCTTAGTAAGCCTACTAAGATTGTATCTATTATTTGGGCTCAGCCTGAGGTAGGTACAATTCAGCCAATAGAGTTAATTTCAAACGAATGTCGAAAAAGAAATATTATTTTTCATACAGATGCTACTCAATATATAAGTTATTTTGGCCTGGATCTTGGTTTATTAAACATTGATTTACTTAGTTGCTCTGCCCATAAGCTTCAGGGACCAAAGGGGATAGGAATGCTAATAAAGAGAACTAATAGTGACTTCAAATTACAATACCTACAGGGAGGTGGTTCTCAGGAAGGAACTTATAGAGCAGGTACTCAATCTACTGAACTTATTGCAGGCTTTAATCTTGCATTGCAACTTCGCCAATATTCAATTTCTCAAGGAGGTATGTTTCATTCTTTTGATCATAAGCTAATTTCTACTTACTCTTGTTTTCTTAGGCAGAAATTGTCAGAAATATCTGGTATTACATTTACAGGAGATCTCTATAAGCGGTTGCCAAATCATATTTCCTTTTTGATTTCCGATAAATTTGATAGACCTATTTTAGGCAATAGAATGGTTAGAGAACTTTCTACCCAAGGAATATATGTTAGTAGTGGTACAGCATGTCAGTCAGGAAGTAATGGAGCTAGTCATGTATTAATGGCCATGAATATTGAAAATAGTCGGTGTATGTCTGGATTGAGATTGAGTTTGGGAGCTTGGTTATGCGAAGAAGAGATAAGATCTGTACCTAAACAAGTAGAAATTGCGTTGCGTAAGTTTTCGAATGAATAGTATAATACTCATATAAACAGGATATTATGTCTATTCTTCCTAAGGATTTGTTTGCCGCAGAAGACGCAGCGTTAAATTCTTTATTGTCATGTTTAAAGGATGAAAGCCATAGAAGAATAGAAATTAATCTTAAATTTGAAGGATTACGTATTATGCCTGTAGCTCTAAGACTTGCTAAGCAACTTGAAAGTAATAGTATTAAAATTAATTTGTTTTGGCCTGACGCAGGTGCCACAGCACTAGCCCAAAGAGATCAGCCTGAGCTCAAAGATCAAATCTTTTCTTTTTCTGAATCAAGCAAAGATGGTTTTGTTATTGATAATGATGTAATTGTAATTGCTGTCGCACCATCTGCTTTTGATTATGAAGAATTTTCTAATCTATGTAATTCATTGTCTAATAAAATAATAGTTATAAATCCAAAACTAGAGGATTTAGCTGTTGGTATAGGAAGTGTAGCAAGACAACGAAGAAAAACATTTTTATCTCAATGGTTTAACGTGTATTGGTTGGAGCCAATACAGAATGGCGCTTTAAAGCATCAATACCCTGAGAAGTGGAGCTTGTTCAAGTTATATGAAAATGGGTATAAACTCATACAAAGTTTTGATAGAAAACCAGACAGTGATTTAATATTTAACTCAATGTTGATGTAAATCAAATTTATATTTTCTGTTACCAATAGTTCATTGACTTTCTGTTTTTAAATAAATTCATGAAATTATTAAAATTTAAATATATTTTATTTGCTATCTTAGCTTTTTTTGTTTATCGATCTACTTATTCAAATCTTATTACTGTTCTAGACCATAATAATAAGTCTAAGAGTATTCGTGATTTAAGTTTGTTAACTAAGTCACAAGAGTGTAGAGATTTAAGACTTAAGCTTAAATCAACAATGTTAAATCAATCAGATAATTGGAGTTTAAGCTTGGTTAGCTCTACAGGAGATATTTTAATTGATATAAATGGCAACACCAAGAGGATACCGGCATCTAATCAAAAATTATTATCCTCCGCTTTTGCCTTGGATAAGCTTGGAGAAGCCTTTAGGTTAAGGACAACTGTAATTTATAGAAGGGATGGAATTTACGAAATCATAGGTTCTGGGGATCCTGATATAGGTTTAGAAAATATGCAAAGTATTTCATCAGCTATTGTCGAACATTTTTATCGTAATAAATTAAATCTTAGGCATAACATTAGTATCTATCTAAATGAGGTACCTCCTGCACAGTGGTGGCCTGCGGACTGGATCGAATCTGATCGTTACCATTCATATGGTGCTCCAATCACGTCATTGGCATTATCTAGTAATGCTAACGAAATGGCAATGTTAAATCCGCTCTTAAAT
This sequence comes from Prochlorococcus sp. AG-363-J23, assembly GCA_003280245.1. Classification (GTDB taxonomy): domain Bacteria; phylum Cyanobacteriota; class Cyanobacteriia; order PCC-6307; family Cyanobiaceae; genus AG-363-J23. Next base: position 31,991 of record QCFN01000009.1, read on the forward strand.
GTGAAGTCAATTTTGTCCAATCAATTTCAGGTTTATGGATTGTACCCAACAATTAAATTTAACTATAAATCTCCTTTTAGAGGTTTTGTTAGCAATAAAAATGTAATTTATTCAATTGAATCTGCTCCAATGAGTTCACTCTTAACTCTTACTAATTCTGAAAGCCATAATTTCCTAGCAGAAGTCCTTTTGCGTCATGCCGCCCTTTCTTGGAATATAGAACATGCTTCATTGAAACTAATGTTATGGTTGAAAAGTTTGGGGCTGAATACCGATGAGATTTACATTTCAGATGGTAGTGGACTTTCACGAACTAATCAGATAAGTACAAACTTCCTTGCGTCTTTTTTATATCGGTTTTCCATTCATAGGGATTTCTCTAAGTATCTCTCATCTATGGCAATTATTGGAAAAAGAGGAACTCTAAGGTTTATAAATAATGATCCAACCTTTAATATAGACTTTATAGGCAAAACGGGAACATTAAGCGATGTTAGATCACTTACAGGTATGTTGAAAAGGAACGAACATTCATATTTCCTAAGCATAATTTGTAACGGTGAATACATTTCAAACCCTGTAATGATGAATGTTTTACGAATTTTAGTTGAATCTAATAAGTGCTTAGCTTAGTTATTGCTTTTAAGCAATTTAGGCTGCATCACTTAAGTTGTCTGCCTTACTGTTCATCTTATTTACTTTATGATTATTCTTCTTGTTGCGATTGCTAATAATTTCTTGTCTACTTGCATTCACCTGGTTTAAAAGTTTTTTTAGATTATTTTCTATTTCCGAGAGTGACTTGTCCGCATAATCATTCATGCAAATTTGCAAACTAGCTACTTGATGCTCAGTATTAGTATATTTTGATTTACATCGTTGTTGAGTTATTAACATTAATTTTTTCGTCTCATTTTTGATTCTATTAGACTCGGCTTCTGCTTCTTTTTTAATCCGAATTGATTCTTGTTTTATACTTTCTAATTCTTTTAGACCATTGTAGATTAATGCTTTATTCCTATTTATGTAGGCTTCTTTATTGCGCAGATACTCTTCATCTAATTCTCTTTTCTTTTCTGTTGCTTGAGTTTTTAAGAATTTATTTAATCGTAAATATTTTTCTTTAAGATCAATACGTTCTTTAGCTAAATTAGCTTGAATCCTCGCGGATTCTTTCTGAGTTGAATCTATTAAGGAATCACACATTTTTTTTGTATCAGACTTCATTTTTAATATCTGTCTATTGGCTTCTTGTTGGATGCCTATAGAGCTAACCATTTCGTTCCTCTGTAATTCAGCGGTTTTAATTATTTCTTGGGCTATTTGTTTTCTCTCTTCTATAAACTGCCTTGTCCGAAGAATTATCTCATGTGATTGATTTATTTCTTTTGGAAGCTTTGTACGTAATAAATCAATAAGTTGAATAACATCTTGATCATTTATTAATTTTCCACTGCGGAAAGGAACTCGGCTACCTTCCAGGACAATATCTTCCAGTTCATCTAGTAGATCAATAATGGTTCGGTAGTCAGCTTCCATTCTTTTACGTTAAAGCCGAATTAAAGAGCCTTAAGAGGTCTTTGGCTACTGCTTCTGGAACCATATGTCGCACTTCCCCTCCAAACCTAGCAACTTCCTTAACTACTGAGCTACTCAAAAAGCTTTGATGCGCTGATGATGCGAGGAAAATGGTTTCAAATTCAGGAGAGAGTGTTCTGTTGGTGTGAGCTATTTGCAATTCGTATTCAAAATCACTTAGTGCTCTTAGGCCTCTGAGGATTAGGTCAACCTTTTGCTCCCTTGCGCAAGTAACTGTTAGGCCATCAAAGCTTATGACTTCAACCTTTTTTAAGTGAGATGTTGAGTTGCTGATGTGATGGATCCTTTCTTCCAAGTTAAATGTTGGTGCTTTTTGAGGGTTAGAAAGTACTGCTACAACTACCTCTCCGAATAAGATAGAAGCTCTTTCAATTAGGTCTAGATGACCTAGAGTTAAAGGATCGAAACTGCCTGGATAAAGGATTCTCATGAATTCATTTCAGAAAAACGGGCTTCTGATGCAAGGGTCTGTATAGAGTTGGATTACTTCAAGGAAGATTAAATGGGACTCGATCTTGAATCAAAGAAAATTCTCCTACGTAAGATCCCTCATGGTCTTTTCATTTGTGGTGTTCGTGAAGGAGATGAAATTAATGGCTTCACTGCTAGCTGGGTTACCCAGGGATCTTTTGAACCCCCTCTTATTGTGATGGCTGTTAGATCGGAAGGCAGTAGTCATGGAATAATTCAAAGAACCAAACTCTTTTCCTTAAATTTCCTACGATCTGATCAAAAAGACTTGGCTGCAACTTTCTTTAAACCCCAGTCTGCATTGGGAGGTAGGTTTGAAGCTGCTCCATTTAAATATGGAGAATATGGTTTACCCATAATTGAAGATTGCATTGGTGGTGTTGAGTGCTCAGTAATTGGTAAAGTTGTGCATGGAGACCACTCAGTATTTGTGGGAGAAGTTAAATCTAGTTATCTTCATCAAGACTGTGATGCTTTGAACCTTGCTTCAACAGGATGGACTTATGGTGGATAATTAATTGATTAACATAATACGAAATGAAGCACTAATCAATAAGAATGATCTTCTAGAGGCAAGGCTCAAGGAAATACCAACAGAACCTGGCTGTTATTTATTCAAAGACTCTCAGGATAATCTCTTATATGTTGGAAAGTCTAAATCATTAAGAAGTAGGGTTAGAAGTTACTTTAGAACAAATAATAGCCATAGTCCAAGAATCAGATTAATGATAATGCAGATAGCCGATATACAAATAATAATTACAGATAGCGATTCTGAAGCTCTTGTTCTTGAATCAAATTTAATAAAAAATCAACAACCATATTTTAATGTTCTGTTAAAAGATGATAAAAAATATCCTTATTTGTGCATTACTTGGAGTGATGAGTATCCTCGATTATTTATAACAAGAATGCGAAATAGTAAAAATCTAAAAGATAAATTTTATGGGCCCTATGTTGATGTATCCCTTTTAAGGCAGACTTTGATGTTAGTCAAGAAATTATTTCCTCTAAGGCAAAGGCCAAGACCTCTTTATGCGAATAGAGCCTGCCTAAACTATTCAATTGGACGATGCCCTGGTGTTTGTCAGAAAAAAATATCTTCAGAAGAATATCATAAAATAGTACAGAGAGTTTCTATGATTTTTCAGGGAAGATCTGAAGAATTAACTTCATTGCTCTATCAACAAATGAGGAACTATTCGGAAAATTATGATTATGAATCTGCTGCTTATGTTAGAGATCAAATTAGGGGAATAGATCAATTAACTCAGAGTCAGAAAATGATTATACCTGGTAAAACTTTAAGTAGAGATATCATCGCGCTTGCTTCTAATGATAAGCTTGCTGCTATTCAAATTTTTCAGATGAGATCTGGCAAATTAGTAGGAAGACTAGCTTATACTTCGGAGATAGGAAATAAGTCCAGCCAGGAAATTCTTCAAATTGTTCTTGAGCAACACTATAGTAATGTTGAGCCCGTAGAGATTCCTAATGAAATTTTAGTTCAATATCAACTTCCTAAGGAAAATTTAATCTCAGTATGGTTAAGTGACATCAAGGGACGCAAAGTAAATATCTCCTATCCTAAAAGGAAAGAGAAATTAGAAATAATTGATTTAGTAGTAAAAAATGCAAACTTTGAGCTTACCAGGTCAGTTAAGGCTAAAGAATATCAAACAATTGCATTAGAGGACTTAACTCAATTATTAGAGCTCAGTAATATTCCTAGAAGAATTGAATGTTATGATATCAGCCATATTCAGGGAGCCCACGCTGTTGCTTCTCAAATAGTTTTCATCCAAGGATTGCCGGCTAAGCAACATTACAGAAAATATAATATAAAAAGTAGTTCGATAACTCCTGGACACAGTGATGATTTTATGTCTATGGCTGAGATTGTTAGAAGGAGATTTAGAAAGTGGTCACTGGCAAAGTTAGAAGGAGTTGATATAAGTACGTTAAAACAACGTTCTGATGACCCATTGAATATAGATGGATTAAATGACTGGCCAGATTTAATTGTTATTGATGGAGGTAAGGGCCAATTAAATGCTGTGATGGAAGCTCTAAGGAAATTAAAATTAGAGGAGGAAATTACAGTTTGTTCTCTAGCAAAGAGAAATGAAGAGGTATTTGTACCTGGGAGCTCCGAACCTTTAGAAACTGAGGCATCGCAACCGGCCTTAATTCTACTGAGAAAACTACGTGATGAAGCTCATAGATTTGCGGTGAATTTTCATAGGCAAAAACGTTCTATTGCTATGAAGAGGTCACGACTTAGCGAAATTCCTGGCTTAGGGGTAAAACGTAGAAAGGAGTTACTAGCTCATTTTCGTTCGGTTGAGGCAATTCAGTTGGCCACTTTTGAAGAACTGGTAGCTTTGAATGGTTTTGGTAAATCAACTGCTAGGCAGGTTTGGTCTTACTTTCATCCTGAGGTCGATATAAATTAGTCTATCAATTTATAATTTCTTATGGTAAAGAAGCATTTTAAGTGATTACTTACAATTATTTTTGTAAAACCACTTATAGAAAAGCTGCTAAAAAGATAAAAAACCATCAAAATATAAAAATCACACTGCAATTCCTGTGCTTCTCTTACCATTCGGCTTAACTCTTCCACCTGAATCATATCTATGGTTTAAGACTCTCCATATAATAGGAGTTGTCGTTTGGTTCGCAGGTCTATTTTATTTGGTTAGGTTATTTATTTACCATGTAGAGGCTAAGGAAATGGAAGAGTCCATAAGGGAATCTTTTGAAAGTCAGTACCAATTAATGGAAAGAAGGCTTGCAAACATAATTACTACTCCTGGAATGATATTAACATTGTCTATGGCTATTTGTTTGTTAGTAAGTCAACCAGTTTGGCTTCAGCAAACATGGATGCAAGCAAAACTATTCTTTGTAGCATTACTTCTTGGTTATCACTTTTTATGTTATCGACTTATGAGCCAATTGCAAGAGAAGACATGTTTGTGGTCTCCACGGCAACTAAGGGCTCTGAATGAATTGCCAACATTACTTCTCGTAGTAATTGTGATGTTGGTCGTTTTCAAAACACAATTTCCTACCAATGCTGCTACATGGTTGATAGCTGGACTAGTTATTTTTATGGCAGCTTCTATACAATTTTATGCTCGTTATCGTAGGCTTAGATCCCTTAATGCTAATGATTAAAAATACCTATAATGTAGAAGTAAATCAGCTGATTAACGCTCTAAGGGATTTAAAGCCTGAAGATTGTCCTTATAAAATCAATCTACACTGTCATACAATCATAAGTGATGGAAGCCTCTCTCCTGAGGATTTAATACAACAAGCTACTCAAATGGGAGTTAGCATCCTATCTGTTACTGACCATCATTCAACAGAAGCCTATCCAAGGATTAAAGATTGGATTAGTTTATATAATTCTCCGGTCCGACTTATCAGTGGAATTGAAATAAGCTGTCTTTTAAGTAAATGTCTTGTCCATGTCTTGGGATTTGGGTTTAATGTTTATGATAAAAGTATGAGAAATTATAGTCAAGGCTCCTCACCCACCGGGAAATTTTTACAAGCGGACTTCGTTGTTAACTCAATTCATGAAGCTGGTGGTTTAGTTGTTCTGGCCCATCCTGGTAGATACAGACTACCTTTTGAAAAGTTGATTAGAGATGCGTCTGCCTTAGGTTTTGATGGTGTAGAAGTTTGGTACGACTATGAACATAAAGAGTTTTGGTCATATTCTCCCTTTATTTGTTCAAGAATTCAAAAGGAAGTTCAGGCTTTAGGTTTATATAGTACCCTTGGGACAGATACTCATGGCTATAAATTGACTGGTAGATAAATAATCCTTGATGTAAACTATTTAATATTTCTATTGACTTCATAACATTCTATTATGTGATCTGCACTGCAGATTATTTCCTTTAATTTTTCTCGTTGTAAAGTTGTAGCTTCTTTCCATAATTGTCTATTATGCGCTTCAAGTAGTCTCTCTGAAATGTCTCTTAATGCCCAAGGATTATGGTCTTTTAGAAAGGATATGATTGATTCATCAGATAGCCATGTTTCTAAAATCGATGAATAACACCAGTCGGGAACAATATTTGTAGTGGCATCATAGGAGAACAAATAGTCAAGGGATGCTCCCATTTCAAATGCTCCTTTGTATCCATGTCTTTTCATTCCTTCTATCCATTTTGGATTTAATATCCTGCTACGAACTACTTTATCGATTTCAGTTTTAAGACTATATACTTTTGGTCTTTCACGTCTCGACATGTCTCCAAATAATATTTTGGGCATTTGCCCAGAGATTTTACCTACAGCAGAAGATAGACCACCATGGAATTGGTAGTAATCGTCAGAATCAAGTATATCGTGTTCTCTGTTGTCTTGATTGTGCATAACAATTTCAACATCTTTAAGGCCATGTTCTAAGCCAGTTCTGTCTAATTTAGGTTCCTCATTTCCTTCGTATCTCCATTGACTCCAGGTTATGTATGCCTCAGCTAAGTCATCTCTAGTTTCCCAATTCCCAGAATCAATTAAGGATTGAAGTCCAGCTCCGTATGAACCAGGCCCAGAACCATAAATTCTACCCTGTGCTCCAAATTCTTTTACAGTTGCAGCCAAGGGATTTAGATGAGTGGGCTCATCTAAATTTGAAATCATTGTTTGAGCTCTATGTACGAGGCTAATTAATTGCGGGAAGGCATCTCTAAACAGTCCTGAAATTCTAAGTAAAACATCTACACGAGGCCGTTGAAGTATTTCAAGTGGAATGACTTCGATATCTAATAATCTTCTGGTTGGACCGTCCCAAATTGGTTGTATTCCAATCAATGATAATAATTGTGATATATCTTCTCCACCATTTCTCATTGTAGATGTGCCCCATACGGATAAGGCAAGTTTTTTTAGATGCTCACCTTCATCCTGTAAATGTAGTTCTAGAATCTTTTCTGCACTTCTCTTCCCTAATTCCCAAGCTGACTCTGTCGGCAATCCTCTAAGATCAACTGAATAGAAATTTCTTCCGGTAGGAAGTACATTAATACGTCCTCTTGTTGGTGCGCCTGATGGACCGCTAGGTAATCTTTCTCCTGATATTACCTTCATTAATCCATCCTTTTCATGCTTAGCACAGTGCTTTAAACTACACCATACATTATCTCTTACGTAAGTAATATAGGGATCATCTTTGTTTGCATAGATCCATTCCTTTAGTTTAGGGCAAAGATGTGTTGGCTTGGTGTTCGTTGTATTGTAATTTCTAGTTATACCTATTATTTCCTCTAAGAAATGGAAAGCTTGATCTTCAATCCAAGTTATTGCATCTCCTATTAATCGATAGTTTCCCTGTGTGTAAGTGAGTATTTGATTTAGGCATTTTTGTGATAATAGGTCACTTTCGTTGTCAGCCCAAGGATCTATGTCAATTTCGAGTATTGATGCAAGTATTTGTGTTATACCCGCATAAGATGAATTTGGACATCTCATTATAGAAAGTAATAATTCAATTAGTTTTTCTTGTTTGGGTAATTCTCCAAGAATATGTAAACCTGTTCTGATCTGTCTTTCTTTAAGTTCACATAGAAATGAATCAGCAAAATTAATTTTGGAGTTTATGTCGTCTTTATTAGTATCAACTAGGTTGTCTAAGTTTAGAGATTTTGTAACAACTGATATTTTTGATTCAATAATCTCACATCTCTCTGAGTTTATATGTCTTGCTTCAAAATATTCATCAAGTAAGTTTTCTAGTTCTAAGTACTGACCATATAATTCTGCTCTTCCTAATGGTGGAGTCAGATGATCTAAAATTACAGCATTACCCCGTCGTTTAGCTTGTGATCCTTCTCCAGGATCGTTAACAATAAATGGATATAAATGAGGGATATCACTCAAAACTATTGATGGAAAGCAAGATTTACTTAAGCCTACGCTTTTTCCTGGCAGCCATTCAGCACTTCCATGCTTGCCTAGGTGTATTAGTATATTTGAGATATTAATTTTACTAATCCAAAAATATTGAGCTAGATATCTATGGGGTGGTGCCAGATCTGGAGAATGCAAGTCTGACAAATCTTCGTATTCATATCCTCGACTTGGCTGTATCAATATTGAAATGTTTCCTAATTTTAATCCATGGATTGCAAAACCTTCTTCTTCTAAATCGACAGCTTTTGAGGGTGTACCCCATTTTTGTTCAACTTTTTTTCTTGTAATTTCGTCAAGTGTATTCCAATATTCGAGATATGTTTTAAGTCCTAGATATCCAAGTGGTTTTCTTTGGAAACTTTCAGGACTATTAGTTCGACCTGATAGAATCAATTTTATTAAATCAGTTGGAGTATTAGGAATCTGAGTTTTACCAAGGTCGTAATGGTTTTCTTGCAGCCATTTAAGAACATTTAGTAAGCTTTTAGGAGTATCAAGACCAACCCCATTTGCAATTCTTCCATCCCTTATGGGGTAATTAGCTAATGTTATGCATACTTTCCTTTTAGATGCCACATGATTCTTTAATTCAATCCATTTATAAGCATGAGAAACAACCCATGAAATCCCAGGCATATATGGCTTGTTTTTATAAATTACTGTGGAAAGATTTTTGCTCTCCTCATCAATACATTTAAAGGCACATGGTTTTGAAGTGATTCTTCCATCTAGCTCAGGCAAAACTACCTGTAGTGTTAAGTCTTGTGGATTAAGACCGCGAGAGCTTTTTTCCCATCTTTCTATTTCTTCATTGCTAGTTAATGCTTGAATGATAGGTACATTTAAATTATCCCATAGACAACCTTCATGTTTCGATTCATTGAATCTTATAGAGGCAAATGATGTTACTGTTATAACTATTGATACATTTTCTTGTTTGAAAATCTTTAGTACAGCCTCTTGAATGTTTTTTTGCCTAAGGCCGCTAATCCATAATAGTCTTGGAGATATCCCTTTAGATCTAAGAGAACGATTTAACTCTTTCGCTAATTCTATATCACCTGACTGAAAAATAGATCTATACATTAAAATTCCGGCTTTATTATTGTATTCTTCTTTCTTCCAATCCCATTTTAATGGATCTTCTATATCCTTTATTTTTATGTCTTTTGCATTAATATTATGGCCTTTGATAATTCTTTCTAGTATTCTGAAAAGTTCAATGTAGTTATCTAGACCACCAACTCTAAGTAATAAAGCTAGTTTGCCTATCGCCTTAGTATTTATGCTGCTTAATTGTTCTAACTCAACCTCTTCTTCTGGTGTACCTGATAGGACAAGTAAATTACGAGCTTTTGATTTTCTTTGCCACATCTCCAATTGTTCAAGGCCATAACTCCAATGGCCTCTTCCTCCCAGCAACCGAACCACAATAAGTTTTGAGAATTTTGCAGTAGTTGATAAATAATGATCAATCTGAGCTTGATGTCCTAGGTTTGACAGAGCTAGAGCTCTGATTCTTCCTTCCCATCCACTTAACTCACTGTTGCGTAAACAATTTGCAATTGTTGCAATATCCGAAGACGCACTTGTAAGGAACAGAACCTCAGCAGGAGGTTGTTCTACTAGGGAAATCCCTTCGTTTTCGGCTTTTCCTGGTAGGGATGAAATTCTGTGCATTTAGTTATTGTCCTTCTTTCTTCAGATTTAGGGTTAAGTAATGAGAAAATTGGCACGTGAGTTCAACAGATAAATGCATAACTTCCTTCCATTTGCTTGGTTTCAAGGAAAGTGTGTTCCTTTTCAGGATGCAAAACTTTCTATAGCAACTCATGCCCTTCACTACGGGACTGGGGCTTTTGGTGGAATGCGCGCGATTCCCGATCCTTCACAACCTAATCAGATTCTTCTTTTTAGAGCTGATAGACATGCAAAGAGACTAAGTCAAAGCGCAAGACTTCTATTGTGTGAAATCTCTGAGGAGTTCGTTATGACTTCTCTTATTGAGATGATTAGGGCCAATAAACCTTCTAAGCCTATATACCTTCGACCTTATGTCTATACAAGCGATCTTGGAATAGCGCCGCGCCTTCACAATATCGAGACAGACTTTTTGATTTATGGCTTGGAACTTGGAGATTACCTCTCTCCTGAAGGAGTTAGTTGTCGTATTAGTAGCTGGACTAGACAGGAGGATCGTTCACTACCCCTTAGGGGAAAGATAAGTGGTGCATATATCACAAGTTCATTGGCTAAAACTGAGGCCTTTTTAAGTGGTTTTGATGAGGCTCTATTACTTAATAGCCGTGGGAAAATAAGTGAGGCTAGTGGTATGAACCTCTTTATAGTTAGAGATGGTGAACTGATAACTCCTGGTGTTGATCAAGATATCCTTGAGGGAATTACGCGTGCTAGTGTTATTGAATTGGCAAAATCAATGAATTTACGGGTAATTGAAAGGCCAGTAGATAAAACAGAATTATTCATTGCTGATGAGGTTTTCTTAACTGGTACAGCAGCCAAAATTACTCCAGTTAGAAAAATCGAATCTACAGAACTTAATAATCAAAGACCCGTTATGAGCATGTTAAGAGCCAAATTGATTGCAATCACTGAGGGGAGAGACCACGATTATGATCATTGGATAACTCGTATCAATCTGGCAGAGACTAAATAGCGCAACTTTTTCTAAAAGCGTTCATTATTAATTCTAAGATAAAGGAAATTTGTTAAGCCTTGATGGCATTCAATGTTCAGGAAAGCTTAGAAAGCTCTGAATTCCTAAGTCAGCTCTATGGAGAAGATTCGTCAATTCTTCTTTTCGATGGAGCAACAGGAACATCTCTTCAGCAGGCTAACCTCACTGCTGAGGATTTTGGAGGATTGAAATTAGAAGGATGTAATGAGAATCTTGTTCGAACTAGACCTGATGTAGTCAGAGAAGTTCATAAGTCATTTTTAGAAGCAGGTTGCGATGTCATTGAAACAAATACTTTTGGGGCGACATCGATAGTACTGGGAGAATATGGATTAGAGCAATATTCTCGTGAGATCAATTATAAGGCCGCAGAAATTGCAAAACAAATAGCAATAGAATTCTCTACTAAAGAACAAAGAAGATATGTTGCTGGTTCAATTGGCCCTACAACAAAACTCCCAACATTAGGACATATCGAATTTGATATTCTTAAAGATGCTTATAAGGAACAAGTTATAGGCTTGATTGATGGCGGTGTAGATCTTATAACATTAGAGACTTGTCAGGATGTCCTTCAGATTAAATCTGCATTGCAGGGGATAGAAGAAGGTTTCATAGGATCAAATAAAAGAGTACCAATTATGGTTTCTGTTACAATGGAGACTACTGGTACTATGTTAGTTGGAACAGATATTTCTACTGTAGTAACAATTCTTGAGCCATTCCCTATAGATATTTTGGGTATTAATTGCGCCACAGGTCCACAAGAAATGAGAAGTCATATAAAATATTTATCTGATAATTCGCCTTTTGCAATTAGTTGTATTCCTAATGCAGGATTACCAGAAAATGTAGGTGGTGTGGCTCACTATAAACTAACTCCCATTGAGTTGAAGATGGAGATAATGCATTTTGTAGAAGACCTGGGAGTCCAAATTATCGGAGGTTGTTGTGGGACAACTCCTGACCATATTAAGTCCTTAAGTGAAATAAAAAATTGCTTAAAACCATCAAAAAGGATTATAAGAAATTCAAAGAATAAGCAACCAAGATCGAAGCTTAATTATGAACCTAGTGCTTCTTCAATTTATAGTTTAGTCCCTTATAAACAAGATAATTCATTCCTTATTGTTGGAGAGAGATTAAATGCAAGTGGATCTAAAAAAGCTAGAGAACTACTAATGGAAGAGAATTGGGATGGCTTAATTTCATTGGCTAAAGATCAGCTTAGAGAAAACTCTCATATCCTAGATATTAATGTTGATTATGTTGGTAGGGATGGAAATCGCGATATGAAGGAATTGGTAAGACAATTGGTAACCAATGTCAATCTTCCTTTAATGCTTGATTCAACTGACTGGCAAAAGATGGAAAGTGGACTTAAGGTTTCAGGAGGTAAATCAATACTTAATTCAACTAATTTTGAAGACGGTGAAGAACGTTTCTTTAAAGTATTGCAAATAGCTAAACAATATGGAGCTGCAGTAGTTATTGGTACAATTGATGAGGATGGAATGGCTAGAACTGCAGAAAAGAAATTGCAGATAGCTGAGAGAGCGTACAAAAATGCTTTAGATTTTGGGTTCCCCCCATATGAGCTATTTTACGATCCCCTAGCATTACCAATTTCAACTGGTTTGGAGGAAGACCGCAGAAATGGTTTGGAGACAATTAAGGCAATAAAATTAATAAGGGAAAACTTAAATGATGTGCATATTATTCTTGGTGTCTCTAATATTAGCTTTGGATTATCGCCAGCAGCTAGAATCTCACTAAATTCAGTCTTTCTTCATGACTGTTGTGAAGCTGGACTGGATGCTGCAATTGTTTCACCTTCTAAAATACTCCCATTAGTTAAAATTTCAGATAATCATAAGAATGTTTGCCGCGATTTAATTTTTGATAATAGAAGATTTGATAACAATAATTGTACTTATGATCCATTAACAGAATTAACTTCAATATTTATTGGTGTTACAGCTAAGGAGGCTCGTAGCTCTATAGATTTAGCTGACTTACCTGTTGAAAAAAGGTTAGAGAAACATATAATTGATGGAGAAAGAATTAACCTTGAGAAATCATTAGAGGAGGCTTTAAATGATTATACGCCATTAGATATAATCAATAAATTTTTATTAGCAGGGATGAAAGTTGTAGGAGAACTATTTGGTTCAGGTCAAATGCAACTACCATTTGTTCTGCAGTCGGCTCAAACTATGAAATCTGCCGTCTCCTTCTTAGAACCTTATTTAGAATCATCAGATCAAGATAACGCATCAAAGGGAAAATTTCTTATAGCTACAGTTAAAGGGGATGTTCATGATATTGGCAAGAATCTTGTAGATATTATTTTGTCTAATAACGGCTATGAAGTAATCAACCTTGGAATTAAACAAGATGTAGAAAATATAATTAACGCACAAAAGGAGATTAATGCGGATTGTATAGCTATGAGTGGGCTTCTCGTTAAATCTACAGCCTTTATGAAAGAGAATTTGGAATTATTTAATAAGGCTAGGATTTCAGTGCCAGTTATATTAGGTGGTGCAGCATTAACACCTAAGTTCGTTACTAATGATTGTGCAAAAGTTTATAATGGAGTTGTTGTTTATGGTAAAGACGCATTTGCAGATCTTCGATTTATGGATGCTTATATGGAAGCAAAAAAAACGGAAGAGTGGAATGATAACAGAGGTTTCTCCTTTCCCTGTCCCGATGGACTGGTTTTAGGTAATAAATCTCTTTCATCTATAAATATTTCGTCTGAGTTAGATAAATCAACTAATAAAGATCAAATCTTAACTCGGGAATTTCAAAATAATAGAGAAGCTATAAGCACAAATCGCTCAACTTCCATTATCGAGGAGGCATCAATTACACCTCCTTTCATTGGTTCTAAGTGTTTATACTCCAAGGATATTCCTATTGAGGAAATTATTTATTACTTAGATAAAAATGCATTATTCTCTGGCCAATGGCAAATGAGGAAAAATAAAGGACAGTCCAAGGAACAATATCTTGAATTCCTAGAAAAAGAAGCTCAACCTATATTAGAAAAAATAATTGATCAAAGTGTTAATGAATCTCTATTATCCCCATCAGTTGTTTACGGCTATTTTAATTGCGGTAGGAAGGAAAATTCCTTAATTATCTTTGCCGAAGATTGTCTACATGAACTTGGTGAATTTGAATTTCCTCGTCAAAAATCAGGAAGGAATTTATGTATAGCTGATTTTTATAGAGATTTACTTGATAATTCCCCTAAAGATGTTCTTCCAATGCAGGCTGTTACTGTAGGGGAGGAGGCCACTAAATTTGCGCAAAAATTATATGATAATAATGAATACACTGATTATTTATATTTTCATGGATTTGCTGTTCAAATGACAGAAGCTTTGGCTGAGTGGATTCATGCAAGAATAAGAAAAGAGTGCGGATTTAGTCACTTAGAACCTAAGAATTCTAGAGATATTTTGGCAAGTAAATATAGAGGAAGTAGGTATTCATTTGGTTATCCAGCCTGTCCAAATGTATCTGACTCTAAGTATCAATTAGAGTGGTTAGATGCTGATCGAGTAGGTATTAATATGGATAGCGCAGATCAACTGATTCCTGAACAAAGTACTACTGCAATTGTTGCTTTACATAGCAAGGCTTGTTACTTTAGTGCATAAATAGGCTAAACTATTTATACATTGAGAATAAAAGTCAATAAATTGGTTTTTCCAATTTATTCGCTGGCAATTATTCTTTTTTTAGGCCAATAAAAATTGTCAGTCTATGCATAGACTCTGCATTGTTTCTATAACTTCCTGTTGAAATTCGTCGAGGGTATCAGAATCGCTCAGGTCAATTCCTTCGCCTGCTGCGTTTTGTGTGAGCTCCTGAAAATGGAAAGCACCCTCTCCATTAGCAAGAAACTCGATTGCAGATGTCTCACCACTCTCTCGGAAGGCGTCGCAGAGGGCAAGGAAGGCTGCGTCTTCAGTGAACTCCCAATCCATTGAAGGGACATAACTGAATGACCTTTAACGCCTTCCCCCCTGCATCCGTCAACCGCATAAGTGAAAACTGTGGCACTTTTAAGTACTTTATTTGTTTAATACCCATTGGTATATCTGCTGTAAACACCTGATATACCAATGGTTTTTGGTGGTACAGCGCTCTTTTTTGTAATGTCAGGATAATTTGATCAATGAATGTGTAGTGATGTTGGAAATCATTCCCTTACCCTTGTGAATTGCCAAAACGAATATTTCTGTCATAGGCCCCAGATTTCACTATAGGTAGAAAATTAGGCTTATTTGGCCCCTTAAGGCTTATTACGGTCTAAATGGTCTTCCATTTAGCTTCAGCGCGCTTGAGGGGCTTACAGGTGCCTTTAGTAGCTCCGACCCGAGGCTATGGGCCAGGACTATTCCAGACTATTCAGATGTCATTCTGGGGAATATACGGAATCACAGTTTGAATTGATTTAGTTACAAATTAAGCTCTATCTAAGACTATTAATTACTTTTAATTAATTTAGATCTTAGTTGTTTTATTTTGTTTTGTAATCAGCCATTATAAACGACCTGTCGCTGATTAACAAACCATGATAAATTAATTCCGATCTCCTTTTAATTTGATTATGAGATCATATAGTCTATGG
>QCFN01000010.1 GCA_003280245.1 Prochlorococcus sp. AG-363-J23
GTTAAGCAACGTCCTGATTCTGTGAGTGCAGATGCTTTTATGAAATTGACTCGTAAGGTCGTGGAATTTGTCTCTTAAATTGTGGACCAATGAATTCACTTGCTGGCCAGAAAGGGAAAAGAAAGTCTTGGAGAAATTCGCAAAATAATAATAAGGAAATCAGTTTTATCCTTTGGGGTGTGCCTTTGGGTATGGTGTTTGTATCAAGTGTGCTGATAGCAAGTACACAAAGGCAGGCTAATTTTGCAGATTGGCAGAATCATACGACTACAGCATGTATAGGCGTGTTTATCGCTCTTTGTCTTGAAAGGGTCCCTATTCAGAGATTGAGATCATTATTATTCCCGATATATTTGATTACAGTTTTCAGCCTTATTGCTGTTCAATTTGTAGGTGTATCTGCTCTTGGCTCTCAGCGATGGCTAAATGTTGGAGGGCTCAATATTCAGCCTTCAGAATTTGCAAAACTAGCTGCAATAATGCTTTTGGCTTCAATTTTGGAGCGATATCCTGTTGAACGCCCTGTAGATCTTCTTAGACCTTTGGCTGTTATTTGCGTCCCATGGGCTTTAGTTTTTGTGCAACCTGATTTGGGAACTTCTTTAGTATTTGGGGCTGTATTACTAGTGATGCTTTATTGGTCAGGTATGCCGTTGGAGTGGGTGTTCTTGGTTATCTCTCTTTTGGTTACGGCTGTTTTAGTTGGTGTTTTGCCATGGAGTTTGATCCTCTGGGTACCTTTGATGGGATTTTTGGCATATAGATCATTCCCATGGAAAAAGTTGGCAACTCTTTTCACAATTTCTTTGCAGACTTTTATTGTTTTCATTACTCCATGGTTTTGGAAATTTGGCTTAAAGGATTATCAAAGAGACCGATTAGTGCTTTTTATTGATCCCTCGAAAGACCCCCTTGGAGGTGGATATCATCTTCTTCAAAGTACTGTAGGTATTGGTTCTGGTGGCTTTTGGGGTACAGGCTTGCTTCAGGGACAATTAACTAAACTTCGCTTTATACCAGAACAACATACGGACTTTATTTTTAGTGCCTTAGGGGAAGAAGCAGGATTTTGCGGATCCATCTTGGTTGTATTTGGATTTTCATTGTTAATGTTTCGATTGCTTACTCTTGCACAAGAAGCACGTACTGATTTCGAATCTCTTTTGGTAGTTGGCGTGTTGACAATGTTGGTTTTTCAGGTGGTTGTAAATATTTTCATGACGATTGGTCTTGGCCCAGTTACCGGAATTCCGCTACCTTTCATGAGTTATGGGCGTTCTGCTTTGATTGTTAATTTTGCAGGTCTTGGGTTGTGTTTGTCTGTAGCTCGTCGGAGTTTGAAAAAGTTAAAAACTGGTGAGTAATCAAATCACTCATAAGGAGATTCAACAAAGAATGCTTGAAGGTTTTCCGCCTGGGCAGTCAGATGAATCTACTGTGAGAAGGCTTTGGTGGGCAGCTTTAGATACCCTGCAATACGACATTATTTTGCCAATGCGGCCTCCAAGGGGATTGTGGTTGGCTTCACCTTTACCAGCTTTGTATGAAACTAAATTGTTAGATCGTTTGCAGGGTTGGGTTTGGACTCCAGATGAATTTGAAACCTTGCAATCTTTTAGTGGGAGTTTTCTTCCTCCGAGTCAAGTAATCAGTAAAACTTCCTGCAAAAGTTTTAGAAACAACTGTTATAACCGTCTTTCCCTTAAGAAGGAAGATGGAAATGATCCTTTCCTTTTGATAATTACTCCTGAGGTACAGGTTGCAATTGCATTAGAAGGTTCTGAAGGGAGGCGTAATTTTCTAATGAGGAGTGATCCTCAGACTCTAGGAGATGTATTGAAGTTGGTAGATACAAGGCTCAGTTCAGATGATCCAGGACAGGCTATTGAGCTTCGTAAGGAATTAGGGAATCTAGGCCAATTGAAAATCAATAAGGATCTTGAAAAGTTTTTTTGGTTAAGACTTTCGGAGAGGCTGGCGCAAATGGCTCCTAGTCTCACGCTTCAGTCAAACATTGATAATTCGAAAGCAAAAAATCCAGTTAATGATATGCACGGAGAACTCAGTCTTTTAGAGGCCCTAACGCATGAGGTTCGTACACCTTTAGCAACAATTAGAACTCTTATTCGGTCAATTTTACGTAGGCAAGATCTTCCGAGACAGGTTTATAAAAGGCTTAGGCAGATTGATGATGAATGTACAGAACAAATAGATAGATTTGGGTTGATATTTAAAGCTGCAGAGTTGCAGAGAAGGCCTCCAGATCAATCAAGGCTTGCAAGCACGGACCTAGGGAGCATGCTGAAAATTTTATATCCCGGATGGTGTCAACAGCTCGAGAGACGAGGGGTTTGCTTGCATTTGGACGTTACACCTGAGTTGCCACAAGTGCTTAGTGATCCTGAGAGTCTTGAGCCAATGTTGGGGGGATTAATTGACCGAAGTAGCAGAGGGGTCCCAAAAGGTGGCACTCTTTCTTTGCAGTTGCGAGCTGCCGGTTCCAGGTTGAAGCTTCAGATTATTAGCAAGGCATTGAATGATCAGCGAAACTCTGCGTTCGAGGGGCATTCCAAGTTAGGTCCGGTACTTAGTTGGAATCCAAATACTGGCAGTTTGCAGTTGAGTCAAGCTGCCACACAACAATTATTGGCCAGTCTTGGTGGGTGGTTAACACATCGGAGAGATAGCCGCCTAACCGTTTTTTTCCCAATCGCAGATGGAAAACATTGAACTTTTAAGGTCTTAGATTGTTGACGGGTGTGAAGGTTGTCACCCTTAAGTGCCATAGGACACAAAAGCCAGTGCTACTTTTCACTTGTAACGGCATGCCGATTTTCAAGAAAAGCCATGACAGACCAGGCCCTAAAAGGAAATCTTCCTCAATGCATCGGCAGTACCGGTGGACTTCTTAACTCTGCCGAGACAGAGGAAAAGTACGCAATTACATGGTCAAGCACGAAAGCACAGGCTTTTGAGCTTCCCACAGGCGGTGCGGCAATTATGAATGAGGGTGACAACCTCATGTACTTTGCTCGTAAGGAGCAATGCCTAGCACTTGGTACCCAATTGCGGACATTCAAACCCAGGATTGAGGATTACAAGATCTATCGCATTTTTCCTGGTGGAGATACTGAGTTTCTTCATCCCAAGGATGGGGTTTTCCCTGAGAAGGTGAATGAAGGACGTCCTATCGTTAATCACAATCCTCGCCGAATAGGTGAAAATTCAAATCCTGCCAGCCTTAAATTCACTGGAAGGAATACTTACGACAGCTGAGACTTTTCTCAAGCTATTAGTAAGGGATCCTTAAGTTCGATTGCATCGCGCAAGTTGCGAGGATCCCTTCATGCTTATTCCTGATCGTGCTGCTTTTTTAACTGCAGCCAAGAAAGGTTTAAATTTTATTCCGCTTGCTAAAAGTTGGCCGGCCGATCTTGAGACGCCTTTAACTGCCTGGTTAAAGGTGGGTCAACAAAAAAAACCGGGAGTTTTGCTTGAATCTGTTGAGGGAGGTGAAACTCTTGGCAGATTGAGTGTTGTTGCTAGTGATCCTTTATGGACAGCAATTTCACGTGGAGATCGGTTGGTAAGACATTGGCGAGATGGAAGAGAAGATGAATTTTTAGGAAATCCTTTTGTGGGACTTAGAAAATGGTTGTGTGAATATCAAATATCTTCTTTATCTGGTTTGCCTCCAATTGGTCAGTTTTATGGGGTTTGGGGTTATGAAATGATTCAGTGGATAGAACCTTCGGTCAAGGTTCATGAACGTTGTGAGAGTGACCCTCCTGATGGTATATGGATGATGATGGATACCATATTGATTATTGATCAAGTTAAGCGCTCAATGACAGCTGTTGCGTATGGTGATTTAACAACTAATAAGACTGCAGAATCGGAATTAGATAAGGCTTTTATGCGAATTGAAGAACTTGAACATCGCATTTCTCTTCCGCTTGATCCTATTAAGCCTCTTAGTTGGCACCAGGCAATTCCGTCATTGGATCAAGTTGAGAGTAATTTTAATCAGTCAGATTTTGAACTAGCTGTTTCTCAGGCAAAAGATCATATTGTTTCAGGCGATGTATTCCAACTTGTTTTAAGTCAACGCTTTGAGGCGCAAGTTCATCAAGAACCTCTTGAGTTATATCGAAGTCTAAGAATGGTTAATCCTTCCCCATATATGGCTTTCTTTGATTTTGGAGATTGGCAATTGATTGGCTCTAGTCCTGAAGTAATGGTTAGAGCTGAACCTGCAAGTGATGGAATTAGAGCAAGTTTACGCCCAATTGCTGGAACAAGGCCAAGAGGCAAAACTAACTCGGAAGATCTCAGACTAGAAAAGGAATTACTAGAAGACCCAAAAGAAAGGGCCGAGCATGTCATGTTGGTTGATTTAGGTCGTAATGATTTAGGTCGTGTATGTCAGCCAGGAACAGTTACTGTTAAAGATCTAATGGTTATAGAGAAGTATTCTCATGTCATGCATATTGTTAGCGAAGTTGAGGGCCGATTATCAAAAGGTATGGATGTATGGGATTTGTTGATAGCGTCTTTCCCTGCTGGAACTGTAAGTGGAGCACCAAAAATACGAGCTATGCAACTTGTGAATCAATTGGAGCCGCAGGCTAGAGGACCTTATTCAGGGGTTTATGGCGCTATTGATTTGAGGGGCGCATTAAATACTGCGATTACGATTCGTACAATGCTTGTGAGTAATCATCCTGATGGTGGTTTAAGAGTGCAAGTTCAGGCAGGTGCTGGCGTGGTAGCTGATTCTGAGCCCGTTTCTGAGTATCAAGAGACCTTGAATAAGGCCAAAGCCATGCTTACTGCTATTGCTTGTCTTGACGCGATTGATGAAGAATAGTTCACTGCTACTTAAAGGTTTTGAGGTTGAGCTCTTTACTGGACGCTCAACTGGTCAACATGTTGGAGTTGCGGTAGCGGTCACAAAGGATCTTCCGGAGTTTGTGAAAGAACCGGATCACCGCAACTTGGAATACATAACTTCTCCTGAAGCAAATTATGCAAAGTTAAAAGAGGATTTGTTGGCGCCAAGAAGACGGCTAAGAAGTTGGCTAGCCAAAAAGCATTTAACCCTTTTACCTTGCAGTACTCTTAGCTTGGGAGATAGCTCAATTTTTGAAAGATCAGATCCTGGTAATCCTTATCACGATCTGATTGAGTCTCTTTACGGAACTAAGGTTGTTACTGCGAGTGTTCACATTAACTTAGGTATAACGGACTTAAATAAACTCTTTGCGGCATTACGGTTGGTTAGATGTGAGGCAGCAATTTTTCTAGCCTTAAGTGCTAGTTCTCCTTTTTTGGATGGTGAGCTCACTGGAGCTCATTCTCAAAGGTGGTTGCAATTTCCGCGGACTCCCAAGAAAGTTCCATTTTTTCGAGATCATGATCATTATGTTGAATGGGTGCAAATGCATTTAGCTAATGGCACGATGCAGAATGAAAGACATCTTTGGACATCAGTCCGCCCTAATGGACCTAGTCGCCCTTATGATTTAAATAGGATGGAATTGCGAATATGTGACTTGATTACAGACCCGTCAATGTTGTTGGCTCTTACAGCTCTCTTGGAACTCCGAGTGATTAATCTTTTAAGAAATCCTGAGAAATTTGATCCATTTCATGTTAGTGATTTAACTTCTGAAGAATTAGTCGAAATAAGCGATAGTAATGATATAAAAGCTGCAAAAGATAGTTTGAATGCCTCTTTAGTTCATTGGAAAGATGGTAGAACAATAACCGCTATTGACTGGGTTCAGGAACTTTTGAATGAGACAATACCTTTGGCTGAAGAATTGAATTTAACTGAACAACTTGAGCCTCTCCGGGACGCTTTAGAAGAAGGAAATCAGGCTATGAAATGGCTGAAATCTTTTGGTCTTGGTTTTACCGTGCAATCAGTTATTGAAAAGGCTATTTCGAGTATGGCTGCTGAGGAAATGCTTGATTCAAATAGAGAGGTCCTTTTGGGATGATTATGCCCAAACCTGATTGCACTCAAGCTGATCAAAAAAACAGTCATTCCTCTTTAAATCAAGTGGTGGCTGGAGTGAATGGGGGGGGGAGATTGCTTAGACAGCGATTGGAATTGGTGGAGGATTTATGGCAAACAGTATTGAGAAGTGAATGTCCTCCTGAGCAAACAGAGCGATTATTGCGTTTGAAAAAGTTAAGCGATCCTTGGGCTCTCGAGAGTGCCGACGAAAAAGGAGCAAGTAATGCGATTGTTTTGTTGATTCGAGAGATGGATCTTGCAGAGGCAATAGCAGCTGCAAGAGCTTTTTCTCTTTATTTTCAGTTGGTCAATATTCTTGAGCAACGGATTGAAGAGGATAGTTATTTAGAAAGCATGAGTATCGGGCAAGAAGACGGTACCCAGGAGCATTTAGATCCATTTGCTCCACCATTAGCAAGTCAGACAAATCCAGCAACCTTTCGTGAACTTTTTGAACGTCTTAGAAGATTGAATGTTCCTCCTGCCAAGTTGGAAGGACTATTACAGGAGATGGATATAAGGCTCGTTTTTACTGCACACCCTACAGAGATTGTTCGACATACAGTTAGACATAAGCAAAGAAGAGTAGCAAGTCTTTTGCAGCAACTTCAATCTGAAACTGGAAGTTCTGCATCTGAGAGTGAAAGCTTGAGACTTCAATTAGAGGAGGAAATAAGGCTTTGGTGGCGAACTGACGAACTACATCAATTTAAACCCTCAGTTTTAGATGAGGTGGATTATGCGCTTCATTATTTTCAGCAAGTTTTATTTGATGCAATGCCTCAATTAAGACGTCGAATTACTTCTGCTTTGTCTTCAAGTTATCCAGATGTTCATTTGCCACAGGCCGCCTTTTGTACCTTTGGCTCATGGGTTGGCTCTGATCGTGATGGTAACCCTTCTGTGACGCCTGAAATCACATGGAGGACTGCGTGTTATCAACGTCAACTGATGCTTGAAAGATATATATCAGCAGTACAAGATTTAAGAGACCAGTTAAGTATTTCTATGCAATGGAGTCAAGTTGGAGCTCCTCTTCTTGAATCGTTAGAAATGGATAGGCTGCGTTTCCCTGAAGTGTATGAGGAGCGAGCCGCACGATATAGATTAGAACCTTATCGTTTGAAATTAAGGTATACATTAGAACGATTAAAACTTACTAAATATAGGAATAAACAACTAGCTGATGCTGGTTGGCAAACTCCTCCCGACGGTATTTCTAATGCTTCTGTTAATTTACCTTCTTCTGGAGAATTGCTCCATTACGGTTCAGTAGCAGAATTTAGAAGTGATTTAGAATTAGTACGCAATAGTTTGGTTAGTACTGATTTAAGTTGTGAGTCACTAGATACTTTGCTCACCCAAGTTCACATTTTTGGTTTTTCACTTGCTAGTCTTGATATCCGTCAAGAGAGTATTCGTCATAGTGATGCAATTGATGAACTTACCCGTCATCTAAATCTGCCTAAAGCTTATGGAGCGATGGAAGAAGATGAGAGAGTGCAATGGTTAACGGCTGAACTTCAAACTAGACGACCTTTAATTCCTTCAACTGCTATTTGGTCTTCAACAACCGAAGAGACTATTTCTGTATTTCGTATGCTTCATCGTCTCCAAGAGGAATTTGGAAGTCGTATCTGCAGAACATATGTGATTTCTATGAGTCATACGGTTTCAGATTTGTTAGAGGTATTACTACTGGCCAAGGAGGTTGGACTTGTTGACCCTACTGCTCGACATTCAGAGCTATTGGTTGTTCCTCTTTTTGAAACTGTTGAAGATCTTCAGAGAGCACCTTCGGTAATGGAGCAGTTATTTCAAATGCCCCTTTATAGGCATTTGTTGCCTCGCGTGGGTCAGCAGGCTCAACAATTGCAAGAGCTCATGCTTGGTTATTCCGATAGCAATAAAGATTCTGGTTTTTTGTCTAGTAATTGGGAGATTCATCAGGCTCAAATTGCACTGCAAAACTTGGCTCGCAGGCATGGGTTTGCATTGCGTTTATTCCATGGTCGTGGTGGTTCTGTTGGCAGAGGAGGAGGACCTGCTTATCAAGCAATCTTGGCTCAACCAAGTGGTACTTTGCAGGGACGAATTAAAATTACTGAACAAGGAGAGGTACTTGCCTCTAAATACAGCTTGCCAGAATTGGCTCTATATAATTTAGAAACGGTTACTACTGCTGTTCTGCAAAATAGTTTGGTAACTAATCAATTGGATGCTACGCCTAGTTGGAATGAATTAATGGGCAGACTGGCAGCAAGGTCTCGTGAGCACTATCGAGCATTAGTTCATGACAACCCTGACCTTGTCGCTTTTTTTCAAGAGGTTACGCCAATTGAAGAGATAAGTAAGTTGCAGATTTCTAGTCGGCCTGCACGTCGAAAAAGTGGTGCGAAGGATCTTTCAAGTCTGCGAGCTATTCCTTGGGTGTTTGGTTGGACTCAAAGTAGATTTCTTCTGCCAAGTTGGTTTGGAGTTGGAACCGCATTAGCGGCGGAACTTGAACAAGATGCTGATCAGTTAATTCTTCTTCGCAGGCTCCATCAACGATGGCCATTCTTCAGAATGTTGATCTCGAAAGTTGAAATGACACTTTCGAAAGTTGATTTAGATTTAGCAAATCATTATGTAAATAGCCTTGGTCGTGAAACTAATCGAGAGGCATTTGAAAAGATTTTCGACGTTATTGCAAGTGAATATGATCGGACAAAAAGTTTAATTATGGAGATAACAGGTCAGAGCAGATTGTTGGGAGCAGATCCTGCGTTGCAACTCTCGGTTGATTTGCGCAATCGTACGATTGTTCCATTAGGTTTTTTACAAGTTGCTTTGTTGCGAAGGTTACGTGATCAGAATAGGCAACCTCCTATGAGTGAATCGCCAGGAACTCATGGAGATGGGCGCACCTACAGCAGGAGTGAATTGCTTCGAGGTGCTTTGTTAACTATTAATGGTATAGCCGCTGGTATGCGTAATACAGGATGAATTACTTGTGCTTTCTTTTCGCAACTCTTCATTGCCTCGTCTTCCAGATGGCTTCTTTTTAGAAAGATTCAAGGCTCCTGCCCCAGAAGCTCTGAATAGGTTATTTGCACGTTGTCGAGAGAGTACATATGCGCCAGAAAAAATAGCTCTTGCGTTAAAACATAGTGATTGTCATTTGAGTATTTATGAAAAGAAAACAAAACTCTTGGTAGGTTTTGTGAGAGTTACTAGTGATAAGGGTTTAAATGCTAATTTGTGGAATTTAGTCGCACTTCCTGGACCTTTTCATAGGCAGTTAGTAGCAGTTCTTGTTCATCAGGTTCTTGAGATTTTACGTCGTGAAATGCCTGGATGCAGTGTTTCTGTATCTGCTTCTCAGTCAAATCTAGCTGCTCTTGAGGCGCAGGGGTTTTTAGTAGACCCAGGAGGCATTAGAGCCATGGGCTATAGGCTACGAAAAGGGCCTCTAAGTAGGTGGAGGTGGTCTTCTGTTAGGAGATAAGTTGTTTTTAAAAAAATAACGAGCATGGAGGGACTCGAACCCCCGACTCTCAGAACCGGAATCTGATGCTCTATCCAACTGAGCTACATGCCCTTGAATTGACCAAATTTGGTCAGGACTAGAGGTCCAAAAACCTCACTTTAAAGTTACCTTATTCTTATGCTGCTCAGGACAGATTCGTCTTTCTAGGCTTCGCCTTACTGGTTTTAGGAACTATGTTCAGCTTCAGTTGGAGCTGACAGAGAAGCGTTTGCTTGTTATTGGTAGTAATGGAACAGGAAAATCAAATTTACTGGAAGCTGTTGAGTTATTAGGAAGCTTGCGGTCGCATCGTTGTAGGAGCGATAAGGATTTGATTCATTGGGATGAACAACGAGCAACTTTGCTAGCAATTAATAATGAGAATGAAAGCCTTGAATTAGAACTTCGAAGATCTGGCGGAAGACTTGCTCGTAGGAATGGAAAACCTTTAGTGCGTCAACTCGATTTAATTGGTCCGATGCGCTGTGTTGGATTTAGTGCACTGGACCTTGCTCTTGTTAGAGGTGAGCCGTCATTGAGACGTCAGTGGCTTGATCGAGTTGTTCAACAGCTTGAGCCAATTTATGGGGATCTAATTACGCGCTATAGCAGGCTTTTGCGACAACGTAGTCATCTATGGAGAAAATTAGTGCATGTGCCTTCTAAGGAACGGAATTCCTTATTAGATGCCCTTGATGTTCAGATGGCATTAGTTAGTACTCGCATTCATCGGCGACGTTCAAGAGCATTGGCTCATTTGCAGCCTTTGGCGGCTAATTGGCAAAAACGTTTGAGTGAAGGTAAAGAACATTTAGATCTGCACTATCTTCCTGGAAGCACTTTGGAGGGAGAAGAAGCAGAAGAGCCTTGGAGACTTGCAGTGGAAAAGCAACTCTTGTCCCAGAGGGATGATGAGGAACGATTGGGAATTTGCAAGGTGGGCCCTCATCGTGATGAGGTTGAGTTTCTGGTAAATGGTGTGGCAGCACGTCGTTTTGCCTCGGCTGGTCAACAGCGGACTCTAGTGTTGGCGTTGAAGATGGCCGAATTACAGTTGGTTGGAGATATTTATGGAGTCCCTCCCCTGTTGCTGCTTGATGATGTCTTTGCTGAGCTGGATCCCATTCGTCAGTTATTGCTTTTAGAAGCTGTTGGTGAAAAACATCAATGTCTTGTAAGTGCTACTCATATTGATGCTTTTGAAGGCGCTTGGAGGCATGAATCTCAAATAGTGGAGCCTGAATTTCTCGAGACTTGCAGGAGAGTCAGTTAAGGTGGTCAGCTATTTTGCAAACTTATGGAAAAGAACTTCTCTTGCCTCCATCCAAACCCAGGATGGGGAGAATTAAATCCTTCGAAAGTCTCTCATGAAGTTGAGCCAATAATTACTGATATCACTGGGAAGCATTGCATTCTTGAGCTTTATGATTGTGACCGATTGAAGCTTAATGATGAAGCTTTCTTAAGGACATGTATTACCAATGCCGCGAAAAATTCTGGTGCCAATCTATTGAATCTGATTACTCATAAGTTTGAGCCTCAGGGAGTCACTGGACTTGCTCTTCTAGCAGAATCACATATATCTATTCATACATGGCCAGAACATGGATATGCAGCAGTTGATGTTTTTACTTGTGGGGATCATACAATGCCAGAAAAAGCATGTGAATTCTTGAGTAAAGTCTTGTGCTCGAAAAGATTTTCTTTAAAGAGTTTTCAAAGACAAACCCCCGCTTCGCTAGTTGCCAGCTAAAATATTTTTAGGAAATAAATAAATTTATTAAATATAATTATGAGCTATTCTCTTAGGATAAGTGATTGAGTTTGCCGCTTATCAGCCCTTCTAGATCTAGACTTATAGAGCGATATCCGATGGATGAAAAATAACAAACTAATTTTTTCCTATCGCATTTATTTATGAATTCTTTGATCTTTTCTTCTGGTAGTTCAATACTTGCTGCAAATCCGTTACTTCGTACTCTTATTTCCTTAAATCCTTGTTGCTTTAACCATGCTTCTGCTTTGGCAACTTGTTTAAGTCGAGCAGCATTGATGGATGTTCCATAAGGAAACCTTGATGCTAAGCAGGGCTGAGCAGGCTTATCCCACCATGGAAAACCTAATGCGCGTGAAATTTGTCTAATTGAAGTTTTTCCGATATTGAGTTCAGCTAAAGGAGAACGCACACCTGCTAGTTGAGCAGCTTTGATGCCCGGCCTGTGGTCGCCAAGATCATCTTTATTTACTCCATCTAGGACTATTGCTTCTCCTGCTTCTTTTGCAATTACAATCAGATGATCATGGAGTTCTCTTTTGCAGGCAAAGCAACGATCTCTGGGATTTAAGGCGTAAGAAGGGTCCTCTAATTCATTGGTGAGGCATTTTTTATGGGTAACTTTGAGCCAGGCAGCCTGATTTTCTGCTTCTTTTAATAGGTCGTGCGAAAGGGAAGGTGATACACCTGTCACGGCAAAAACTCGATCTCCTAATTGTTCTTTTGCTATTGCTGCGACCAAGGTACTGTCAACACCTCCTGAGTAGGCCACGCATACTCTTTGAAGGCCTGACAAATATTTGCGTAATCGCTCTAAATCATTTTGAACTTGATCCGACAGGACTTCTTGTTGTGTAAAAGACTCCACTTCATCATTTCCCAAAATACTGCTCTTGTTCATGACTCTAGTTAAGCTCCAACCTTAGATAGGCCATATTTCATGGCGTCACAAAAGGAAAGGCCTCAGACAAACAATAAGAGCAAGTCCTCACGTGGAACACGTGGGATAGGGATTGTTACGGCTTCGGATAGCCAAGAAAGGTCTCTTGGACAACTACACATATATGACGGCGAAGGCAAGGGAAAAAGCCAAGCTGCACTAGGTGTTGTTTTAAGAACAATTGGCTTGGGAATCTGTGAGAAAAGACGCACGAGAGTGCTTTTGCTTCGGTTCTTAAAAGGTCCAGGACGTGCTTACGATGAAGATGCTGCTATAGAGGCATTGCAAAACGGCTTTCCTCACTTGATAGATCAAGTGAGGACAGGGCGAGGAGAGTTTTTCACTGCTGATGAATCTCTACCTTTTGATTCTCAGGAAGCTCGGCGCGGTTGGGATATTGCTAAAGGAGCTATAGCTAGTGAGTTGTATTCGGTAGTTGTTCTGGATGAACTAAATCCTGTGTTGGATCTTGGTCTATTGGATGTTCAAGATGTAGTTCATACTTTGCGGAATAGACCTTCAGGGATGGAAATTATTATTACTGGCAGAGCTGCCCCTCAAGAAATAGTAAAGGTTGCTGACCTTCATTCTGAAATGAGAGCTCATAGGAGGCCAACTAAAGAACAAACTAATTTGACAAGTGTCAATTCTAAAGGTGGAATTGAGATTTATACGGGAGAAGGTAAAGGAAAATCAACCAGTGCATTAGGTAAAGCTCTGCAAGCTATTGGAAGAGGAATTAGCCAAGATAAAAGTCATAGAGTTTTAATACTTCAATGGTTAAAAGGAGGTAGTGGATATACAGAGGATGCAGCAATAGCTGCATTGCGAGAAAGTTATCCTCATTTAGTTGATCACTTGCGTTCAGGTCGAGATGCAATCGTATGGCGAGGCCAACAAAAACCCATTGATTATGTTGAAGCAGAAAGAGCTTGGGAAATTGCTAGAGCGGCAATAGCGAGTGGTCTTTATAAGACGGTGATACTTGATGAATTAAATCCAAGTGTGGATTTAGAGCTGTTACCTGTAGAACCAATAGTGCAGACCTTGCTAAGAAAGCCTGCAGAAACTGAGGTTATTATTACCGGTAGATGTAAGCATCAGCCGGCATATTTTGATTTAGCAAGTGTTCATTCTGAAATGGTTTGTCATAAGCACTATGCAGAGCAAGGAGTTGATTTAAAAAGGGGTGTTGATTACTAGGTTGAATGTTAATTGTCGAACTGATTTTCCCATGCTTGGGATCCACCCGTTATATTTATTGCTTGAATACCGTATTCTTGAAGTTTTGCAATCGCCTGCATTGAGCGTAAACCAGTTTGACAATATATATATAGTTTTTTATTTGTAATTAGTTCTCTTATTCTGTTTATAGCCGAACCATTGTCAATAGTACTTAGAGGAATTAGCTCTGACCCAGGTATTTTATTTATTCTGGCTTCGTTAGGAGTTCTTACATCAATTATTTGCACATCAACTCTTCCACTTTTAAGTAGATCCTGTAATTCTGTTACCGAAATTTCGATAACGTTAAAGTTTTCTGATTTATTTTCAGACTTCGTCTTTATTCCGCAAAAGTCTTCATAGTCTATTAATTTATTTATGATTTGGTCGTCATTACTTTTCTGAAGATTTAAATGCTTGAAATTCATTGACAAAGCGTTGAAAACTAATACTTGACCATCTAGTGGTGACCCTGCCTTTGTTATTATCTTAATAACTTCTGTGGCTTGAATTATCCCTATGATGCCTGGAAGGACTCCAAGTACTCCCCCTTCTGAACATGATGGTGTTAATCCTAGCGGAGGTGGGGTTGGGACAAGATCTCTATAGTTAGGACTTTGCTCATTTAAATTAAATACAGAAACTTGACCTTCGAAGCCTTGAATTGAGCCATAGATATTAGGCTTTTTAAGAATTACGCAAGCATCATTAATTAAGTATCTGCTTGGGAAATTATCCGTACAGTCACAGATGATTTCAAAATTTTCTATTATTTTTAATGCATTTTTGCTGGAGAGCTTTGTGTTGAAGAGTTCGACTGTGCAATTTGGATTAATATCAAGAATCCGCTCTTTTGCGGAATTGGTTTTGAGCTCACCTATTGAATGAGTGCCATGAATTATTTGCCTTTGAAGGTTAGAACATTCGACAATATCAAAGTCCACGATTCCGATTCGACCTATTCCTGCAGCTGCTAAGTACAAAAGAAGTGGTGACCCTAGTCCGCCAACCCCTATACAAAGTACCGAAGCAGATTTGAGCTTCTTTTGTCCAGAAATGCCTATTTCTGGCAGAGCTATATGCCTGGAAAAACGAGTTAACTCGTTTTCGCATAATTTGTTGCTGTCAAGTACTGGTGAATCCATTCAATGCTTGGAATAGTGGATCATTGTTGATTTAGATGGTTAGATTTGTGACTTCAATTTTTTGATTAGGGTTAGGGCCCTCTATCCACCACGATCTCACTAAACCTGACCCTGAGACAATTACCATTAATTTTGGAGAGATGCCAAGCAAATGATCTATTGCTGAGGGTGTTGCTGGACCTCCAGGATGTGAATGTGCAGACCCTAAGACTTTCCAGTTTCGTTTTCTTGCCCAACGTTGTGCATGAATCTGTTCACGAGGGTCTAAAGCAAATCGATTGCGTTTTGATTGTGACTCTTCATTGGATACAACTATGCCCGTTGATTCTTTGAAAACCTTGAAGAAGTTTGGCTTCCAAATGTTGCAGCAAGGCCAGATAAATTTGATATTCCATAATTCACCTCTAGCAAAATCGACTTTTTGATTGTCATCGCCTAGCAGTAATGCACACCCTTCAAATGGGGAAACTGCAAGAAGGCTCTCACGGAGAACTATCAGGCAATCGCCATCGAACCTCAGAAAAACTGGCATTAAATTGATGCATTCGATACGCTCACCGCATACTTGCATTATTCGTTGTGTTCATGAGTGACGAAATTCCTGAAGTGAAAACAGATTCAACCAGTGATTCAAGTTCATCTGGTGCCTCGAATTCTGTTGGAAATGCTTCTAATTCTGATCAGACCGCTAGTTTTTCTGATCGATATAGCGATGTCATGGGTCAAATCAATCAAACCCTTGGCAAGATTGATTGGAGTCAAATGGGTAAGTATGGAAAGGCTGCGGGAATTCTCGCAGTTGTAATTCTTGCCCAAGTTTTTATTAAAGGGATTTTGGATACAATCAACCTCCTTCCGTTGATTCCAGGATTACTAGAACTTCTTGGCGTTGTAGTAGTTGTGCAATGGAGTTGGCAGAACCTAACAACTAGTGATAAGCGAACAGCTGTTCTAGAGAGGGTTCAGAACCTTAGGCAAGAGTATTTGGGTTAAAACAATAACTTTTAATCTTGATTATTGACTAGGCAACTAGCTTATTAGCTAGTAATTGCATGCTTTTTATGCATTGTTGCTTATATGAACCTCCAAATAGGTTTGCATGATTTAGAAGATGGTAAAGATTATATATTTGAATTCTTGTTTTTAGGTTTCTCTTATTGGTTGGCCAAGTATTTTCATAGGATTTATAAAACTCTGAGGAGAAGCCCCCAAATAGCTGTGTCATTGCAATATCAACTTCTCTGTCTGCCCACCAAACCGCAGGATCTATTAATACGCCTAAGCCATTGTCAGTAACTGATGCATTACCACTCCATAGATCT
Source organism: Prochlorococcus sp. AG-363-J23 (assembly GCA_003280245.1). GTDB lineage: Bacteria > Cyanobacteriota > Cyanobacteriia > PCC-6307 > Cyanobiaceae > AG-363-J23. The sequence continues at coordinate 15,942 of QCFN01000010.1, forward strand.
CCATGGACAAGACTAGGTTTTGGTTTGTGAGAATTTAATAAGGAAATTATTTTAGAAAGTAATGGCTTATAATCAGTAAAAACAATACCCCATTTTTCAGCAATCTTTAATTGGGGAGATAAACGTAGATCAACAAAGCATTCGCCCCAATTAATTCTCCACCCTTGTGGCTGTAAGCCGGCTCCTATAAATCCATCTGACTCCCACCCAAATTTGCTAGGGCTAAGTTTGGTTGATTCTTTATGCAATAATGCTAAACCTTGCCCCAGTAATTTTTGTGAGCAATTAGTAAATTTTAGCCAGGGCAAGATTAAAATAGATTCTTCCTTAATAGTCTGAATATGTAATGGCTCAGGTATCATTAGTAATTCTTTGTTTGCAAACTCTTTAAGTTTAAGTAGGCCTTTCGCTTCAAATTGAAGTCTTTTGAGATTTCTTTTTCGTGTAGTTTTTGCAAAGATTTCTCGTCCATCTTCTAACAGAATCTTCCATGACTCATTGAGAACTCCTTTGCCTAATAATGTGATTTTATTTGGTTGACACCCTTCTAGAGATTCTAGTGTTGATGTTATTAATTCGGAGATTACTGAATCCATTATTCAATTGCTGATTTTTTTGTAATCATGGTTCTATGAAAGATAAATCTGTAGTTGTTGTTGGAGCTGGCGTAGCAGGTCTTACTGCAGGTGCTCTTTTGGCTCATGAGGGTTATGCCGTAAAGGTGTTAGAGGCTCATAGTCAAGTAGGTGGTTGTGCAGGAACATTTAAACGCGGTTCCTATGTATTTGATGTTGGAGCAACGCAGGTTGCTGGTTTGGAGCATGGAGGCATCCATGAACGAATCTTTCGTCACTTGAATTTACCTCTGCCATCGGCAGAGCTTCTTGATCCTGCTTGTGTTGTTGATTTGGCTGATGGATCTGATCCGATTTGCTTATGGCATGATCAAAAAAAATGGGTAGAAGAGAGAAGCAAACAGTTTCCAGGTAGTGAGAAGTTTTGGGATTTGTGTATGAGATTGCATCAAATAAGCTGGTCGTTTGCTTCTAAAAATCCTGTAATTCCACCTCGGAATTTTCATGACTTGTGTACTGTTTTTAATGCGATGAGTCCTGAGACTCTGTTGCTAACTCTTTGCACATCTCTTTCAGTAGAAAATCTTCTTCAAATATCTAATTGTGCAAATGATCGGAGGTTAAAACATTTTCTTGATTTGCAATTGCGACTTTTTTCTCAGGGAACTTGTGATAAGACCGCGGCCTTATATGGAGCAACAGTCTTGCAGATGGGTCATTCTCCATTAGGACTTTGGCATTTGCATGGATCTATGCAGAAATTGAGTCAAGCTTTGGAAAAAGCCTTAATTAGAGATGGCGGCCAACTGTTTCTACGTCATCGTGTAATTGACCTTGAACCTGGAAGGAGTTGGAGAGTAAAGGTTGTCGGGATTAATGGAATGCAGACAGAATTTCATTCATCTGATGTTGTTTTTACGTTGCCACCGCAATGTCTCGGCCAATTGATTTCATCAGAATTAGGTATTCCTATTTCATATAGAAAACGCTTAGAAAGCCTACCTAAACCAACTAGTGCTTTGGTGTTTTATGGAGCACTTAAAAGACCTGCTTTGCCAGTTAATATTCCATCTCACTTGCAATTTGATGCAGAAACTCTCGGATCATTATTTGTGTCGATAAGTTGCGATGGAGATGGTCGAGCACCGTTGGGAGAGGCAACTATAGTCGCAAGCTTATTTGCTAATCCAAATGATTGGAGTACCCTTTCGCCATTAGATTACAAAAAACGCAAAAAGGAAGTATTAAAAGCCATTCGAAATTGTCTTGATAGACATCTCAATTGTTCTTCAGATGATTGGTTACACCAAGAGCTTTCTACTCCTAGAAGTTTTGCAAAATGGACAGGTCGACCTCAGGGAATTGTTGGAGGTTTGGGACAGCACCCTTCAGTATTTGGACCATTTGGACTTGCAAGCCGTACTCCAATTTCAGGCCTTTGGTTATGCGGAGACTCTATTTATCCCGGCGAAGGAACAGCGGGCGTTAGTCAATCAGCTGTTGTGGCTTGCAGCCAACTTCTAGCTAAGAATGGAGAATCGTTGAAGTTACTAAATTCTGATTATATTAATCACTTATAAATTTCTCTCTAAGAGATTTTGTATGTTTCAATTCTTCCTGAAGTTTAGACCAATTTTTATTGGTAATTGTTGCTTCTAACTCTTCAAGACTTAATCTAAATGATGCAAGACCTTTTATTAGCTCGGAGGTATTTGTTATTGCCATTGATGTTCCTAGTTGTGGATTTCCACCGCCAACTCGTGTGGTATCAGTAAATCCTGATGAGGCCAGTTGCTTAGAAAGTTCTATAACAGACTGATTTTTCTCTTGTCCTATTGTTCTTAGTAATGCTGCACTTATTATTACTGGTAAGTGAGAGATCAGTGCAACTGCTTGGTCATGAGTATCGGCATCGGAAATGAGCCATTGGCTTCCTAGGGATGTTGCAACTTTCTTTACGGTATCTAGAGCATATTGATTTGTATCTTTTGTAGGTGTTCCTATCCATGCTTTTCCTTTGAACAATCCTTTGAGTCCTGCATCTACTCCTGCTGAGGTTGTACCTGCCATTGGATGACTGGCAATAAATAACGGATGGATTTTTTCCCAAACTTTGAGAACTGGACTTTTCACGGAACCAACGTCAGTAATAACAGCATCCTTAGGTAATGCTTCAATTAGTGAGAGATCTGGCGTGATCAATTGGTCTAAGGGCAAAGCAAGAATTACTAGATTGCAATCGGAAAGTATCTTTGGATCTGTGCTTATGAAATGGGCCAACCCTCTTGCCTTGGCTTTCTCGGCAGTAGTCTCTCGATTTACCAGACCATAGACTTCCCAGTCTTTGTCTTGGAGGTCCAGTCCTAGCGAGCCACCTATAAGGCCTAGACCAACAATTCCCACACGGTTTGAGGATGCTTCTCTTTCTTTGTGAACCATTTTTGATCTTTTTCTTTTACTTGTCTTTCATGTTGGTATATCAATCAACATAGAAGACTTAGTTGCTTTTATTTCTTAGTTTTAGCCAAATGTTGGAAGCAAGCTCTCATAAGCATCTGAAATTAATGCTGAAGAAGGCTTCTTTGCCTTGGCCTCATAGCCTTACTCTAAGCCGTTTAGTTGCTAGAAGTTTGCGAAGAAATGACCATACTTGGATTCAAATGGGTGTTGGGAGTCATGATTTGTGGTGGTTAGGTTTATTAATTCCAGTTTGTTTGGCAAATAATTCTTTAGTAATAGTTCTTTCTGAGCCTCAGAGAAGAAGGTTGGTAAAGAAAGAGCTTCCTATTCTTAATTCAGAGGGATTTGATTTGAATTATTCGGAAGGATGTACTCCTCCTCCAAATGATCATTTGTGGCTGTTGAGTTCTGAGGAGCTTATAACTGCTCATCGTATGGGTTATTTAGAATCTAAGCAATTGATTATTTTAGAAGCAGAGAAACTAAGTCAGAAGCTTCGAAAAACGATGGCTATTGTAGTTGAACCTAATGATTGGGAGGTTCTTTTTAAATCAGAATCTCCTTGCTCTAGAAACGCGATTAGTTTATATCAACGATTAACTAAAAGACTTTTTGGTCAATGCGCTAGTCCTGACGGGACATTTTTGATTGATGCTACGGAGATTTTTCTAGTAAAAAATTTACTTAATTCTCTAGATGATTATCCAGATCCATGGCGCAAGTTATTAACTATTAATCCTACTTTATGGGCAAGCTGGGCAAAGCTTGATTATAAGAGTTTGCGATGGAATTGGCATTTTGAGCCTATTGAACCTTTTGAAAATCTTGTAAACCTTTTTACTAAAAGACCAGTTATATTTCTTACCGAATCTGATGAGACTAGTTTTTTCGAATTTCAACTTAGAGAGATTAAATTATCCTTAGATGTTGTTGTTAAGTTAAATAATCCGAATGTTCAAGAACCGATACCAATTTTTACCCCGAGGTCTCAACCCTTGCCAAATACAGAGCTTTTTTCAAAGCATCTCTTAGATCAATGTCGGAGATTAATTATTGGTCTTTCTGGATTAACAATTGTTTTATTAGATGATTCTCAATTGCGAATATCTTTAACGGCTTCTTTAGCGGCAGAGTTTGGTAGAAGGGTTTCGCATGAAAAAATTTCGTCTGATATCAACGGAATTATTTGTTGTAGTTGGGATTGGTGGATCCATTCTCAGCATGAGTTGCCTTTGCCTCGGCAAGTGATTTTTGCCCTTCTTCCTTTGGCTAGTTTGGAATTACCTCTTACTGCCGCCCGAGTTGATGCTATGAAGCGTAAGGGTCGTGATTGGTTTCGTGAGTTTCTTTTGCCAGAAGCTCTTACGTTTATTCCTCTTGCCGTGGCTCCGATTAGAAAGAGTGGAGGGAGGTTGGCTATTCTTGATGGCCGTGTGCGTTCACGTAGTTGGGGTAAGCAAATTCTTCGTAGTCTTGAGCCATGGATTCCTTTATATCGTTTGCTACCGAATTAAACGTTCTAATCTTGATCAATAACTTTCTACAATGGATTGATGGGAGAAGCTAAACGTCGCGCTGAGCAAGGATTGCCTCCTCGGCAGAAGAAGGATATTCAACGAGACTCTTCTCCAAGAGTAGTACCTTGGTTGCCGATTACACAGAATCAAAAGAATCAGTTTTATGCAATTACAATTCGTGGTGGCTGGATTGGAATAGGGGTTGTTGTTTTGTTGTGGATTGTTGTTCGCTTTATAGGCCCAGCACTTGGGTGGTGGGTTCCTGCAGATATGTAAGTAATTCGATATATAAATAACAATTACTTATTAAAAATCAAACCCAAGTCATTTGATACTTGCTTGGGTTTGATTTTAATAAGACTCAAGGAGTTTAATCCTTTTAAAGTTTTAGATTCCCTATGTATTTATTTTTAAGCAGCTATTTCATTGATTTCTTTAGTGTTTGTTTTAGTGGCAGCTGTACGTGCAGCTGCCACTAAAGGGCGCATTGAATTAGCGGTTACTTCAGATCCCTCGGTTAGTTTTTTGCGCACTTTTACTTCGATTTCATCTTTAGATTTTTCGTTTTGTTCTAGCCAGCTAATTGTATTATCACGCCCTTGGCCAATGTTGTCTCCTTGATAGCTGTACCAAGCACCCTTGCGGGTAACAATTCCGGTTTCTTCTGCAAGATCTAGCAAGCAGCCCACTGTGCTGATGCCACGCCCAAAAAGGATGTCAAATTCAGCGATACGGAATGGAGGAGCTACTTTGTTTTTCGCAACTTTAACTTTTGCGCGAATGCCATATTCTTCTGTGCCGCGTTTAAGAGTTTGAATGCGACGAATGTCGAGCCTGACAGAGGCATAGAACTTCAGAGCATTTCCACCAGTGGTGGTTTCAGGATTTCCATAAGTGACGCCGATTTTTAGTCGGAGTTGGTTCAGAAAAATTACGGTACACCCTGATTTTCCTATGTTTCCGGTAATTTTCCTCATCGCTTGGCTCATTAGGCGAGCTTGACTGCCTACTGCTAGATCCCCCATTTCTCCTTCGATTTCGGATCGGGGAGTAAGGGCTGCGACGGAGTCGACAACAACTATGTCAACAGCAGCTGATCTCACTAGTTGATCGACTATTTCTAGGGCCATTTCGCCTGTATCTGGCTGGGAAACTAAAAGATTTTCAATATCAACTCCTAGTGATGCCGCGTAAACAGGATCTAATGCGTGCTCGGCATCAACAAATGCGGCTACTCCACCACGTCGTTGTACTTCAGCAATGGCATGCAAGGTTAAGGTTGTTTTCCCAGAGCTTTCTGGTCCGTAGACCTCTACAACTCTGCCTTTCGGATAGCCTCCGCCAAGGGCTAGGTCGAGTGTCAGTGCTCCTGTGGAGATTGTTTCCACCCTCATTCTGGATGCGTCTCCTAGGCGCATGATCGAGCCTTTTCCGAAATTGCGTTCGATTTGGCCTAATACAAGGTTCAGTGCTTTATCTCTTTCTTCGGGACGCTCCTCGCGGGATCGATTGGCACCATTGTTGGTTGATGATGGCTTTAGTTCGGCAGGCATGATAATTCGTGATAAAGGGGTAGAAGATGCTTTCGCTCGTTACTTTTGACGAGGTTGTAGATGTTGTTGAGTACTGCTCTTAACGTGGAACAGACTCCTAGGCTGAGAATCTCTAAGTAGTACAAGCGTACGCTAACGAACTAATGCCAGCTCGCCAAGGGGGTCGCTAGTGTTTCTGGATCTAGTAGATGAATACTGCGTGGTAGTGACATGTGGTCAGAGGGCTTTAGGTAGCCCCAGCTAGCCAAATAGCAGGGAAGGGATGAAAGTCTTGGTGTGTTTGTGACGTTTTCAAGAGTTGCGAGTCGATCTTCTACGAATCCCATTAGGGAATACTTTGTAGCCAATTTAAGAAGGACATCCACCTTGCTACCTGATTCACGACCATGCACAAGATGAGGTTTTAGCTCAAAGTATTCAAGTAGTTCTGAGGTGAATTTAGAACCTTTGGTTGTAAGTACTGCCCAGTTAATTCCTTCGTCTTTGAAAAGATTTAAACGTTCGATCACTTTTGGAAAAGGGCGATGACGGCTGATCCAAGCTTGTTTATCTAATAAAAGAGCTTTATGACGCACATTCTCGAGGGATTTTTGGAGTGCAGTTGGCTTCCAGTCCCTTGTCTTAAGAGCTTCCTTGATATTTGCGCTGTAATTTTCAGAGAAGACTTTGGCGTCTAGTGGGGATTGATTTTTGGGAAATAGAACTTCTGCTGCAATAACAACCATCTCCCATCCATGGTGTACCCAAGGACGTAGGAATTTAAATGATTCTGGGATTTGTTGGGGGAAAAAGTTTGGCTTGCAATGTTGCTCAATGAGTTGGAGGCAAGCTGCCTTTGAGCTCCACCAGTACTCATTCATTCCATCGATTAGGACACCATCGAAATCGAATACCAATAAAGGACCTTTCGTCACGAGGGCTTTAGAAAAACTGGGCCGCTAGGATTCGAACCTAGGAATGGCGGTACCAAAAACCGCTGCCTTACCGCTTGGCGACGGCCCATTGAGTCAGTTCCAAGCCTTTTGAGAGGTTTGTCGCTGGCCTTCACTCAAATAGTTACACATAGCGGAGTGACTTTCGTCAATCAATCATTACTGTCTGGTTGCTTTAGGGTGGATAAATCCTGAGTTGTTGCTTGTCTGAATTTAGGAAAATATCACAATTAAGACGATATCGCCTGACTAGGTCGGCTTGCATTTCAAGAATTTTTGGACTTCTGGGTAACAGTTCTACAGGTCGTCCTAGTGGGACTACAACTTTCTCTAGGGCTAGCCGACACTCTTCAAGCGCCTCACGGGAATCGTCTTGATTGATGGCACTTGTTTTGATTTGAGCCACAACATTTTCTGCTTTTCCTTGGTGACGTGCTAGCAGTCGCTTTAGAGCACGTTCAATTTGAGGCAGTGTGTTTGATTTGATAACCATTATTGGGATGTGGCAGGTATGAGCTTGACTCCTTATGTCTTTTTGATGGCTAAGTTCTTTACGGACACTAAGAATGGCATTTGCTTCTTTCACTGTGGTGACCCATTCAATGCTCCAGCCATGGCGACGAATGACTTCGTGCACTAGTTGAGAATCGATTCCGCAACAAAACAAATTTAAGGCGGTTGAAGCGTTCTTGTTGTTGATTGAAGGGAAAGATTTATTTTTGTAGGCAGTTTTTGATTTATTGGTTGGTACTTCTTGTAGTGATTTTTGAGGGGCTTGATTTTGAGAGATTCGAGTTTCATTGTTTGAGTTTGATTTAACTCGCATCTTTAAGGAACCATTTTCATCAAGTTCTCGCTCTTGTGGATTGAGCTTTTGTCCTCGAAGGAAAGAATCGACAGTTGATGCAACATCTTTGTAAAGGGACCAGAAATGCCTGGTATTTATCTCAACTGCAATTGAAAATGTTGGTTCACATGATCTTTCTAAAACTGTCTTTTGAGTGCGTCTTCTTCTTGCTTCTTCATCGCCAAGGGTTACTGATTGAATGCCTCCTATTAAATCACATAATGTGGGGTTTTTGATTAAATTTGCCAATGAGTTCCCATGAGCAGTTGCTATTAATTGAACGCCTCGTTCAGCAATAGTTCTTGCTGCTTGAGCTTCTAATTCGGTACCTATTTCATCTATAACAATTACTTCTGGCATATGATTTTCTACGGCTTCAATCATGACTTTGTGTTGATATTCAGGTTGGGCTACTTGCATCCTTCGGGCATGACCGATGGCAGGGTGTGGGATGTCACCATCACCAGCAATTTCATTACTGGTGTCGATAATTACTACTCTTTTATTTAAATCATCTGCTAGAACTCTAGCTATTTCTCTTAGTGCGGTTGTTTTTCCTACTCCAGGACGTCCCAAAAGTAATAGTGATTGGCTATTATCCAGGAGATCCCTGACCATTTCAACTGTTCCATAAATTGCTCTCCCTACTCGACAAGTAAGACCAACTATTTCTTGTTGGCGATTTCTTATTGCGCTGATTCGATGTAATGTTTTTTCGATTCCAGCTCTATTGTCAGTACTAAATTCGCCTAATTTTGAAATTGTAAATTTAAGATCATTTTTTGTTAGACAATTGCTCCCTAAGGAAATTACTTTGTTTGTGAAACGAGCTTCAGGAATTCTGCCTAAATCCAGAACAACTTCTAGCAGATCATGAAAATTATTTTCTTTATATAAAGCACCCTGTACTTCTTGAGGAAGTATGGCTAATAGCCGATCAAGATCATCCGTTATTTCTGTGTGCGTCATGGTTTGAAATTCCTCCCCATTATGCGATTGAAGCTTTTCGTTGGCTTTTCGTAGTTCTGTCTGATTTATGTTTTATAACCTAACCACGGATTTATGAGTTCTTTGGCGAGGGAAAGTGCTTGTCTCCATCCTTCTGGCCATTCTCTAAGGTTAATTTTTTTCGTCTGTGCTTCAAGTAGCCATGGTTGTATTAGTTTGCGCGCCATTCCTCCAAATGCAATGCCTGCAGGTTTATGACGTAGCGGAAGATTTCTGAATGTGGACGCGTTGGTTCCTCCAGCTAGTTGGAGAGGGCCTGGAGGTGCGAGTGGCCTTATTTCGCGAAAAAGTTTGATTGCAGCATGACTAGTTCCTGCACCAATATCGCCACTCATTGGTCGTCCATCGAGTTGCCAAATGGGCTTTTGGTCATAATTTCTGAGGCAGTTATGACGTTGCCAGAGTTCTGTGGCGAGTGCTTCAATTGAATAACATTTTTCTTTGAGTCCGCAACTAACAGCAACTCTTTTTAGGCTCGTATTACTTGAAGTAATTGCCTGTAAAATTTGTTCGAAGGCTTGTGATCTCCCTAAGTCAGTATGGATTTCAACTGCATCGGGTTTTAACTCTGCAATTAATGAGCCAAGCTTTGATATCTCTAGAAGTTGTGAGAACTCACTGATTAAGCCAACTGGACATATTGGTAGGCATCTTCCACATCCATAGCAGCGTGAATTGACAACACCCTCTTTTTTATTGATTGCTTCAGCTGGACAGATCCTTTCGCATGGCCTATCGCAGGCTGGGGGGCATTTTTGAGGGTTGAACCAAGCCTTTCGAAAATGTATATCTTCTCCATCACTAACACTTACCATTAACCAAGGCTTAATTCCTAGTCTGGTGTTTACCCATTCTATTCCTTCACGTGCTGCATGAACTACTGCTGAATCTGCAGCTAAATCAATACAGTGCACGCCAGCTGCGGAGTAAATGGCACATAGATCACTGATAAAAGGCAAGTCATGATTACTTGCACCGCAAATAAATTTGACCCAGTTCCCTTGGGCAAGAGCTTTTTCGTTATCAGAAACTATTGTCCGTGATGTAATTGGAGTAAGAAGATTATTTGTCAAGTAAGGTCCTCATTGCCTGCCATTTCAGGCTGCGCGCACCTCCCATCTCTACGACTATTTTTAAACGCGATTCTCTTTGAGTGAGTTCACAAAGGGCATGAAGTTCAGATTTAGAGAGAACTTGTCCTTCTACTAACCAAAGAAGAATAGGTTTATTTTCGTTTAGAAAGCTGGATAGGAGGGGTTGGACTTGTTGGACCTCACCAACAGCAGCAGGACGTCCGACATTTTGGTGTCCTAAGTGTGGAGGTCTGATTCCATGAAGTTTGAGAAGAAAAGCTTCTGGATCTCCTAATCCTCTAGCTGAAAGCAGCTCAGTTCTATATCCCGCTGCTCGCATGCGTCTAAGTAAGCGAGTCTCTGAGCCTCCTTCTAAGGGAATATGAATAGCAATGCATCCTGAGATTTCTAGATCCTTGCGAAATTCCTTGCCAGAAAGCAGTAATGGCATAGATCTACGGGAAGTTGGAGATAGTCTTGCAGTTCCTCAAAATAATTCAAAGGGTAGGTAGTGGTGTAAGGTCTTTGTTTGGTTGATGATTCTGTGCCCGTCCGCTAGCCGGGCCTCCAGTTCATCAGTCTGATTTAGCGATTGCGCTAAATCTCTAGGCCTGTACCGTTCAATCAAGGGATTTTTCCCCTGAATTGAATTGTCGAGAAACTAACCCGACTTTTTTTGTTTGGGGCAAGTCTCAGCCAGCTGAATTTCTTGCTAGCTCACTTCGAAATACCCAGCGCTGGGTCTCTACATGGCTCCAGGTAGGTATACGAAAAGGCTTGTTTAACGATTTCAGCCATCAATCAACCTCTAAAAAGAGGTTTTCCCGCTGGCGTTTCTCTCTCTCATGTCTATAGGCATTCTCGGGAAGAAATTGGGCATGTCCCAGTTTTTTGATGATCATGGAAGAGCAGTTCCGGTCACCTTGATCGAAGCTGGTCCATGTCGTATCACACAGCTTAAGAACTCTCAAACTGATGGTTATTCCGCGGTTCAGATTGGTTTTGGAGATACTCGCGAAAAGCTGTTAAACAAGCCTTCTAAAGGTCATTTATCAAAATCAGGTCAAGACTTCTTAAGGCATCTTCGTGAGTATCGAGTAGATAGCGTTGGTGATTATGAATTAGGTGCTCCCATCACTGTTGAGTCATTTGAGGCGGGACAAAAGGTTGATGTCAGTGGAGCCACAATGGGTCGTGGTTTTGCTGGTTATCAAAAGCGCCATGGCTTTAGTCGTGGTCCTATGAGTCACGGCTCGAAAAATCATCGTCAGCCTGGATCTACTGGTGCAGGAACAACTCCTGGGCGTATTTATCCAGGGAAACGGATGGCTGGTCGGTATGGTGGCAAGCAAATTACTACTAGAGGCCTCACGATTCTCAAGATTGACAGTGATAGAAATCTGTTGGTTGTGAAAGGCTCTGTCCCTGGCAAACCCGGGTCTTTATTGAATATAAGGCCTGCAAATCGTGTGGGCGTTCAGCCTACGAAAGGAGGTAAGTAATGGCTAATTGCGTTGTTCGTGATTGGAAGGGTAATGAGGCTGGTGAAGCAACTCTTGATCTGAGAGTGGCTAAAGAGACCACAGCGCTTGACTTGCTACATCGTGCGGTACTTCGACAGAACGCACATACTCGTCAAGGAACTGCCAGCACCCTGACTAGAGCTGAAGTTCGAGGAGGAGGACGTAAGCCCTATAAGCAAAAGGGAACAGGTAGAGCCAGACAGGGATCTATTAGAACTCCTTTACGTCCTGGTGGTGGAATCATTTTTGGGCCGAAACCTCGTCATTACAACCTTGCTATGAATCGCAAGGAAAGGCGCCTTGCTTTGAGAACAGCCTTAATGCGACGCATAGAAGATGTAGTTGTGGTGAAGGATTTTGGTGTCAGCCTTAAGACGCCTAAAACTAGTGAGATTGCAGATGCACTTGGTCGTTTAGGTATCTCATCTGGCACTAAGGTTTTGATCATTCTTTCTAACCCTTCTGAAGTGGTGAGTAAGTCTGTTCGAAACCTTGATAGGGTCAAATTGATTGCGGCAGATCAGCTCAATGTTTTCGATTTGCTTCACGCCCACTCCTTGGTGATAGGTGAGGAAGCTCTTACTAAGATTCAGGAGGTATACGGTAATGACTGAGCGATTCGCCAAAAGGCTGGAAGATGTAATTCGTCGTCCTTTGATTACTGAAAAAGCCACAACTGCGCTAGAGCTTAATCAGTACACTTTTGAAGTAGATCATCGTGCTGCAAAACCAGATATCAAGGCAGCGGTTGAAAAGCTGTTTGATGTCAAAGTTATTGGTATCAGCACGATGAATCCTCCACGTCGAACCCGAAGAATGGGTCGATTTTCAGGTAAGCGAGCCCAGGTCAAAAAAGCTGTGGTGCGGCTTGCTGAAGGCAACTCCATTCAACTTTTCCCTGAGTCCTGAGGTAATTAGAAATGGCAATTCGTTCTTATCGTCCATACACCCCAGGCACCCGAACGAGGGTAGTTACTGATTTCCAGGAAATTACTGGTGGCAAGCCAGAGAGGTCTTTGCTGGTTCATAAACACCGTCGCAAAGGCCGCAATAATCGAGGAGTAATTACCTGTCGCCATCGTGGTGGTGGCCATAAGCGCCTATATAGGGTCGTTGATTTTCGTCGTAACAAGCATGGAATAGCTGCAAAGGTTGCAGCTATTCATTACGACCCACACCGTAATGCTCGTCTGGCTTTATTGTTTTATTCCGATGGTGAAAAGCGTTACATACTTGCTCCTGCAGGAGTTTCTATAGGGCAAGAGGTGATGTCAGGGCCAGATGCACCTATTGAGGCTGGCAATGCACTACCCCTTTCAGCTATTCCTCTTGGTTCAAGTGTGCACAATGTCGAGCTATATGCAGGGAGAGGGGGACAGATGGCAAGAACTGCAGGTGCCAGTGCTCAGGTAATGGCTAAGGAAGGTGATTATGTTGCCTTAAAACTTCCTTCGACTGAAGTTAGATTAGTTAGGAGGGAGTGTTATGCGACGTTAGGAGAGGTTGGTAATTCAGAAGTAAGAAATACAAGCCTTGGTAAGGCTGGGCGTCGACGTTGGTTAGGACGGCGGCCACAGGTTAGGGGAAGTGTGATGAACCCTTGTGACCACCCACATGGTGGAGGAGAGGGGAGGGCCCCTATTGGTCGAGCTGGCCCGGTTACTCCTTGGGGTAAGCCAGCACTGGGACTTAAAACCCGCAAAAGAAATAAGCCTAGTAATCGACTTGTTTTGCGCAAGCGTCGTCGAACTTCTAAACGAAGTCGAGGAGGGCGTGATTCTTGATTTATCCAAATTTTATGACTTTTTCTTAATTCGCCATGGGACGTTCTCTTAAAAAAGGCCCTTTTGTAGCCGACAGCTTGCTTCGTAAAGTTGAAAAGCAGAATTCAGATGATGACAAGTCTGTAATTAAGACTTGGTCTAGGGCTTCTACAATTTTGCCCACAATGATTGGACATACCATTGCTGTTCATAATGGCAGGACTCATATTCCTGTTTTTATTACTGAGCAAATGGTTGGTCATAAATTGGGAGAGTTTGCTCCAACTCGAACTTTTAAAGGCCACATTAAAGACAAAAAAGGAGGCCGTTGATCTATGACTACTTCATCTACAGCTTCCCCAGCAGCCAAGGCGCATGGTCGTTTTATTCGAGGCTCGGTTTCCAAGGTCAGACGTGTTTTGGATCAGATTCGGGGCAGGACATACCGAGAGGCATTAATCATGCTCGAATTCATGCCATACCGTTCCACAGGACCCATTACAAAGGTTTTGAGGTCGGCTGTGGCTAATGCCGAACATAACTTGGGCCTTGATCCAGCTTCTTTGGTTATATCAACTGCAAGTGCAGATATGGGACCATCAATGAAGCGCTATAGACCACGTGCTCAAGGTCGCGCTTTCGCGATTAAAAAACAAACATGCCATATCAGCATTGCTGTAGTGGCAAAGACTGACTCCTGACCCCCGAAACATCCGATGGGACACAAAATCCATCCAACTGGCTTACGCCTGGGGATCACCCAGGAGCATCGTTCCCGTTGGTACGCTCCAGCAAAGACTTATCCCGCTCTTCTTCAAGAAGATGACAGGATTCGAAGATTTATTCACAAAAAGTACGGTGCTGCCGGGATCAGTGACGTATTGATTGCTCGAAAAGCTGATCAACTTGAGGTTGAATTAAAAACCGCTCGCCCTGGTGTTCTAGTTGGCCGCCAAGGCAGTGGAATAGAGGAACTTCGAACTGGAATCCAGAAGACAATCGGTGATGGAACCAGACAAGTCAGAATTAATGTTGTTGAAGTTGAGCGAGCTGATGCTGATGCGTTCTTGCTTGCTGAGTACATTGCCCAACAGCTTGAAAAAAGAGTCGCCTTTAGAAGAACAATCAGGATGGCTGTGCAACGTGCACAGCGTGCAGGTGTTTTGGGTCTCAAAATTCAAGTAGGAGGTCGTTTGAATGGCGCGGAGATCGCACGAACTGAATGGACTCGTGAAGGACGGGTCCCTTTGCATACACTTCGTGCAGAGATTGATTACGCCACAAAGACTGCAAGTACTACATATGGAGTTCTTGGTATCAAGGTTTGGGTCTTTAAAGGCGAGGTAATCGCCAACGAAGATCAAAAAATCCCTGTCGGGACAAGTCCAAAGCGCAGGGGTAATCGTCGCCCTCAACAATTTGAAGATCGCTCTAACGAGGGTTAATAAGGAGATCAAATCATGCTTAGTCCAAAACGAGTCAAATTTCGCAAGCAACAACGAGGCCGTATGCGCGGTGTTGCCACTAGAGGAAACACAATTGCCTTTGGTCAGTTTGCATTGCAAGCTCAGGAGTGTGGTTGGGTAACCTCTCGACAAATAGAGGCAAGTAGGCGTGCAATGACACGCTATGTCAAAAGAGGTGGAAAGATTTGGATACGAATCTTTCCTGATAAGCCAGTCACTATGAGGCCTGCAGAAACAAGAATGGGTTCAGGTAAAGGTAATCCAGAGTTTTGGGTAGCCGTAGTCAAGCCTGGCCGCATTCTTTTTGAAATGGGCGGTGAAGAAATTACCGAATCCATTGCGAAGGAAGCTATGCGCCTTGCTCAGTACAAGCTTCCTGTAAAAACCAAATTCCTATCTCTAAATGATCAGGAACAGGGGCTCTCAGGAAGAGCTCAGGCTCAGTCTGAAAATGTTCAATCTGAAACTGTGGAGTCTTAAAGATGGCTGAATCTAATATCGCTGAATTGCGTCAGCTATCAGACACTGAAATCAATGATCAAATCTGCTCTATTCGCAGAAACTTGTTTGATCTACGGTTTGAGCAAGCAACAAGGCAGCTTGCTAATTCTCACCGTTTCAAAGAGGCTCGTGTCAAGCTGGCCCAGCTTCTAACGGTCCAGAATGAGCGGTTGCGCTCCTCTAAATCATCAGCTTCCTGATCTTCTTATCTTTAGAAAACATGGCACTTAAGGAAAGGCTAGGTACTGTCGTTAGTGACAAGATGGACAAAACAGTTGTTGTAGCGGTTGAAAACCGCTTCCCTCATCCCATCTATCAAAAAATCGTCAGTCGAACTACTCGTTACAAAGCTCACGATGCAGACAATAACTGTCGAATTGGTGATCGAGTTCGCATTACTGAAACACGGCCCTTAAGTCGATCTAAGAGATGGTCGGTAGCTGAGGTTCTTAGTCATAGCCCAAAACTAAAGGAGGTGTCTGAATGATCCAGCAAGAAACTTTCCTCACTGTTGCTGATAACAGTGGTGCAAAACGAATTCAATGCATTCGAGTTTTGGGTTCCAATCGCCGCTATGCCCATGTAGGGGATGTGATAGTTGCGGCTGTTAAAGATGCCATGCCAAATATGGGGGTAAAGAAATCTGATGTTGTTAAGGCAGTAGTTGTTAGAACAAAGGCAACAATGAGACGTGAGACAGGAAATTCGATTCGATTTGATGACAATGCGGCAGTTCTTATTAATGATGATAAAAATCCACGAGGCACCAGGGTTTTTGGGCCAGTAGCACGAGAACTCCGTGAACGTAATTTCACTAAAATTGTTTCTCTAGCTCCGGAGGTGATTTAAATGGCAATTCCAAATATGCAAAAGAAGCCTTCAAATCGCATTAAGATGCGAATTCGAAAGGGTGACACCGTTCAGGTGATTAATGGAAAAGACAAGGGTAAAACCGGCGAGGTTCTTCGAACTATTCCTTTCCAAAATAGAGTTGTTGTCGAAGGAGTAAATGTTCGAACTAGACATGTAAAGCCAACTCAGGAAGGTGAAAGTGGGAGAATTGTTACCGAGGAAGCTTCATTACATGCTTCTAACGTCATGATTTATTCCTCTACAAAGAAAGTAGCTAGCCGAGTTGAAATTTTTGTAGATAAAGATGGTGCAAAAAAACGGAGATTGAAGAAAACCGGTGAAGTTATTGATTAAATCACTTTGCCTATTACTTTATTCTCGCCCTATTAACCGTTCTTCTTCTTTCATTTCCATTAAGCCTTCTGACCAAGACCAGAAGCACTTTTCACCTAAGCCATGACACTAAAAAAGCGCTATAGGGAGACAATTCAGCCTAAATTGCTGAAAGACTTAAGTCTCTCCAATATTCACCAAGTTCCTAAGGTGGTCAAAGTTACCATTAATCGTGGGCTAGGTGAAGCAGCACAAAATGCAAAGTCACTAGAAGCTTCATTAAATGAACTAGCTACTATTACAGGCCAAAAAGTTTTAGTGACTAGGGCTAAGAAAGCTATTGCTGGATTTAAAATCCGACAGGGCATGCCCATTGGATGTGCAGTTACTCTCCGTGGGGACAAAATGTATGCCTTTCTTGAAAGATTGATTAACCTTGCTCTTCCAAGAATTCGAGACTTTAGAGGTGTTAGTCCAAAAAGTTTTGATGGTCGTGGTAATTACACTCTCGGTGTAAAAGAGCAACTTATTTTTCCCGAGATTTCCTTTGACAAAATTGATGCCATCAGGGGTATGGACATCACAATCGTTACCAGCGCCCGGACGGATTCAGAGGGTCAAGCTCTTCTCCGGGAGATGGGAATGCCTTTCCGCAGCAACTGATCTCAATTACTTATGGCTAACCACGATCCTATTTCTGACATGCTTACTCGCATTCGTAATGCTAGTGAGAAAAGACATCAAACCACAAGAGTCCCAGCCTCAAAGATGTCTCGCAGTATTGCAAAAGTTCTTCGTCAGGAAGGCTTTATTGCTGAAATAAGTGAAGACGGGGAGGGAATTCAAAAACAATTGATCCTTGAGTTGAAATACAGCGGCAAGCATCGTCACCCAACGATTCGCTCTATGCAACGTGTTAGTAAGCCTGGATTAAGGATTTACAAGAACACAAGAGGACTACCTAAGGTTTTGGGTGGATTGGGTGTAGCGATTATTTCAACCTCTAAGGGGGTAATGAGTGATCGCGATGCCCGTAAGCAAGGTGTTGGAGGAGAAGTCCTCTGCTATGTCTATTGACCTGGAGTTTTAACAATGTCTCGTATCGGTAAAAATCCAATTCCTTTGCCTGAAAAAGTGGCAGTTGTTCTTGATGGTCTTTCAGTGACTATTAAGGGCCCGAAAGGGGAATTAAGTCGCACCCTTCCAGAGGGTGTAACTGTTTCTCAAGTTGAAAATACAATTGTGGTAGCTCCGACTAGTGATAAACGCAAATCCAGGGAGAGACACGGACTGTGTCGTTCCTTGGTCGCAAATATGGTTGAGGGCGTTAGTCAAGGTTTCTCTCGAAATCTTGAAATTGTTGGAGTTGGTTCACGTGCACAGGTCAAGGGAAAAACCCTAGTTGTAAGTGCTGGATATAGCCACCCAGTGGAAGTTGTTCCTCCAGAAGGAATTACTTTTACTGTTCAAAATAATACTAATGTGACTGTTTCTGGCCCTGACAAGGAATTGGTTGGCAATGAGGCGGCAAAAATAAGGGCAATTCGACCACCTGAACCTTATAAAGGCAAGGGAATAAAATATGAGGGTGAGAGAATTCTTCGCAAGGCTGGCAAATCTGGTAAAAAATAATGTCATCTTTAACCTCCTAATCATTTTTAACTATGTCTCTTTTATCTAGAAAACAACAGACTCAAAAACGCCACAAAAGGTTGCGGCGCAATCTTTCGGGTACCGCTAATCGCCCTCGATTATCAGTATTTAGATCTAATAACCATATTTATGCTCAAGTCATAGATGATGAGGCGCAAAATACAATCTGTGCTGCTTCTACTCTTGATAAAGATTTGAGAAACAATTTAAAGGTACATGGAAGTTCTCAAGATGCTTCTACTGCTGTGGGAGAGTTGCTAGCTCAACGTGCTCTTCAAAAGGGTATTCAACAGGTAGTCTTCGATCGTGGCGGCAACCTTTATCACGGACGGGTGAAAGCCCTAGCCGACGCCGCCCGGGGGGGCGGGCCTTCAATTTTGATTCCTCCTCTCAACAATGACTGAACAAAAAAGTAAAACCAATTCGAAGGACATGTCTTCCTCCTCAGATGTGCCAGCGGCTGCTGAAGGTCAACAGGAACCTCATCAGCAACAACGCAGAGGCGGTGGTGGCAAAGGCAGAGGTCGGCGCGGAGATCGGAGAGGTCAGGAACGTGATTCAGAGTGGCAGGAGAGGGTTGTTCAAATACGTAGGGTTTCTAAGACTGTTAAAGGGGGTAAAAAAATGAGCTTCCGTGCAATTGTTGTTGTTGGCAATGAGCGAGGACAAGTTGGTGTAGGTGTCGGCAAAGCTGGAGATGTTATTGGAGCAGTGCGCAAGGGAGTTGCTGACGGTAAGAAGCATATAGTCAGAGTTCCTTTAACAAGGCACAGCTCTATCCCTACCTTGTCAAACGGTCGGGATGGTGCTGCAAGTGTATTGATTCGTCCAGCAGCTCCTGGTACAGGAGTTATTGCTGGAGGCTCTATCCGTACTGTTCTTGAACTTGCTGGAATTAAAAATGTTCTTGCCAAGCGTTTAGGGAGCAAGACTCCTCTCAACAATGCTCGTGCAGCAATGCTTGCACTGGCAGGTCTTCGAACTCATAAGGAGACTGCCAAGGAACGGGGAATTTCCCTTGAGCAGATTTATTCTTGATTTTGATTCGTCATGCAACTTTTATTGAATTCTCTTAAGTCAAACACTGGGGCTAGGCGCCGCAAGCTCCGCAAAGGTCGAGGAATTGCTGCTGGCCAAGGCGCAAGTTGTGGTTTTGGAATGCGAGGCCAGAAGTCTCGCTCTGGCAGGCCAACTCGACCAGGCTTTGAAGGAGGGCAAATGCCTCTCTATCGTAGGGTTCCTAAGCTCAAGCATTTCACCATTATCAATTCAAAATCATTTTCTTTAGTCAATGTTGCTGCATTAAATGAATTAAAAGAAGGTACAATTGTTAACCTAGATTCTCTTGTTAAAGCTGGAATACTTACCAACCCAAAACATCCTTTGAAAGTGTTGGGCAGTGGAAATTTGAACGTAAAATTGACTGTGCAGGCAGCAGCCTTTACAGCTTCAGCTCGCAGCAAAATTGATTCTGCAGGTGGAACTTGTGAAATTTGCTAGAAGAGCAAATATTATATGCGTTTAAAGAGTAATTTTCATTTGTAGAAGATTCTCTAATTCTTAAGTCAGCTTTTTTTAGTTATGTTTGTTAGTAGAGGTCGCAATCCTAGTGCAGCTGAAGTTCTTACCCAGTTGGTCACAAACTCAGAACTTCGAGGCAGGGTTCTCATTACTTTGGGCCTTCTTCTATTAATTCGTCTTGGTATTTATATACCCATGCCTGGAATCGATCGAGAGGCATTCCAGGGATTTCTGCAGCAGGGGGGACAGTTGATTGGCTTTCTTGACATTTTTACAGGTGGAGGAATATCTACACTTGGAATTTTTGCTTTAGGGATCCTTCCGTTTATTAATGCCTCTATAATTCTTCAACTATTAACAGCATCTTTGCCTCAGCTAGAAGACCTTCAGAAGAATGAAGGAGAGGCGGGAAGAAGAAAAATAGCTCAGATAACTCGTTATGTTGCTCTTGGATGGGGTCTTGTTCAAAGTGTGGTTTTTGCTTTGATTCTTAGGCAGTACGCGATAGAGGATCTAAGTGAGGGTGCCTTTGTTTTGCAAACGTCTTTGGCTTTGGTGACAGGTTCAATGGTAGTTATGTGGCTGAGCGAAATTATTACTGAAAAAGGAATCGGCCAAGGTGCATCTTTGGTTATATTTTTGAATATAGTTGCAACACTTCCGAAAGCCTTAAGTTCAACAATCGAGAAAGCTCAAACAGGTGATAGAAATGATGTTGTTGGAATTATAGTTCTCCTTTTTGTTTTTCTAGTAACTATCGTAGGCATAATTTTTGTTCAAGAAGGTTCTCGAAGGTTACCTATCGTTAGCGCTAAAAGACAGATTGGGGGTTCGAATCTACTCCCTAATCGTCAAAGTTATCTTCCTTTGAAGTTGAATGCTGGTGGGGTGATGCCAATAATTTTTGCTTCAGCTTTAATATTTTTGCCAATCACAATTGCGAATTTTACTAAAAGTAGTTTTCTCATTCGCGCAGCTAGTGCGCTAAATCCAAGTGCATCTAATCCATGGCCTTATGCATTGACATTTTTTGCGCTTATTCTTGGTTTTGCTTATTTCTATGCTTCCTTAACAATTAACCCTATTGATGTTGCAACTAATTTAAAAAGATCCGGTGTAGCAATTCCTGGGATTAGACCGGGTAGTGCTACGGCAAATTACCTTTCAGGTGTCCAAAATCGACTTACATTGCTGGGCGGGTTGTTTCTTGGATCTGTTGCAATTATTCCAGCAGCAGTTGAAAGGGCCACAAATGTTCAAACTTTTCAAGGCTTAGGAGCAACTTCCTTATTGATTCTTGTTGGAGTTGCTATTGATACAGCTAAACAAGTGCAGACCTATGTTATTTCTCAGCGATATGAAGGATTAGTTAGACAGTAAAACCTATTTATTATTTCTTTATTGATTTCTTCCCATGAAAGAACGTCTTTTGTTTTTGGGCCCTCCAGGCGCTGGAAAGGGTACTCAGGCAGAATTGATATGTAGTCAATTTGAATTGCTTCATTTATCTACGGGAGATCTTCTCCGTGCTGAGGTTGCGGCGCAGACTCTGCTTGGTCAAGAAGCTGCAGAACTAATGAATAAGGGTGAATTGGTTGGCGATGATTTAGTCCTTGCAATTGTTGAAAACAAGCTTAAAAGTCAAGCAGGTGGGTGGTTATTGGATGGATTTCCTCGAAATGTGAATCAAGCTGAAGCATTGACACCAATGCTTGAGGACTTGATGCAACCAATAGAGGCAGTTCTCCTCTTAGAGGTTAGTGATTCAGTTTTAATCGAAAGACTTCTTTCAAGAGGTCGGGAAGATGATAATGAAGATGTGATCAGGCATAGGCTAGAAGTTTATAGAAATCAGACTGCACCTCTTATAGATCACTATCGGAAAAAGGATTTGCTTGTTTCTGTAGAGGCTCATGGAACCATTCCAGATATCTCCAAAAGAATAATGTCGGCTTTGGTCTAAATGGTGTAGTAAGATTGTTGTTTGGAAATTTGGAGAGCCACACCCATGAAGGTGCGTGCCTCAGTCAAGAAAATGTGTGAGAAGTGCCGGGTGATTCGCCGCCACGGTCGGGTAATGGTGATTTGCACCACCCCCAAGCACAAACAACGCCAGGGATAAACCTCTCTGGATTTTGCTGGACAGAGATCAGATTCTTCAGGATTTGATCTTGAAATCTAGCTAAACTTTCGCCACGGAAGTGGCAACTGTTCCCCTCGATAAATTCCTCAGTGGCACGGATTGCAGGCGTTGACATTCCACGTGACAAGCGCGTAGAAGTCGCCCTCACCTATATCTATGGTATTGGCCTTTCCCGAGCCCAAACCATTTTGGCCAAAACTGGAGTAAATCCGGACATTAGGGTCAAAGATCTTGATGATGGCGATGTACAAAAGCTGCGAACAGCTACTGAAGGATTCACGATTGAGGGTGATCTCCGTAGACAGGAGGGCATGGCCCTCAAACGATTGCAGGACATTGGTTGTTTGCGTGGACGTCGTCACAGGATGAGTCTTCCTGTTAGAGGGCAGCGCACTCGTACCAATGCACGAACTCGTAGAGGAGCTCGTAAAACAGTTGCTGGCAAGAAGAAATAACCCTTGATTTTCTTCTTGCTTTGCAGGCAAATTAATCCAAACTCGCATTCCTAGGCCCAAAATATGGCCACACCCGTCAAGAAATCAGGTTCCAAGAAGGCTAAACGCAACGTCCCTAATGGCGTTGTTCATATTCAAAGCACCTTCAACAACACTATCGTTTCTATCACTGACACTTCAGGTGAAGTTATTTCCTGGTCCTCAGCTGGTGCAAGTGGGTTTAAAGGTGCTCGTAAGGGCACTCCTTTTGCTGCACAAACTGCCGCAGAAGCTGCTGCAAGGCGTGCTTTGGATCAAGGTATGAGGCAAATTGAGGTTCTTGTCCGAGGTCCAGGCTCTGGCAGAGAGACAGCTATCCGTGCTTTGCAGGTAGCTGGTCTTGAAATTACCTTGATCAGGGACGTAACTCCTTTGCCCCACAATGGCTGTCGACGACCTAAACGTCGTCGAGTTTGATCAGCTTTTTCACTCCTGGCCCAAAATCACCTTCCCCCGTTTCAGAAAGTGTTGCAGTATCAGATCGACAGGATTGAGCATCAAGTTTCCGATGATCGTGCTCAGACAGGCATTTTCCTTATTGGTCCCTTAGAAAGAGGCCAAGCAACCACTTTGGGCAATTCATTGCGAAGAGTTCTTATGGGTGGTCTGGAGGGAAGTGCTGTGACGGCTGTTCGCATTGCTGGTGTTAATCACGAGTATGCAACTGTTCCTGGAATTCGAGAGGATGTTCTTGACATTCTTTTGAATTGCAAGCAGCTAACTGTTAATAGCCGCAGTGAGGAATTAGAAATTGGTCGTTTGGTTGCTACAGGACCAGCTGAAGTTAAAGCTAAAGATTTGCAATTTTCTTCACAGGTTCAAGTTGTCGATGGTGAGCGTCCAATTGCTACTGTTCATGACGGACATGCCATTGAGTTGGAACTTCATGTCGAAAGAGGTGTTGGTTATCGCCCTGTAGATCGCAAGACGGAAGAGCTTGGTTCTATTGATCTGCTTCAAATTGATGCAGTATTTATGCCCGTTCGTAGGGTTAATTTCACTATTGATGAAACCGCTGTAGCAGAAGGGGGATCAACCAGAGAAAGGCTTCGAATGGAAGTAGTTACTGATGGATCAATCTCTCCTGATGATGCTTTGGCAGAGGCAGCAAATCAACTAATAGAGCTTTTCCAGCCTTTAGCTACTGTCACGATGGTAGAGGAGGAACCAGTAGAGCCTGAGCCGACTGCAGAAGCACAAATTCCTTTAGAGGAGTTGAATCTCTCTGTCAGGGCATACAACTGCTTGAAACGCGCTCAAGTCAATTCGGTTTCAGATTTGATGGGATTTAGCTATGAGGACTTACTCGAGATCAAGAACTTTGGATCTAAATCTGCTGATGAAGTTATTGAAGCATTGGAGCGTATTGGAATATCCATTCCTCAGAGTCGGACCTCTGCTTGATTAAGTCCATTATTTTTATTCTCAAGTCACTTTAAAGAGCCATGCGTCACCAATGCCGAGTTAAAAAGTTAGGTCGCCCAGCCGATCAAAGGAAAGCAATGTTGCGTGGATTAGCAACTCAATTGATTCGAGAGGGTCGTGTAACTACTACCAAGGCCAGAGCTAAGGCTTTGAGGGATGAGGCTGAACGTATGATTACCCTTGCTAAGGAAGGTAGTTTGTCTTCTAGGAGAAGAGCCATTGGCTATATCTATGACAAACAATTGGTTCACGCCTTATTTGATAAGGCTCAAGATAGATATGGGGATAGAAATGGTGGGTATACACGAATTATTAGAACTGTTCCCAGGCGAGGTGATAATGCAGAGATGGCAATTATTGAACTAGTTTAAGCAAACTTACGTTTATTTTGTGCTTGTTTTATATCAGTTTTTAGGAATATTCTAGTTTTTGCCAGTGAGAAGAATTGCTATAAGTATTCAATATGATGGAACTTCCTATTGTGGTTGGCAACGTCAAATTCACAGGAAAACTGTTCAAGGAGTTATTGAGCAAGCAATTGCAGAACTTGATCCTCAAAGGCCGATAAAATTGATTGCTGCAGGTCGCACGGACGCAGGCGTTCATGCTGCTGCACAGGTTGCCCATTTTGATATTTCAGGCCCAATTCCAGTAAATAGGTGGGCATCAGCATTGAATGGAAATTTGCCTTCTTCCATACGAGTGCTTGAGGCAGTTGAGCGCCCTGACAAATGGCATGCATGTCATGCGGCTAAATATCGTAGGTATCGCTATACGATATATAACGGATTGAGACCTAATGTTTTTCTTGCGCCACTGAGCTGGCATCGCTATAAGTTTCCTTTGGATGATGCCTTGATGACAAGGGCTCTTGAGGGGATTGTGGGCTTTCATGATTTCAGAGCTTTTCAGCGCTCTGGTAGTCGAAGAGCGCATTCATTTACCACCGTGCAAGATGTTCAAATCCAACGTCATGGTGATGTTTTAGAAATTGAGATTCAAGCAAGTGGTTTTTTATATGGAATGGTGAGACTCTTGGTTGGGCAATTAGTTGCTATAGGCGAAAAACGACTGTCTTTGGAATTATTTGACCATCGATGGCGAAATGGTCTTCGTTCTGAGGTTAAAGAAGCAGCACCTGCTCGAGGATTATGTTTTCTCCGTGCTGGTTATGAGGAGACTATGTTTTCGAAAGCCGCATGGTTTGATTGTTTCCCAAAGCACTACTTGAATGAATGAAATTTTTTTGATTGATCAGTAAAGCTTGTATTCAAGGTCGCTTAAAGTGTATGGTGGTTAGCTGAGCTTTTGAAAGACCTAGTTTTGGTCATAAGCTCTGAGACCAACTCTGTTGCTTTAGGCAGAGACATTTGATTCGTCATACCGGCGTGATGAACAAGACCATCGTTCCCCCAATTGATTCAATTGACCGTCAGTGGTATCTGGTGGATGCTGAGAATCAAACTCTTGGCAGGCTCGCCAGCGAGGTAGCTTCAGTGTTACGAGGGAAAAAAAATCCAAGTTTTACTCCTCATCTGGATGCTGGGGATTTTGTAGTTGTAGTCAATGCAGATAAGATCAAAGTTTCTGGAAACAAAGCCCAACAGAAGCTCTATCGGCGTCATTCTGGTCGACCTGGTGGAATGAAGGTTGAAACTTTTCAGGCTTTGCAAGATCGATTGCCCGAGCGAATTGTTGAGAAGGCTGTGAAAGGAATGCTTCCTCATAATGCTCTTGGCAGAAAGTTGTTTCGAAAATTAAAAGTTTATAGAGGCTCAACTCATCCTCATTCTGCGCAACAGCCTAAGACTCTCAAATTTGACCCTGCTTCTTGAATCAAATGACAAACACTACTAACAACAAAGTTGTTTATTGGGGAACAGGTCGACGTAAAACTTCTGTTGCTCGCGTTCGCTTGGTTCCAGGTTCAGGGGTTATCACAATTA
The DNA here is from genome assembly GCA_003280245.1 of Prochlorococcus sp. AG-363-J23. GTDB lineage: Bacteria > Cyanobacteriota > Cyanobacteriia > PCC-6307 > Cyanobiaceae > AG-363-J23. The sequence continues at coordinate 41,527 of QCFN01000010.1, forward strand.
ACGGTCGACCAGGCGATCACTACCTTAATTTCAATCCTGCTTATTTGGCAGCTGTAAAAGCACCACTCCAAACCCTTGGATTAAATACAGAATATGATGTTTTGGTGAATGTTCATGGAGGTGGCTTAACAGGCCAGGCTGATGCAATAAAGCAAGGAGCTGCTAGGGCTTTATGTGAATTGTCTTCTGATAATCGCAAACCATTAAAAACTGAGGGTCATCTCAGTCGGGACCCTAGAGCAAAAGAACGTAGAAAGTACGGCCTCAAGAAGGCTCGTAAAGCCCCACAGTTCTCTAAGAGATAACTTCTGCTTCTTTTTTCATAAAAACCAAAAATTCTTTCTGTACTTTTCAATGGCTAAACCTGATATCCATCCAACTTGGTATCCAGATGCAAAGGTTATTTGTAATGGCGAGGTTGTTATGACTACTGGATCTACTCAACCTGAGATACATGTAGATGTTTGGAGCGGTAATCACCCTTTCTTTACAGGTACACAGAAGATTTTGGATACTGAAGGAAGGGTAGATCGCTTTATGAGGAAGTACGGAATGGGTAGTGCAGATTCGGTAAATAAAGAGTCGAAATCGGCAACTGAGACTAATAAATCTAAGGAATCATAAACTTTAGTTTGATTACTTTGCTAAGTATCTTGGTTGCTTGTAAGGCCTTTTTATCTTGACGGGGAATGGATTCATCAACCCTCAAGACAAGGTTAGAAACAGCTGCTACTAGTTTTCAGAATCTGGAGAGGCAGCTTGCTGATCCTGATGTTGCTGTTGATCCAGTTCGATTAGAGAAGATTGCTAAAGAGCGATCAAGGCTTGAACCGCTTGTTTTAGGGTTCCAAAAATTGCAAGATCTTGAGTTAGAGCTTAAGAAGACTCGTGAGCTTCTTCAGTCAAGTAGAGGTGATCAAGATATGCAAATTTTGGCTCAGGAGGAGTTGGATTTAATTCAAGCCAATAAGGCTGATTTAGTTCAGAATCTGACTTTGGCGCTCTTACCCAAGGACCCACGAGATGAAAGGAGTGTGATGCTTGAAATCCGTGCTGGTGCAGGGGGAGATGAAGCATGTATTTGGGCTGGAGATTTGGCACGTATGTATGAAAGATACGGGCAGAAAATTGGATGGTCTGTTCACCCAATTAGTTCAACTGAAGCCGATATGGGTGGTTTTAGGGAGTTAATTCTTTCAGTAAAGGGTGATTCAGTCTTCAGTCAATTGAAATTCGAAGCAGGTGTACATCGTGTTCAGAGGGTTCCTGCGACTGAATCTCAAGGGAGAGTTCATACTTCAACTGCAACTGTTGCAGTTATGCCAGAGGCGGATCCAGTCGAAGTTCAGATAGATCCCAAAGAGATTGAGATCAGCACTGCTCGCTCTGGTGGGGCAGGGGGGCAGAACGTCAATAAGGTTGAAACTGCGGTTGATTTGCTTCATAAACCAACAGGAATACGAGTTTTTTGTACTCAGGAACGTTCTCAATTGCAAAATCGTGAACGAGCTATGGAGATTTTGCGAGCAAAATTGTACGAAAGACAATTAGCAGAAGCAAATGCTAGGGAAAGTTCGGCTAGACGAGAACAGGTTGGCACAGGAGACCGTAGTGAAAAGATTCGTACTTATAATTATAAAGATAATCGTGCAACAGATCATAGATTAGGGCGTAATTTTGCATTGGAATCATTACTGTGTGGTCAATTAGAAGAAGTTATAGGCGCTTGTATTGCTGATGAGCAAAAAACGTCAAATGGAAGATTTAAATAAGGAAGAATAAGTAAATTAATCCCAGCCAACTACATATTTGCTCCATTCAAGATTGCGACCAGAATTGATATACTTATTAGCCTCAAATATCATTTTATTAATAGGTTTATGAGGACGTTTGTTTAAAGACATTTTTGCCTCTGACGGTGTTCTGTCTCCTTTGAGAATATTGCAGTCTAGACAAGCTGTTGTGACATTCTCCCAGCAATCTTCTCCACCTCTGCTACGTGGAACTACATGATCAATTGATAGTTTTTCGCCTGAATATCCACAGTATTGGCAGCAGTGATGATCTCTGTGCAATATGTTTTTACGTGTTAATGCTGCCTCTCTAAAAGGAACTCTTACAAAATGACGTAATCGAATCACAGTTGGGAGCAAGGTTCCTTGTCTGACTAAATGACTAGAGTCTTCTTCTATGCTGACGGCTTTACCTTTGATCATCATCACCATTGCTCGACGCCATGAGGTGATGTTCAAAGGCTCATATGAAGCATTTAAAACAAGCACCTGGCTCATGCAAGCTCCCTAATAACAAGGCATGCTACTGCCAATGGAGGAATTGAAGCTTCTCTTGAAAAATGACTTGTTATGCAAGACCTGCTTTGTGATCCTGATGATCTAATTGTAGATTCAAGGCATAGTTGGATGAATCGAGCTGATCCTAGGCAAAGAGCATGGCTTGAAGTGAGTCCAGCTGCATTGCAGTCAAATGCAAGAAATTTGATTGGACGCCTCGTGAAAGGCTGCTCATTAATGGCAGTTGTTAAAGCTGATGGGTATGGGCATGGTGCTGTAACTGTTGCGAAAGCATCTATTGATGGAGGTGCTACTAGTCTTGGGGTAGCAACCCTTCAGGAAGGTATTGAGCTGCGACAGGCTGGGCTGCAAACACCGATACTTGTTTTAGGAAATATTACTGATGCTGAAGATCTTCGTGCTTGTCTTCATTGGCATTTAATGCCAACTATCAATGATTTAACTCAGCTTTTGTTATGTGAGAGCTTGGCTAAAGATACTGGTCGTAAATTCGATTTACAATTGAAGTTTGATACTGGTATGACAAGACTTGGTTATGATGTAAATAAAATACCTCGTCTGATTGAAACTTTTAATGATTTAACAGAAATAAATTTGACAGGAATTTATAGTCATTTAGCTATGGCTAATGTAGATAATGGGAACGGCAAAGCTAATTCTGTGACAGAGATTCAGCAGAAAAAGTTTGATTTTGTTCTTCGAGAATTTGCCTCGAGAGATAAGGGAATTTGTCGTCATCTTGCAAATTCAGCTGGAACTTTGCGGAATGATTCACTCCATTACGATATGGTGAGAGTTGGCTTGGCTTTGTATGGTCATAATCCATTGCAGTCAAGTCCTCAGCATTTAGATTTGAAGCCCGCTTTAGCTGTTAAGGCGAAGGTAACTATGGTTAAGGATGTCCCTTCTGGAGTGGGTGTTAGTTATGGGCATCAATTTTATACAAAGCGAAAAAGTAGGCTCGCAGTTGTAGGTATTGGCTATGCAGATGGCATCAGTCGAGCTCTCTCTGGCAAAATTTCTGCCCTTTTTAAGGGCAGGTTTGTACCACAGGTTGGTTCAATCACAATGGATCAATTGGTTTTAGATGCTACTCAATGTCCTGAACTTCGAGTTGGAAGTGTCGTCACAATGCTTGGAGAAGATGGCGGTAAATGTATAACTCCTCAGTCTTGGAGTGATTTAACAGGCTCAATTCCCTGGGAGGTGTTGTGTGGCTTTAAGCATCGCTTGCCAAGATTAGTGGTTTGAAATAGCTTCTCGAAGCGTGCTCATTTGAGTCCCCCTCTTGATAAGGTGGTTGGGTCTATCTACCTCTGGAGAGGTGGCTGAGTGGTTGAAAGCGGCTCCCTGCTAAGGAGTTACAGGAGGCAACTTCTGTCGAGGGTTCGAATCCCTCCCTCTCCGTTTTAAAATTTCTATAGATCATGGATTATTAATATATTATCCTAATATTCTTGCAACATAGGTGTACAAGATTTCAAGCATATAGGTAGTTACTTCTTAGTAGAAGCAACTTTATTCCTTATTTTTTAGTAGCAAGACCTAAGCACTAGTTAGGGTTTGTTGAGGTTTTAATTCTTCTACGTTTGATTTTTTCTTGTGGGACCAGTGCATGCAGGAAAATCGTTTGACTTCATTGTGTGGAATCGGAATATTCCACACACGGCAGATACCTCCTTGAAGAAGACATCCTTCAAAGTTGCGACAGTTGGCACAACGGGAACGTTGGAATGGCACGCTCTTTGCTCCTAAATTCCTTCTTATGGTCTATCACAGCAAGTGACCTTTGTATTGAAGAGGGGCCCCAAATCGGTGCCCCTCTTTCAGATGCGCGTTTAGGGTGACCCGGAGGCACCTGTCTCCTTCTTCTTGTATAGCCAATTAATTCTAGGTTTCAATAGGAAGATTCTCTTACTTTAAGAAAAACCATTTATTTGTATAGGTAGGGTTTAGTTATTTGAGTTAAAATTGAGTAATTCTTTTGCTATTTCCGGCAATAAAGAAATGTCTTGAGCTCTTTGCCTGCCAAGGGTAAACACTACTAATAACATTGGATTGCCAGTGTTAGTTACGATCCAAGCCGCATCATGGCGAGCTTGACTCATTAAACCTGCTTTGCTCCAAAGTCGACTTTTATAAGGCAAGCCTTCACCTAGGAATCCATCAACTTGATTCTCTGGATCTGAATTACGTTGAGCAATATTGAGAGTTCTAGAAAGAAGTTCTTTTAGTCTTTTACAGGCTTTTGGGGAAATTATGTCATTTGTCATTATTGCTTCGAGCATTCGTGCAGTTGCTTGAGTTGATAATGAGTTTCGGTTGATATTTCCGGGTTTATAGAAATCACGTTCACGTCCATATGGCCCTTCTGTCCACGTCTTTTGACAACAGTTGCAAGAATTCAGTTCTGGCCAATTTAGTGATTGCAACCATTCATTGACTAGTCCTCGTTGTTTTTGCCAAATCAACCAGGGCTCCCCACTTAAAGAGGGTCCGCTTGTCGTGGCAGTAAGTAAGTCAAGAATTAGACTCGTAGCGTCATTACTTGAGTTGGTAATCATATCTTTGAGTGATCTACGCAATTCATCGTTTTCTAAAAGCCAGTCTTTTTGGAGCCAAGCTTCAGTGGCAACTGCATAAAAGAGCTTGACTACACTTGCTGGATATATACATCTGTTTTCACTCCATCCTGCACCGAAGCCGCTTCCAGGAGTGGGGTCTTGCATTGGATATTTAATCCAACTAATTGCAATACTGTTTTTTAGTCCTGATCGT
>QCFN01000011.1 GCA_003280245.1 Prochlorococcus sp. AG-363-J23
AAGCCCGTGTAGTTATCAAAAAAGGGTGAAAGACTTCAAGGAAGTTTTTCTGAAGTGACTTAAAGAATTTTTCTTTCAATTCAACTTCATCAAAATGAAAAGGATATTCTCCATTAAAACCTTTAAAAAAATACCAATTCAATAAAACTCTTGAGTATGGTTTTAGTCTCTTATGAACTTTAATCTTGAGTTTGGTTTTAGTCTCTTATGAAATTTAATCAATTGTCCCGAAGGATCTGGTAAATGTTCTAAAACATCTAAACAAATCAAAGTGTCAAAATCAAGAACTTCATTGATACTTTCCAAGTCACGATGAACAGAAATTCTTTTATCTAATCCTAGAATTTCCGATCGCCTTTTCACAAAGTCGCGATTATAGGGATTCAAATCTACAAACCAAACATGCTCTACAGATGTAATCTGTGCAGCCGCTAAAGAATGAGTTCCTATTCCACCACCAAAATCTAGAAGATGACCATTGGCATACATGTATTGCAATCGGAGGGTATCTGCTATGTAATCTCGACTAGTCAGATGCCAAGCTGCAAGCTCAAAAAGATGGGAATATCCAACAGTTTTTTCATAAAAACTAGTTACATCAGAAAAATCTAAGGAACCTAGATGAAGACTTGCCAATTTCGCAGAAGCCTTGGGAAGCAAAGCCTCAACCTCCTCAAGATTTTTCTCTAAATAATCCGCTAAATGAAGCTTGACATCAAAACAACTGCTCAAAAAAGCAGCTTCTACCTTATCCATTTCATTGATCTCATTTTGCATTACCCTTAAACTCTTCCAAACTACAACTTAACTTTGACAATAGCCGTTAATTGAACGGCAAAATAGTTATTAGAAAAAGAAATCGTGGAAAATCCATTTGGCTTTGTGATCATAGATAAGCCCAGCGGTCTAACCTCTCATGACTGCGTCAATCGGCTTCGTCATGTGTTTGGAATTAAACGCATTGGTCATGGCGGAACTCTCGATCCCGCTGTTACCGGGGTATTGCCAATAGCAATAGGACATGCTACTCGCCTACTACCTTATCTGCCAGGAGACAAAATTTATCGAGGGGTTATTCAACTGGGGAAGCAAACCAACACAGATGACCTTGAGGGAGTACTAATAGCTTCAAAAGAGTTGCCAAAGCTAGAAACTAAAAACATAGAAGAATACTTGCATCATTTTCGAGGTGTAATTAAGCAATGTCCTCCTCAATTCTCAAGCGTTCATTCAAATGGACTACGCGCACATCAACGTGCTCGAAGAGGTGAAGTAATGGACCTAAAGGCTCGAAAAGTTAACATCCATGAGCTAACTATTCTGAGATGGTCCCCTGAGAAAGGCCAACTAGAAGTAGACATACATTGTTCTTCAGGCACATACATTCGCTCAATAGCAAGGGATCTGGGTCTATTAATTGGTTGTGGAGGATGCCTGGCTCGCCTTCAACGAATCGAAGCTCTTGGATTCAACATCAAAGAGGCAGTCACTCTCCCTAACAGAGAATCAAAATCATCATGCAAGCCTGAAATAACCTCTCCGCTTATGGCACTTCGCCATCTCCCTAGGTTTAAGTTAACGAAAACAGAAGTTAATCTTTGGCGAACAGGACAGCATATTAGTTGCAAAGACCCAAGAAGATTTTGTGACGCAGCTGATAAACAACTAATCGATACACCAGAAAATACAAAAACTATTCTAATTATTGACAACAAAAGTGAAGTCGCAGGAATTGCTCACTGGGAGAATGATTTCTCAATTCTTAAACCTAAAGTAGTTTTCAACGCAAAAGGGTAAAAGCAAGGAGGCAATCATAATCTATAAAGATATGTATTTAGCCAATAATGAACATCATTTATCACTAAATCAGATAACTTCATTTCAATCCCTAAAAAGTAGCAAATAAGGACTTAACTACTTCTTTATTCTCCACTACTAAAAATTCTAAACAGGAAAAAATTACATAGCTCAAAATCTAATTATTAATTTCTACTTGCATTGAAGCCTCATGATCAGCCCATAAAAAAACTCTTTTATGAGTTTTTAGCCAACTTGCAGGAAGAAGATCAGTACATTCTGAATGAATCAAAGAAGCTAGTATCCTTGCCTTCCTTGAGCCACTAACTATTAAATGAATCTCTTCAGATTCCAATATTTCTTTCATCCCTAATGTTATTGCCTTTGTAGGTACCAGATTCGGTTCATCCTTAAAATGTATCGAATTCTGTTTCCTTGTAGCCTCTGAAAGGAAAACTTCTCTACAAGATGCGTCTAATCCACATGGAGGCTCATTAAAACCAATATGTCCATTAAGTCCTATGCCTAACAATTGAATACCGATCCCTCCAAATCGAGAAATCTCTTCTGAATATCTAATTGCTTCTTCCTCCGGGTCCTCACAACTACCATTAGGCAAATTAAGTTGATTAGGGGCTAATCCCAAAGGTTTCCCAAGAGAGCAGAACATAAAATCAGAGAAACTTCTTTTATCACTCTTAGCTAATCCCACATATTCATCAAGATTGAAGCTTAACCATCCTGATCGCAATTTCTCGAAATCTTCTCTAGGCCATTTCTGAAGTCTCAAAATTAGACCCTTATAAATTGGCCTCATTGTTTCTCCTGAGGCAAGCCCAATAGGCCTTGGTGAAGTTGCAAAAATTCTTTTCCTTAGGCTTTCTTCAAATGCATCTAAAAATGCTTCTTGAAGCTTATTGGGACCGCTGAGAATATTTAGAGTGAAAGGGAAAGGCATAGACAAAGAAGCAGTTTAAAAAATAAACAAATAATGCTAACTCACAATTATTTATAAGAGCGAATCTTCACACCAGGATAATAATGAGAAAGGATTTTCCGAAAACTGGCACCTTGCAAAGCTAAACCATGAGCGCCCCACTGACTTAGTCCAACACCATGCCCTGAACCAAATCCTCTCGCCAACAAATGAAAATTTTTTAGTTCTAAATTAACAGGCGGAGGTGGCTCTACACTTAGCAATGGAATCAATCCTATTTCGTTTTTATTTAAGGGGACTCCTCTCAGAGACTTTCTATCCTGATAAGACATGAATTTAGAAAATCCCTGAAATACTTTTTTAGTTGAATCATTTTTATCTTTAAAAGGATAAGGAGGCAATTCACCTGCCTTTAGTTTTACAAACCTAACCAATGTACTTTTAAGACCCAGACGTTTACGCAGTTTTATTCCTGTTAAAACTAAATGACTCTTAGAACCCAAGACTTTCGCCTTGGAGATCCTCCCAGTTCGGCTTGTACTCATCACTTCAATATCATGCACACCTTCTAACTCTTTAAAAGCTAAAGCCAAGTCTTTAGGCGCCAACCAAACATTCCAACGAAAATTAGGACTATGCTGATCAAAATCTAGAACACTTCTCAAGTAAGGAAATTGATGTTTCCATACATCGCCACTGGCTTCAGTTCTTCCTCCAGAACTACTGTGAAAGACTGCATCTATAAGTTTCCCTTTATAAAGAAGAACAAGTGAGCGAGTTCTTTCGACAGCCTTTTTAGTACTTGTGGTTTCAGATTCAATTCCTAAATACTCCTGATTAGCAATAGAAGCCTTTAGATCATAATCATCATTTTTACCTTTATGCTTCAATGCATATGTACGTGCCGCCACTGCTTGAGCCATTAGAGCTTGTATAGGCCAAGTCTTAGGCATCTCCCCTCCTACAACACTTTTCAAATAATTCTCCAGAGACAATGAATTAACAACTTGAAGTCCTTGCATACTAGAAAATACTTTTAAAGACCCTCTATATCGACGTGGTCCCAACCAAATTCCTCTAGGGTCTCTACTTCTAATAAAAATCACTGCGTCCTTTGCAAGAGTAATATTTTTCTTAGGAATACCATCAATAAGAAGTTCTAACTTGCCTGAATTTTTCTTAATTGATAACGCACTTATTTTCTGTTCCCGAAATCCAAAACCACTTACATACAAGGGCTTCTTTCCATCTGCTCTTACTCTTAACTGTGACGACTGAGCGACCAAGACTCGAATTAGGTCTTTTTCAGCAGCAGAAGCCTCCAAAGCAGCAAGATTTGAAATCAAAGCTAAATAAATTCCTAAAACAAACAACCTCATCGGCATTAATAAACTCCACAGCTGCTTAAGGAGAGCAATTTCAGTGTGCCCGTTTCAAATGAATCATGTACGTATTCTGGCGAAAACATGGCACGATAGCTATGAATAACTGAAGACCTTGCAGGTCACTTTTCTCGGCACAAGCTCAGGCGTTCCTACTCGCTCACGAAACGTCTCATCAGTAGCATTAAGACTTCCACAGCGCTCTGAGTTGTGGTTATTTGATTGTGGTGAGGGCACACAACACCAATTTCTCCGAAGCACTCTTCGAATATCACAACTTCGAAGAGTGTTCATCACACATATGCACGGTGACCATATCTTTGGATTACCTGGCTTATTAGCAAGTCTAGGGTTGTCAGGAAATAGTTCAGGAGTAGATCTTTACGGACCAGAGCCATTGGAAAGATACTTAAAGGATATTTTCCGAAATAGTTCCAGCAGAGTCAGCTATCCACTTCATGTCCACCGTGTAAAAGATGCCTCAGAAAACAACAAATTAATATTTGAAGATGAAGATTTTCAAGTACTTTGCACTCCTTTAATTCACCGTGTACCCGCTTACGCCTATCGAATTGACCAAAAGCCAAAGCCTGGCCGCTTTGACATTGAACTTGCACAAAAGCTTGGGATTCCACCAGGTCCTTGTTATGCTTCTTTAAAAAGAGGAGAACAGATAACACTGGACGACGGCAGAATATTTGATGGAAAGAAATTCTGCGGTCCTGATCAACCAGGCAACAGCGTTGTTTATTGCACAGACACTATTTTCTCAAAAGCAGCTATAGCTTTAGCGAAAGGAGCAGACTTACTAATTCATGAGTCCACATATTCCCACGAAGATGCAGAGATGGCTTTTCAAAGACAACACTCCACTAGCACTATGGCGGCTCAGGTAGCCAAAGAAGCATGCGTCCATCAACTCGCGCTGACACACCTTAGTCCTCGTTATATAAAAGGGAATCGTGTAACACCTGACGACCTCCTTGCAGAAGCTCAAGAAATATTTCCAAACACCTTAATAGCTAAAGACTTCTTAAGCATTGAAGTCAAGTCAAACAATAAATCACTACATTCTGTTTAAAATATTTTTTCAACATTAGTCTCCAAAAGTATTTTTTTAGCTACATGTTCTCGCCAATTTCAAAGGCTCTAAATCTCAACTCTCGCGTAAAGGCAGGTCGCCTACTCCAATCTCCACTTGTAGATGGAACATGGGCATTAATTGAGCCCGCAGGACAACAAAATCATGCAGCACAACTTTGCTGGATCAATAAACATCGTCTTGCTTGCGTATGGATGGCAGGTGGTCAAGAAGGTACTTCAGGAATGAGTATTTATACAAGTGAATTACGTCAAGGAAAAAATACTTGGAGTAAACCCAAAAAAATATCTCAGGATACTAATCGTTCAGAGCAGAATCCATTGTTATTCGTAATTCCTGAAGAGAAATATAAACTCATTCATACTTCTCAGTTTTCTCGTGATCCAAAAGATAAATCTTGGCAAGAAAATAAAAGTAGCTTTTCAATGCAATGGACTGCAAAGTTGCGTCAACAACATAAAGGCTTAAGTGGCAATCGCTGGTCTAGAGCAAAAGACCTTCTAGAAAAACCTGCTTTTTGCAGGCATCCACCTTTTCGCAGAGAAGACGGATACTTTCTTTTGCCAATCTATCGAAGCCTGGAGACAGGGGGAGCTTTTGGGCATGACCATTCTGAGGTTTTACTCCTTGACCCTCATGGAAATCCAACAGATCAAATTTTCGATGTCCCCAACAGCACTGGCAGAGTTCATGGAAGTATCGTTCTATCAGCAGATAGAACGATACTCTTACAATTTTTCCGTTCGAGACTTGCAGATCGAATTTATTGCTCCAAAGGGAATCTAGAAGGCAATTCCTGGAGCGAGCCAGAACCAATAAACTTACCCAACAACAACAGCTCAATACAGGCCTGCAGACTTTCCAATGGCATGCTGGCGATGATCTATAACAGATTTGCCTTAGAAGAAGAACCTATCAATCCAAAAGAATGGGGAGATGCAAACTGGCCCAGAACTAGATGGCCGCTTTCAATAGCGATTAGCGAAGATGATGGTAATTCATGGCCCTGGTGTCGTGATATAGATTCTGGATTAGGATTCTGCGGTGCCGCAAATTGGCACCTAAATGGGCAACTAGCATACCCAACGCTAATTGAAGGTTTACCAGGGCAACTCCATATTGCATATTCATGGGCTGCAAGAGCTGCTATTAGATACTTATGCCTAGATATAAGCAACATCACTGGAGATTTTTTCTAAATCCGGAAAAACATTTTTAGAATCTCTGGAACGAGGCTGCCTGCTATACCACCATTCCTGCATATCCGCGGAAAAACGGCTTGAAAATAATGTCAAGACAGTACAAACAGGTCTATAACCTGGCTGCAAAAGCTCTACCGAATAAGACGGACATCTTCTAGCTGCAATATCAGCAACAAAGCGACTTCCTATACGACGCCAGCTAGGCTCTTTGCTTTTCCAAGCTAATCTCGAACAAGGCCAGGGCAACTCTTCTCTGTCGAACAACCTACAACAAGGCCCAATCACTCTGAAGCTGAATTGCCCTCCAGGGCTTGGGTGAATACTGCCATGCTTCATCAGAGCATTCGCATCAATTTTCTCAGAAGAAAAAGAATTCACTTGATTACCAAGATCCCGAATGTCTTTAAACCAAAAAGCCACCCTCTGAGGGTGGCTGATTGAAAGCGACTTAGCAAGGCTAAAGCCAAAAGAAGATAATGTCCTTTACCTCAGTAAAGCTCCTCTTCTGCATGAGTAGTAATTGTGCAGTTCGAAGTTGGATAAGCGACACATGTCAAAACAAAACCTGCTTGCAACTGATCATCGTCAAGGAAACTCTGATCAGATTGGTCAACGCTACCGGAGGTTATTTTTCCAGCACACGTAGAGCAAGCACCTGCTCTGCATGAATAAGGAAGATCGATTCCCTGCTCTTCAGCAGCATCAAGGATGTACTGATCATCAGGAACATCAATTGTCTTGTTCAAACCCTCGCTTTCGCTAACAAGGGTGACTTTGTAAGTAGCCATGAGAAAAGATGGAACACACGGAAAACCAGAGGCAGCAAAGCCCCCAGGATCAACCCTTCTTACATCAGCAGAGGGCACTTATTACACCATCTTGTCAGGCTCACATCCAAGGCCAATCAAAAAGCGTAATTACATAAATATTTCTTATGTATAAATTCTATCAATATTCACTGTCTTCGAATCTCTAGCAGCGCCCAATCCCCTTGTTTTTCAAAGGCAATCACCTCCCAACCTAATCCACGCAAAACCCTTTCCAAGCCTGGCTTCTGCTCCATAAGCAAACCACTCAAAATTGCACTGCCATGGACATCTATCAAGCAATCAAAACTTGGGGCAATTGCTTCAATAACGGGCGCGAGAATATTGCAAAGCAGTAAATCAACACATTTATTTTGAAGTCTTGATTTCAGTTCTTTTACTGACCCAAGAAAAACTTGCATCTCTGTTGCTTCTACGCAATTTAGTTTCAAATTGGATTTAGCAGAGCTAACTGCTAATGAATCGGTATCTACAGCAAGAACACGAGAAGCCCCAAGCCCTAAGGCTGCCAATCCCAAAACACCACTTCCACATCCCACGTCAGCCACCAATCGTCCAACTGGTGGCTTGGCCTCCAAAAACTCCAAACAAAGCCGAGTTGTTGGATGACTCCCTGTGCCAAAAGCACTACCAGGATCAATTTTTAATACTATTCGCTCTGAAAACTGAGTTGGAGCGTTCAGCCAAGCAGGCAAAATTAATAACTTCCTCCCAACCGGATCTGGCTTCCAATATTTTTTCCAAATTACGCTCCAATCATGGTCAAGAACTTCATCCCAAATAGGCGAGGATAAAGTTATTCCAAAAGGCTTAGCCAACGAAAATAAGGAACATATAAGTTTGTCTCTTTCTGATTCAGGCCATTCTTTAATCAGCAGCCACACTAACAACACACCCTGAGAAGGATCTTCTGGCGAATATTGAACTGCTGAGCGATGAATACCTAACTCTCCTAACTTCCAGAACAAAGACTCCTCTAATACAGAAGGGAAATTTAATTTCAGCCGCCACAACCTTGCATCCGAATCAGAAACCATAAGTTAATAAAAGATCAGACTCCATTTAAAGCGTGACTGGATGCGCCTCCTGAATACCATTAATTGAATGAACGAGATCTAATAAATCAGAAGGAATTGGATCATCAATGCTCAATACCATCACGGCATCTCCTCTAACGATACGGCGTCCAACTTGCATTGATGCAATATTTACATTGTGTTCTCCAAGTAATGATCCCAATTGACCAATAATTCCAGGCATATCTCTATGCCTAGTAAAAAGCATGTGTCTGCTAGGTTCAACGTTTACAGGGAACTCATTAATAGTAATTATTCTCAATTCTCCATCAGCAAAAACAGCCCCCGTAACACTGTGTTGACCTTTATCCCCGCTTGTCGTCAACTTCAATGAACCACCTGCAAAATCTCTACTAGCATCATCCTTAACCTCTAAAATATTAATCCCACGACTTTTTGCTTCTAAAGAAGCATTTACATAATTAATTCGATCCCCAAGAGCTATCGTTAGCAAACCTTTTAAGGTAGCTATCACAATTGGCTGAGATGGATGCTCAGCAAACTCTCCCTGCAATCGAACCTCAAGCTGATCAACCTGACCACTCACCAACTGACTTAATAGCAACCCAAGCGTTTCGGCAAGCTGAAGATGAGGTTTTAATAACTCAATAATCTCTGCACTAAGTCCAGGAATATTCACAGCACTCCGAGCAGGCAGGCCAAGCAAAACATCCCTAATCTGCTCTGCAACATCAATTGCAACATTCTCTTGAGCCTCTTCTGTGGAAGCACCTAAATGAGGCGTAAGAATCAAACGCTCAGTGATAGTCCGAAGTGGAGAATCTTTAGAAAGAGGTTCATTCGCATAAACATCCAATGCAGCTCCTGCAATAACACCCTTTTGTAATGCCTCAGCCAATGCAGTCTCATCAACAATTCCACCTCGAGCACAATTCACCAAGCGAGCACTTGACTTCATAGTCCGAAGCAGATGCGCATCAACCAAATTCTCTGTATCTGGAGTTCTCGGCAAATGAAGTGTGATGTAATCAGATTCCTTAAACAAGCTCTCCATATCTGTTAAATGAACATTCATCTGCTGAGCGCGTTCAGCAGAAATAAATGGATCAAATGCAATTACATCCATCCCCATAGCCCTTGCCACTCTGGCAACATGTGATCCAATCTTGCCTAAACCAACTACTCCAAGTTTTTTCTTATAGAGCTCATTTCCCACATATTTCTTTCGATCCCATCCTCCTGAAATCGTACTTCCATGTGCATGGGGAACATGTCGAGAGAGTGACAACAGCATTGCCAATGCATGTTCTGCAGCTGCAATAGTGTTCCCTTCTGGAGAATTCACTACTAGCACTCCACGCTTTGTCGCAGCTGGAATATCAACATTGTCCACACCAACACCTGCTCTACCAATAATTCGCAGTTTTTCAGCACAATCAATCACCTCAGAAGTTACTTGAGTACCTGAACGGATCATCAAGGCGTCATAGTCACCAATAATTGATCTGAGCTGATCCTCAGTTAATCCAATCTTTTGATCCACCTGAGCAACTTGGCCAAGAATCTCTATCCCTGACTGATCAATAGGATCAGAAACTAAAACTTTTGTCATAAATATGGAGCAGTGTTGCCTTACAGAACTTTAGAGAGCTAAGCAGTTTTGGATTGAGTTGTACCCAACAGGGTTCAGAATTCAAACAATTCAGGAGAAAATCTTGCCTACATCTGTCGTGGTTTTTGAAGAGAAGCTTGGCGCAACTGAGTTAATTGGCCAACTACAGAGCAGTCAAACACCTCTTAGACGCTGTCAATTAGTCAGACCTTTTACCTCCAAGCAAGCAAACGCAGAACCAGAGCCTCAGCCCCCTTCGAACGAATTCAACATCAAAGTTTTTGACTTTGACAGCCTTAGCTTGTTAAATCCAAAGCTTGCACGCAAAAGCCGTCAAAAAACTATGGCCGTCTGGTTAATGCCTTTTGGCTTTTTAACTGGGCTTGTGTTTAGCGAAATGACTGGCCTTCAAACCTTTACAGAATTAGGGCTAGGCCAACTAGGAGAACCTCTTATGGGAGGTCTATTAGGAATGGGCTCTGGTTTGCTAGGTAGCTATGTAGCAGCTGCAAGTGTGAACTCAGATAAAACAGGAGACATTCAAAGTCTTAGGAAAAAGAGTTTAGAAGGGCGTTGGCTGCTAATTATTGAGACCCCATTAGAGACAGAACTGCCCTGGCAAATTTTTCAGAGAACAAAACCAATTGAAGTTGTACAGATCAACGATCTATGAAAATACCTCGAAAAGAATTCCTTACCGACTCCTTAGATCCAAAGTTCATGGAGCAACTTTTAGTCCAAGCAGAAACTGTTATGCGCACTTGGCAAACCACTTGGAGTCCCTTTACCTCTGCCCCGCTTATTGAAGAAGCCTTACTGAAAATGAAAAAAATTTCTGAATTGGAATGCAAAGCTGAAGGGGGACATCCCTGTGCCGAAAGGAAAAGACTTGAATGCAAACGTAATCACCCTCAAAAAAACTTTTCCAATGAAGCAATACCTATACATGGACTAATAATTCAAGGAAACTTCCTATTTGACACGCCTAGTCCTCAAGATATAAATCAAGCACTTCAATCACTAGGCATTCATTCTGAAAATTTAGGTGATATTTGGATCAAGGGTAATAGAGGAGCTGAAGCAATTTGCACACCAGAAGCTAGTGAAACTTTAAATGGCCAAATCGGGCAAGTGAGAGGCATACCAATTACTTGCAAAAGCGTAAGCATTGATCAACTACAGCCTCCATCGCCA
Source organism: Prochlorococcus sp. AG-363-J23 (assembly GCA_003280245.1). Lineage (GTDB taxonomy): Bacteria > Cyanobacteriota > Cyanobacteriia > PCC-6307 > Cyanobiaceae > AG-363-J23. The sequence goes on from QCFN01000011.1 coordinate 11,091, forward strand.
AGAATCCCCAAAAAAGTAACAAGCGTTGAAGCCTCTAAAAGACTAGATGCTGTAGCTTCCGCGGGGTTTGGAATGTCAAGGTCTAAAATTGTCTCTGAAATTAAAAATGGACGCCTACGTCTTAACTGGCAAGCAGTGAAACAACCTTGCAAAGAATTAAGTGTTGGTGATCGTCTTCGACTTGAAGATAGAGGGAACTTAGAGGTACTAAGTCTCGAGCAAACAAAACGGCAGCGATGGAGAGTAGAGATGCTTCGTTCCTAATAACGTGAGCATCTGCTGCCAACTGCACAACTTAAGAACAGCGTGCATTAAATTTGAATGGCAGATATACGGGCGATTAGCTCAGAGGTAGAGCACTACCTTGACACGGTAGGAGTCACTGGTTCGATTCCAGTATCGCCCATCAAACTTGGAAGGGAAGCCATCTTTGAAACCAATCACTGTTGTAATCGGACTAGGCCGCTCAGGAATTGGTGCCGCTCGATTACTCAATCATGAGGGCTTTCAAGTAATAGTTCTAGAACAATCGAGGAGTCCAGATTTTTGTCATTTAGCCAACGTCTTAAAGCAAGAAGGCATTGAGGTAAAACTTTCTGCAGATCTTGAGCTGAATTCCTTCAACGAATGGGACAACAAACTTCACTCAGTAGTAACAAGTCCAGGAGTTCCCTGGGACCATCCAACTCTCAATGCACTTAGAAGCAAAGGAGTATCCATTCATGGAGAAGTCGCTATTGCTTGGAAATACCTCAAACAAATTCCATGGATAGGAATAACTGGAACTAATGGGAAAACAACAGTCACTCATCTTCTAAACCATGTACTTCAAAACAATGACATATATGCTCCAATGGCAGGGAATATGGGTTACTCAGCAACAGAGCTCGCCCTTAATTACAAACAAAAAAAACATGACTTACTTGATTGGGTAATCATGGAATTAAGTAGCTACCAAATAGAATCAGCTGTAGAAATTAATCCCTCAATTGGCATATGGACAAATCTTACAGAGGACCATCTAGAACGGCACAAAAGTTTTTCAAACTACCAGTCAATTAAACAAGGGCTATTAACAAGATCAAAAATACGTATTTTCAACTGGGATGACCCAAACTTACGCAAAATAAGATCAGAATATAAAAATAGCATCTGGATAAGTGCAGAAGGGCCAGGAACGGATAAAAATCCGGCATCATTCTGGATAAATAAAAAAGGAATGGTTACATCTAATCAGGGCAACTTGTTCCCAGTATCAGATTTTAAAATTCCAGGGAAACACAATCTTCAAAATCTACTATTAGTTACTGCTGCGGCTCTTGAAGTAGGCATTCCTACCAATCAAATAGCAAAAAGCCTCAAAACATTTCCAGGGGTCCCACACCGATTAGAACGGCTAGGGGAAATAAATAACGTCACTATATTTAATGACAGCAAAGCGACCAATTTTGAAGCTGCAAGAGTAGGACTTAAGGCCATTGAAAAACCAACAATAACAATTGCCGGAGGGCAACTTAAGGAAGGAAATCCCTCAGCCTGGCTAAATCAACTTAAAGAATCAGTAGTAGCTATAATTGTCTTTGGAGAAGACTCACATAAATTAGAAAAATTAATTATTCAGTCGGAATTCCGAGGACCGATAATAAATTGCAGGGATCTCAAGCATGCTTCACTAGAAGCATTGAAGCGAATGAATCAATTAGGAGCAAAAACAATTTCACTTTCGCCTGCATGTGCGAGCTTTGATCAATACGTAAATTTTGAAGAAAGAGGAGAACATTTCCGAGAATTAATGACTCCACATATAAATAATCAGAGTCAGGCATAAAATTCCATGGATAGGAATGAAAGCTTTGATGCTCTATTCCAAAAAATAGACGCCAATAAAGATATGCCAATAAGCTCTTCGTATGACTTATGAAGATTTTCTAAAAAATATCAATCTAGACTTCACAACATTTAACTTAACCGAAAATTACTAGAGTTAGCCACGCAAGCATTAACCCAAAAAAGCAAAGGCTTAAACCCTAACCCTAAGGCCTACATAAAAAGAAGACTAGTTATATTCACTCATTATATTTTCAAAAGCAACAACCCTAGCTATAACTAAAAAGAATAGTATTAATTGCCATGGAATACCTAATCATCCCTATAGCAGGGCTATTGCTTTGCCCATATACACTATTTTATCTATGGGAGTTACATCACAAGATTGGGAACAAGCAAATAAATACTGTCTAAATTGATTACTTTCTCGAAAAATTTATTGGAATCAATAAAGTCAATAGCCAAAGGCTAGAATAAGTAAACCTCTCTCTTTTGAGAATAAAAGCATCTTTTCAACCCATTCATACCAAAAAATTACTTCCCTTTGGGACACAAGATCTTGCGAAATGAATTTGCAATGAAGCCAGTATGCTCATAAAGGAATCGTCTTCTTCTAATTTCAATCCCATATGGATTAAAGAAAATCGCATTCAGCACCCTTATGGTTCTTAGCAGGTTTCCCTTGGAAAGCACTAGTTTTCTTTCTTGATCAATAATTTGAGAAAGCAAATGCTCTCCCAATAAATCATTCTCAGTCAAAGCTTTCAAGGTTTTATTTCTCTCTTCCAATGCAATTGTATCCATCAAGAGCTTTAATCCCATAGCCAAGACCTCTTCTCCTTCATTAATTTCTCGAACTATAGTTTGAAACAAAATCTCCCACTTATACGGCTCTTCCCGAAAAAGATCAACATATGGACTAAGAAGATTGGCCTTTAACAATCTATGTCTTTCTTCTCTTTCATTCTGAGATGATTGCCAGTAAAAGTACAAAGGAGAGCTCCTTTCTATAACCTTATAATCTTCAGAATCCACTGACTCAAATAATAAAGAACAAGTCAAATATTAATTCAATACTAACATAATCCAGAAGAATAAATACAATGCCTGATATTTCTGGAAATCATCAATCAATAGCAGATTATATCTTTTACTAGAAAACGCCCATACCTAAAAAAGGATGGGCGTTTATTTTTTTAGTATTCAGTTATTTTATTTATTTCAATCCCAAAGGGAAAAATATAAGATCAGGCCCAGCAATGATAACTGAAACACCAACAAGTATAGCTAAAATCTGAACTCCAAAAAACTGTTTCCAGCGATAGGAAAACAGTGTTGAGTCAGATCCTAGACCCCATCCATCCTTGGGTTCATTTTGCGGAAGGCCATAATAGACAAACTGAAAAACTTGGAAAATTGCTATCAAGCCAAAAATTGCTGGCACAAGCGCAAAGCCACCTAAAGGCTTAACCAAGCCAAGATCAGATGGATGAGGGGGAACCGTAAGGATGTGGGTTACTAAATCAATCATCAATAAATTTGAAAAACGCCTTATTAATAGCTGAGTTGCAAGTCATCAAAACAGTTTTTCCTTAGATCTTTACAAAATTGATTGCTTAATGGCTCTCAAAGAGAAACCTACTCATGCCCAAGAGAACAAACAGCACAATTTTTATTAGGTATTTCAACTCAAGAGAGTGCCTACAGAAACTATTCGATTCGCCCCTCCCAACTTCCTCAAGACTCATTGCCATGGCAGCAATATGTTCAGTTCACTCAAAAAAAGCTCATATCACTTGTACAGGGAAATCAAGTTTTACACCTGTTAATAGCTGGCCTAGGCTGAACTTCGCCCAAGAAAAGGTCGACACTCAAGCGCGAGAAGCAAATTTGACTTATAAAAGAAAGCTCAAACAGAAAAATAGATGCAATCCCCAACCCCTTCTGAAAGAGGCATCCTGAATGTTCTAGGAAAACAATTAGAAATTTGTGGCTGTAAACCAATTACTGGTTGGTACCGAGATGGATTCTGTAAAACCGACGATTCTGACATTGGTCAGCATACTATTTGTTCTGTCGTAACTGAATCATTTCTGACTTATAGCAAAGCCCAAGGGAATGACCTGAGCACTCCGATCCCTGATTTTAACTTCCCTGGACTTAAACCTGGCGATCATTGGTGCCTATGCGCACCAAGATGGAAAGAAGCATATGAAGACGGAATGGCTCCATTAGTACGGCTTAATGCTACTGAAATCGGGGCCCTAAACATTGTTGGCATTGAAGTACTAATGCAACATGCCTATAAGGATCAATCATAAGGTACAGACCTAATTTACTAAAAAACAAAAAGAACGATATTTTTGAACTTCAATAAATAATGGCGAATAAAATAAAAGTAGAGGACAAAATCTTAATTAAGATTCTATATATTCATATAAATTCTAATGATTTTTTCTAGTTTTAAAAGCTACATTGTCAGGCTCTCTTAATTCAGCAGGCAGCTCAAGTCCAAAGCCTTCCAAAAGTTGCTTAAGTAGTGCTTTATTCTCTTGTATTTTCTTCGCGTCAGTAGAGTCTTGCCTTGCAAAAAGGATAGAACCACCCGCAAAAATAAAAAACAATGAGCAGGCTCCAACCCAAATAAACAAACGCGGCAGATCAATAAGCCAACTTCCCATAGCCTAAAAACCGAATCACATTTTTATATATTCTAAATAGCAATTACTAGCGGATATTGGAAGGGAAGACCTTGAAAACTTAATAACTTTTCCAACGGGGCAGAGAGATCAGAAAAGCCTTTAGCGAAAAAAAAATTTGAGAATACCTAAAAACGAAGTGAACTCTTTCATATGCACAGGAAAACCTTTGCATCTCTTTAGTTAGCAATAAAAGCTTCTTAAGGGTTGTGCTTGTTTACTTAGCCAATTTACAGACTGAACTACCTTTTCTTAGGCATTAAGACTGATTGTTTTTTCCTTCTGCACGTCCAACAATGCTTACAACGAACTTGGAGGCGCCAAACATGGTAGATACGCCACCTGAGCACCTAGAAGAAGCAATCTGACTTCTGGTCCCTGCTCCAACAGTCTCAATAAAAAGTGGGCTGGCCTATCAAAATGGTGAGACAAGGATCAATGATTTCTATTCCTTGCGAGTAGATATAGGCGCGTCAAGCCAATGGCACTCCTCTGCATCGTTTAGGTGCCCTAATGGAGTTTTATCAGCCTTACACCTGGACACTTGGCCCCAGGAAACCAATCGCCAGAAGCTTCAACCCTTTCGACTTTTTCACAAAACCGACCTCTCCTTCCTTCATTGAATGAAAAGAGGTCGGTTTTTTATGAGTAATCTCCAATAAAAGGCCAAAAAATTTTCTTAATAGTACTATTGCAGAAAATTCTATAATTTAAAAAGAGCAAATTCAAAAATTAAATGAATATTCTCTTTATTCACAACAATTATCCTGCACAGTTTAAATATCTATGCTCTCAAATGTCTTCTAGTAATAAACATAGAATTATATTTTTGACTGCAAATAAAGTTTATATCCAAAATCATATAAAAAATCTCCAAGTCAAGTCACTTAAATTGATACGTATAAATCATCCCCCATTGAATGAATACCTAAGGCATATAGAAGGCGGATTTATCAATGCTCAAGCGACAATGAATGCATTGAAAGATCTAAAAAAAGAAAATTTTATCCCTGAATTAATTATAACCTATGGCGGCAGAGGGTTTGGTTTATTTTTAAGAGATCTATTTCCAAAAAGCAAAATCATTGGTTACTTCGAATGGTGGCTCAAATCAGAAACAGCTAAATATATGAAAAAGAACTTCTCAATAAAAGATTCGCATAAAATAAATTTACGTAATATGTTAATACTTCAAGAGCTCGAATTATGCGACGCAGCTATTGTACCGACGCAATGGCAAAAAAGTCAATTTCCAGCAACCTATCATAAAAAACTCAAGGTTATTTTTGATGGAATAGATACAAATTTCTTCCACTCAGCATCTAAAGATTTCAAAAAAAATATATTAAGCCTAAAGAATCAAAAATCTGGAGAAACCTTTCAAATACTTCCTAGCGAAAAAATTATCAGTTACGCCACAAGAGGCATGGAACCTTTAAGAGGGTTCCCAGAATTTATAAATGCTTTGCCCAGCACATTCTCAAGGAATAAAAATCTAAAAGTTGTAATCGCAGGGAAAGACTGTTCAATCTATAGTTACCCAGCTCCAAGTCATAATGGCAGTTGGAAACAATATTTAATGGAAAAAATAAATAATCATGTAGTAAAAGAAAATATTTATTTTACTGGGACTTTAAGCTACAATGACTACAGGAATCTACTATGGAGAAGCAATCTACATTGTTATTTTACTAGGCCATATATCACAAGTTGGAGTTTCTTTGAAGCAATTTCATGTGGGGCAAATATCCTGACTAATAGATGTGAAGCTACAGAAGGTATAGCAGAAGAAGGTAGTATTTCTTGGACAAATATCAACAACCAAGATGAAATAAATCAATCCATTCAATATGGTTTAGATCCAGTCAATCAGTTAAAGTCTAAACTTAATCCAAGATACAATCTAGAATCATGCCTAAAGGAATGGCAGGATTTTCTTAATACATTAATAACATCAAAGTAATCTGAGAAGTTTGATTTGCCTATTTATAAGAAATTAAAAATTTACTTCAAGATCCTAAAAATAGAGGAGAGGGACATAAAGCTAGTATATTAAATCCCTAAGAGGGAGTTTCGTCTTTCTCTTCTGGACTTAGCCAACAAAGCCTGTTTGAGCTCTTTTTGGCGAGCTGTAATTCGATCCTGATTTTTAATGGCACGATACATCAACCAAGTCATACCTAAAGCAAAAGCCAGTGGAAAAACAGACCTCAAATTTGGCAGGTTATCTTTCATGCCTGCAAGTAATTATTCTTTTTAAAGTTAATTCGAAACAATTTTAACTTCAATATATCATGAGTAAGTTTTTGCAAATAAATACTGACCAAAAAGGACTTCTTATCTATATTATTATGAATTAGTAAAATCGGTTGGCTATGCAAAATTGATAAATAATTCCAGAGGAGCAATATCATTAAAGCTATTGACCTATCAAAAAAATAAATCATGGGCATAAAAACTATAAGGAATCTTCATTTCCATACTCTATATATAAAACTTTCTCTACTAGTTCAGATTTTTTAAGGCTAGAAATTTTTTCCACACCAGACAATAAAGTTCTCAGCTCATTATTTTTTTTGCTCATCAAAATCGACTTTCGGTTTTCAAAAGACAATTTCCTAATTGCTTTAGGGTTAGACAAAATCAAATTTATCATCTGCTCTCTATTAAAACTATCAATCACATGCATTCCTTGTAAAAATTGCCGAAGCTCAGAATCAGTTTTAGTTGACAGTTCTTTCTTGATAGGGGAAATTTCCAAGGTTTTAATTACATCTTTAGCCAGGTCATCAGAACTAGGGAAAAAGGTATTCCATGCTTTCACTAAAAGCTCAAAAAAGAAAATAGATATAAAAATTATATGCCTAATCACCTTATCTGTGTCTACTGATATTTCTTTAAGCCCCCTGGAAGTAGGTCGGGGAAATTGCATCTCATCTCTTACTGCAACGTCTGATTCAGATTGCTCCTTCATTGGAATCAAGTCAACAGATGGAGAGGATAGTTCTTGGGTAGCTTCAAGTTCAACTTTTTCTTCTTTTATTTTATCACTTTCTATTAGATTGCCAACCTTGACCTCTCCTGATTCAGTCTCTTTCTTTGTTTCACTTAAAACTGATTCCAAAAATGCAATGATTACGATTGCCGCCAATAAGATTCCTAAAACGATGAATAGCATTTCTGTCTGAGAATCACTCATATAAAGTGAATGATCCTTCAGCAATTCTGCATATCGACGAGCACCTTCCTGACTCCACCCCAGTGCTCTAAGTTCTTCGATTAAGTTCATCAATTCTTTGGACACGCGAGTTAACCTTATAAATCAGGAAAGGATGTCATCCTAGAGGCGTTAAGTTCAAATCAAGTACTCTAGAATTCCATCAATCAATTATTAGGCAAATCACCTTGATTGATTTGTAATGTCAAGATCTACAAACTATTCCTAAAAGAAGGATCTAGCATGAATTTAGTACATGAAGCAGAAATTGCAGAGGCAACTGAATTCACAAACAACCTTGTGCTATTTGCATAGCTTTATGACTTAGTCAATTGTACTGAGATCACTTCCCAAGAAGGTGAATTACCATACCTGAAATGCTAGCCAACTCATATAGCAAGGCATGCGCCAACAAGGAGCAGCTAAAAGATATATGAAATCCTGTACTCAAAAATGACGTTTAGTAAAAGGATTGTGCTGCAAAAGATGTTAAAAAACTGACCTAAGGACAATAAAATTTTCAAGGCTTTCGTTGCTCTTATAGGCATTAAGACTGATTGTTTTTTCCTTCTGCACGTCCAACAATGCTTACAACGAACTTGGAGGCGCCAAACATGGTAGATACGCCACCTGAGCACCTAGAAGAAGCAATCTGACTTCTGGTCCCTGCTCCAACAGTCTCAATAAAAAGTGGGCTGGCCTATCAAAATGGTGAGACAAGGATCAATGATTTCTATTCCTTGCGAGTAGATATAGGCGCGTCAAGCCAATGGCACTCCTCTGCATCGTTTAGGTGCCCTAATGGAGTTTTATCAGCCTTACACCTGGACACTTGGCCCCAGGAAACCAATCGCCAGAAGCTTCAACCCTTTCGACTTTTTCACAAAACCGACCTCTCCTTCCTTCATTGAATGAAAAGAGGTCGGTTTTACCCTTTTTATCAATAACCTAAAATTTAACAAAGAAAAAATTTGATATGTGCTCCCTTTCTCTCTATAAAGAGATATGAGCCAAAACACCTCAAAAAATTCTGGAGAAGATAGAAAAGTCCTTCTAAGACAAGACCTTCGAGAAGGTATAGAAGGACTTAAGGAGTTATTTGTGGCAACCATTGTTGTGATTCAAGACGTGGCCCAAGCAATACCCAAATCAAAAGGTTCAAAATCTCTTACTTCATACAGCACCCCTGCCAAGGGTCAACCTGATTCAGCTTTATCACTTGTTCGAGACGGAAGCCAAGAAAACTATTCTCAACCTCTTGATATTTCAATCGAGGAAGTTAATGGCCAAAAAATAAACCAATCTCTAGAAACCATATCAAAAAGCTATCTTTACCCTTTCCTTGCAGCAATCAGTACCGCTGCTCTAATAACAGGTGTTATAAGAATCATCCCTCTTACACAATGGGCTAGAAGTCAAAACGAATGCATTGAAAATACATCAAGCATAGATGGTGTTAATCCAGCAGGACTTTCCAGTAAAGTTATGCATTGCAATGGTGGACACTCCTATTAAAATTAGAGATTTTTGACTAAGCATAATAACCATTATTTACTTAGAGCTACAATGAAAAGGCATTAACGAGCCAAGGCAAGAACTTATTTATTTCTTAATATCTGAAGTATTAATTCAATGATAACTTAGGTTCAAGGGTTAAAAATTTAAACTATGGAAAGGTTAAAATTTATTTGGCCTGTAGCTCTTCTGGTTATTACAATCTTCATGGTTGTAATAGGCATTATTACAGGCTTGATTGATCCAAAGATCTTAATGGTTTAACAGGAAATTAATAATCTAGCTTAAAAAATAACCTTATCAAAATCGATTTCTTCAGGGAAAAAAATAATTCTGTAATGAATTATCAAGAAATAATTTAAAAAATATCTTCTAAATAAATTTATTCATGCCGCTTCTTTATTTTCGTCAAGCTCTTTATCAGATAAATCTATAATTTGATTTTTTTGCTCTTTTTTAGAATCAATTTTATGAGTTTTTTCATTTTCCAAACCACTTGAAACAGTAAAAGTCTTTTTCTGACTAAAAGTTTTATTTGTCAGAGAATTAACAAGGATGCTTAAATCAGTTTCTATCAAGTCTCTCAAAAGCAGTAAGACAAGCTTCTTTATACTTTTAATCATTTCAGCAAAATGAAAGCCAAGTTTAAGCAAGGTATCTTTTATCTCTTGTTGATGGGGAACCTTAGCAATCAGTGCAAATACGCTCCAAACTGCTAAAGCCAAGATTATCGAAATTGTAAAGAGAATCATTTCCGGGAAATATTGCTTTTATAAAATGGCGCATAATTGATAGTGAGACAAGTGGTTATCGATTCAGCGTTTCTCTTATTCATACTTAAATTAACGAGTGATCCTGTTCCAATAATCTGAAATGTAGATACTCTGCCAAATATCAGCCATTCTTATCAAGCGTCTTCACGGAACTTTATTTAACCCAGTTTTTTCATAAAAATCAAATATACAAAAGGAATTAGTCTCATTTGATTTATAAGCAGAAAAGGCTCTAGATAAAAACAAGCTGAAAAAAGCTTTTAAAGAGCTCAGGAACACAAATCTATAGACAAAATAAAAAATTTAAGGGATTTTACTTAATGGTTGTAAGTTCTTTGAATGGAATTTCTTAAAACTGACGACAAGCCAACTTCGGTTGTATCCTCAGAGACCGGTTATTCATGGACCAAGGAACAACTTGAAGATTACGAAGAATCATGGGCAAGAGACAACGACCATCAGCACTAGAATACTTAGCCAAGATATAGAGTTTTCAAAATTAATAACCTTAAGAGCACTGACTTTTATTCCTTATTAAAGTAATTTGATTACAAGTTTTTGAGACTTGAATGACTTTATCAAATAAGGCAGTTGCATTTTCTTCTCTGGTTATCCTATGTACATACGTAACATCCTGTGGATCATCTGATCAATCATTAAATGTTCGTCTAAGCAGTGCAGGGGCAACTTTCCCTGCAAAGGTATACACCCGTTGGTTCTCTGATTTAGCTAAAGCAGGCGGCCCGAAGGTGAACTACCAGGCAATAGGGTCAGGCTCTGGCCGCAAAGCGTTTATCGATGAAACCATTGATTTTGGCGCTTCGGATGATCCAATGAAAACCAAAGATATTGCCAAAATTACCCGTGGATTAGTTCAAATACCTATTATTGGAGGCACAATTGCCTTTGGATACAACAAACCAAGCTGCGATTTACAGCTAACTCAAAAGCAAGCAGTGAGAGTTGCTCTTGGGATTATCAACGATTGGAGTCAACTTGGCTGCACTTCAGGCAAGTTGATCTGGGTCCACCGATCTGATGGCTCTGGAACAACCAAAGCCTTTTCTAATTCCATGCAAGCATTCTCGAAAGAATGGGGCCTTGGCACCGGAAAATCAATTAATTGGCCTACAGGCATAGGAGCAAAAGGCAATGCCGGAGTTGCAGGGATCATCCGCAATACCCCCGGAGCAATTGGCTACTTAAATCAGTCCTATATCAAAGGTGAAATCAAATCAGCATCACTCCAAAATTTATATGGAAATTTTATAAAACCAGATATCAACTCTGGTAGCGAGGCCCTAAATGATATTAAATTAGACAACAACTTAGCGGGGGAAAATCCGAATCCAATCACGAAAGGTGCTTACCCAATTTCCACCCTTACTTGGATTTTGGCCTACAAAACCGGAAACGGCAATAAAACTCAAGCAATTCAAGAAGTCTTTAATCAACTTCTTAGTGAAAAATATCAAAATAAAGCATCTAAACTAGGATTTGTTCCCCTCAAAGATGAAATCCTTAGCAAATCTCGCTCCGCAATAAAGCTGATTAGCAAGTAAATTTCAGGGAATTGATAAAGATCCACACCTTAAGAATTATTGGGGATTATTTTAATTAATTTACACAAGCACTTAAAAATTATCAACCTAGTTAATACCCTCATTGCAACAACAAAAGAAAACTACCTTAAGTCACTATTAATGGGCCACTAACTAAAATTCTGATTATTTATGAAATGCTAAATTATCGTTTTAATCAGACTCTAAGAGAATTTGCCATCTCAAGCCTCTTGCTTCTAAAGATCTTAAATACTTGGGATTAGCCAAAGACATCTATCTAGACACTTAAGCAGTCATAGCTTATATAAAAAAAAAGACTAAAGAGTTAAAGAGTCAGCTTAAAATAAACAACAAAACGCTTATAAATGCTAATATTAATTAACCATAAGCTCATAAACATACTAATGATAAAAGAAAAGTTATATTTATTTCCATCTGATCTTGTCAGGGCTTTTCTCCTGAATCTTGCTAAGAGATAGCAATAATACAAATATTGAAAAAGGACCAAGCACAGCAAATGTTTTAAGAAAAAACCAGGTTCTTGGATCAAGGACTGAAAAGATTATTAGTGTGTTTGACATTATTCTTGATTAAAATGATCTTAATAGAATAATAGTACAAATCAAATCCCACGGAAGCTTAAAGCTATAATAATCATCTAGATATAAAATTAATTGAACTCTTTTTCTATGGAATATCAGCGAAGTCTTATCAAGCAATTAGCAGATAAGGTCATCGAAATTTCTGCAAATAGAGTTAGTGAAATAGAGCGTTATTGCTGGGTCGTCGTTCACGAATACCGACATGGCGCAAAACCTTCGGAATATGACATTAGAGAGATTGACGAAGATCTGTATATAAATGTTTTAAGGAAAGCACGAGAACAAATGAAACCTAAATAATTAAGAAATATAAAGCTATTAAGAAAGCACAGAGTATTAAAAGATTAATACCTCATTAGGATCGGGTCTCACCTTGAGCTTGATTCCATACAAAATTTGGTTTTGAATTTTGACGCCGGCAACAAACAATACAAAGATACTGCTAATTCATTAGGCTCCTACACTTTCTCTCATGTCCCAATCACTCCAGGAAAGTTTTCTTTTTTACCGAGACCTATAGCGCTGCCTTACTTCAAGCCTGCTAAGTAGGAGGGCGACGCGGAATCGAAAGCCCTTATCCAATCAACTTCACATTTCTTAAAGAAATCGATTACATTGCGTAACAATAATTTCTTCTAAGATCTTGGTCCTTAAGAAAGCTAATTGGAAAGGCAGTAGTCCTTTAGTTCTCTCTCAAAAAAAGCCCATAATTACCGTAACAATGGCGACAAGCCGTCAAGGGAGTGCGGTTGTACGACATTTATCAAAAAATGGATCCTTCCATGTTCGAGCGATCACTCGAAATCCCGCAAGCGAGTGTGCATTAACGCTCTCCAAACTGCCCAATGTGGAAATTCTGCAGGGTGACCTACTAGACAAAAAAAGTCTGAAGAAAAGTTTTAGAGGAGCCTATGGAATTTTTGGCAACTCAACTCCGACTAAGGGATGGAAAATCTTCCGTGGAAGTATGGTTAAAGAATACGAGATTCAACAAGGTCGCAATCTAATTGATGCTGTCAAAGAAGAAAGTAATCATGGAGTTTTGAAGCACTTTATTTTTAGCTCAATCTGCAAACCAAAGAATCCATTAGCAAATGCCAATCCTCCAGGCCACTTCTCTACTAAATGGAGTATTGAAGATTACATTAGATATCATGGGCTAGAAAAATTATCGACAATTTTACGTCCTGCAAGCTATTTCGAAAACTTTAACAGTAAAATACCGGCCTTAGAAATATCTAAAAGATTTTTCCCAGGAATAGTAAGTCCCAATATCCCGTGGCAAACAATAGCTGTAGACGACATTGGAGCCTGGGCTACAGGAGCATTTACTCATCCGAGTAAATTCATCAATCAATCAATCAATCTTGCCACAGAAGAATTAACTGGGCTTGAAATGGCTTCACTTTTGGAACGCCTCCAAGGCGAACGCAATAAAGTCAAATATCTTTTCGTACCTAGAGTAGTTATACAAGCTATTGAATATGATCTAGGAATAATGGCAACCTGGATTGAGAATGCTGGTTATGGAGCAGATATACAATATCTACAAGATTTAGCCGATAGTATAGGGATTAATATGACTCCACTCTCAAAGTGGCTTACCAAGAAATTGTCTAGATTTAACCCATTAATAAAAGAGGATGCTCTTTACCCAGATTTCCTAGATCCAGTTTATTAAGCAATAAAGTACAATGTAACTTTAACCTATATAAGTCTGATGCCTAATTAATCATAAAGGCAACAATTTACAAATAGTTTAAAAAAAATCAAGTTTTGTATTCAAATACAGCAATTAGAGGCTCAGATTGGCAGATTAATCAAAGCGAATAGTAAACAGATGGATTCAACTCTAATTCAAAGAAAATACAGATGCAAAGACTGCATCTACACATATAACCCTTTGACTGGAGATCCAACTCAAGGAATTTCACCGGGTACAAGCTTCGAAGACCTTCCCGAAAGTTGGACCTGCCCTATCTGTAAAGTTAGAAAAAAAAGATTCAAAGTTATTCACTAGAATTTTTTATAATGCCTTATTTAATTCAAGGCAATTAAGACTCCTAAAAAAGTAGTTATAGAATAAAATATACTGAGCTTATTAAGAGATTCTCCCTCTAATCTTGCAACATATAAAGAAAAAAGCGTCGAAGTGCTTAGTAAAGTCCAACCAAGACCAACTGGTAGCATTTTAAAAACAACCTGCTGAAAAACTATTCCAAGATTTGTTCCAAGAAGAGTTGCCGCTACAAGTTTTTGCAGAGTAGCTTTTGACATTATTTTTATTTGATCAACAAAACCAACTTTAGCAAAAGGAAATAGAACAACTATTGCAGCTATTAATCTAATTTCAGTAGTTTGAATAGGGTTTAAACTTGAGTTCAATAGTACTATCCTTGATAACATGGCGCCTATAATTGCACATATTATTGAAGAAAAGGCATATACAATAGCAATATTAATAGATTTACGATCTTGCTTTCCACTGTAATTTTGAGAAACCAAAAAAAACAAAGAAATTGCTACAATTATAGCTCCTAGCCATGAATTGTATTTGATTTTATCATCCATAATTATTGAACCCAAAAGCATAGCGAGAATTGGGGAAATTGCTTCTACAGATAAAGTTTTTCTGGTGCCCATTTTCTGAAGAGACAATATGTAAAAAGTATCTCCTAGGGCTATACCTAAAACTCCGCTAAGAAATAATGTCCCGAGATACACCCAATTATCCAACCAATTTATTGTGAAAAGAATAGGAATAAAAATACATGCTGCAAATATATTCTTTATATAATTAATATCAATTGGAGGAAAATAATTTGACTGAGATCTCCAAATAAAGCTAGCAAAGGTCCACGCAGATGACGCAAGCAGTGCGGCTAAAACTGCGACCATAGCGAAGAATTAATTGATTAAGTATACAAGCAACAGGAGAAAATAGATACGTAGAAGATTAAAAATTAAATGATATATTGGAAACAGCGAAGAGGTTCCTTACTAGAATTCCTAATAGATATAGATTTTTCATTGAAACCTTCTTCACTGGCACCAGTTTTGGCTCTCTATGTATTAGCCATTAGCCAACTTCCAATAGCAATAAAAACATCAGCCGAACTAGCCTGCATTGGCGAGGTATCTAATCAATTATGGAAGCGGAGTAAAACACACGCAAATGTTAATGTGATAGCTGTGCAAAAGTGCAATGGAGCTCCTTAAAAAGTCAAATTCAACCTATAATTAATCCTTAAGGATTAGCATTGATGAATAATTAAACAAAGAATATTTGCATATTATTAATTAATCTTTAAGAGTGTCTCCACTTCAAGTCAAGTGCAAAGGCCAAGTAAGTTTAACCTTCTCTAATAGTATTTTAGGATAAAGATGAGATACTTCAAATACTACTAAAAATAAAGTAATAAGTAGTTTCATTCTTGAGAAGGCATACTAGTTATAGCTTTATATAAACATTGAATACTAAGTTCCAGTTCCTAAAAAATCCATTTTTTGGTAAGGCTTTCAATTTCAGAGATAAAATTCCAAAGTATGCAGCTAGGCATATCTTTAGGTTAATTTTATGTATACTAATACTTTTAGGTAATTCAAGTTCTGCTCAGGCTAATGAGCAAAAAGATTTTAAATATTATATGAATGCCTGGAATGAAAAAAGAATGGAGGCAAGTAACCTTCTGCTAGATGCTGAAAAAGAATTCAAATCTGGAGATGAAATATCCGGATGTGCTAAGCAATATGATGCAGCTAACTTAGGGATAAAAGCGACTCAATCACTTATAAAGGCAATGACAATAAATGGAAATTTAGAAGGGATTAATGATATAAAAATTGGCCTAAAAAAGTGGGAAGAGCTTAGAGACTTTTGCTAATTCCTAATTTTATATAAAAACTACAAATAAAATAATTTAAAAAATGTATCTTCAAGTCAACTTGAAAGGCCAATACCTCTAGACATGAAAACTGCAAGAAGTGGAATTAAAGTGAATCCAATGATTTCAAAATTAATCATTAGGCGTAATCTCAAAACTAAATTCTCTGGTACTTGAGGTAAATTTCCTTTACTCAAAGGTATTGCCCATAAAATATATGTAATTGTTGGGTAAAGAGATAGCAAACCAACGCAAACAAAAAGTGCAACTTTAGCCCAGAAAATAGGATTTTGGGTATAAAACTCTCCTCCTACCCCAAAATACTTAACTCTCAAAATACCGCTTACTAGTAAGGCCAGTCCAGCGACTCCATAAATCACATCTGCAACAACCATTGCAATAGATTCCTGACGGTTGGGTTGCGGCTTAAGTCGGACCCTTTCAAAAACCAATGCTCCAAAACAAAGCATAAAGCTTAGGTAATGAACATAAGCAACAATCGCACTTTTGGCGATATCAGATGTCAATGCAACTCCAAAAAACATGAAAATAAATGCGCAGACCACCACTTTAGCGATTGGGGAATCCAGAAGTGAACTACTTCTGCAAACCTATATAAAATACTTCAATGAAATCTCTAACAATTCAACAAGATTTGGAAATATTGCTAAAATAGGTATTTAAATGACTTCACACTAAGGATCAAAGAGTTAAGAATCAATTACATCTATAATCCCTTCAACAACATACTTTGCCAAATCCTCAACATTAGAATCAAGTTCTTTAATTGAAGTATCCCACTTTTTTGATAGCTTATCCAATAAATTATGCTCATTGACATGAGCAATCATAGATTTAACCATATATTCTGGCAATGAAACTTTCATTCTGGCATCTAAATAATCCCAAACATTTTTTTCAAGAGTGCTGATAAACTTTATGCTGTCTACGCCAGTGTAGTCAAACAATTCCATAACACCATGGTGACAGAATATCTGTCCGAGCTCGTCGTATGCACTGGTAGCTTCTTTGGCATGCTCATACTCAGCAAGAATCCACTGTAATTCTTTATCTTTTTCCTCATCACCAATTTTTACTTCTTGAAGAAGCTTGTAAAACTTTCCAAATTCTACCGGCTTGGCCATAATTTCATCAAATCCAACTTTATAAATTAAATTATAACTCAATCAAGTAAATCATTCAAAAGTTTATAAATTCAGTGATTTTTTAATATGACTATAATGTGCAGACTAAAAAAACTCCTTAAAAAGACTAATCTTTTTTACCTTTCATAATCATAATTATAGGTAAACCAACGGTAAAAATAAAACCAAAGATTAGGAGCAATAGTCCCCAAGGAGAGAAAGGATCTAGTCCTCCCGAAACTTCTGCGACCTTAAAGCTACCAAGTAAATGCATAGGATGGTCAATATTACCAATCAGGCTACATCGTTTTAGCAAATACATTACATTCTATGCAAATTCTTCAGGAGGTGCTTTCAGTAAATCAGATTAGAATCCAGTAATACCCATTCTCGATAAAAGATATTGAAGAAAAATTGTGGTAAAAATTCCTTTAAAAAAAACAAGCCACAATAAGCCATAATCACTAAGGTTTAATTTTCGTTGATACCATAAAATAAACTTCTTATGATTTTCAATTAAATTCATGGATGAATAAAATACTAAGATCATACTAATATTAAAATATATAGATGCTAAAGCTGAAACAAAATTAGATTAATTTAATCAAATTCTAAAAAACTCGCTCCCCTTATATCGCTCAAATTTCAAACACCAAATGCCATCACAAATATCAGATAATGCAGATAGAAACTCTTCTTTATTCCCTGATTGTATCCACTTTTCCTTCAAGAGAGGAATTTTATCCTGCATTAGTTCCATTGAAACTTGAATTAACAGAAGACTATGGTCCCCTGCAGCTCTTCTCAAGGGACTTTCCTCACTTCTTTGGAAAACTCTTATCAACAGGTCCTTCACCAGTTTTTCGCCGATTGGTCCGGGAGTCTGATCAGACTGCAATGGTGATTTCAAAGCCTGACCTCCCAGCGGCAAGGCCCTCTTCCCGTCCTGCTCAATTAGAGCCAATGCAACTAAATAAGGGAACTCAATCATTAGTTTAGGTCTAATATCATAATAATTAAATCAGATCAAAGCATTCATCCCAACTTCAATGCATAGGAAATCCTCTCCTCCAAAAAAGGCTTTGTTTATATCACTACCCATAATAATCATTATATTAAGTGGTTGTAGATACTTTTCAGACACGAAACGAGGCAAGATCTCTAGCGTATCTAATACAATTCTTAATCGCTCTTTTAATTTAAGGCCTAACGAGATTCAAGCGAATGGAAGATGTCATGAAAACCCAGAAATTTCGAACAAAATATTAGATTTAGGTCATAAAATTGGCGTAAAAGTTATAATTGGTAAACCCCAATTAGCAGGAAAAGATGGAACATATAAAGCTTTTTATGGAAGACTTGGTGTAGTTACATTGAGTCCAAGACCTATGTCATTACAAAGGCGATGCGAATTAATTAGTCATGAATATATTCACGTTCTTCAACATCTAAACGCAAACCTTAAAGGAATGAAGCCATTAGGCTGGCCCATTTCTAAGAAAGCTCTAAATCATTATGGTTCAGCAATAGAAGCGGAAGCCTATAGCCATCAAAATGGAGTTGAAAAAGTTCTTGTACTTCTTAATAGAGCCAAAATTCAACTTAAGCAATAAAAAATCTACTCAAATCCCTGAAACAGCTCCTTATGAACTACAAAAGTATGATAGTGAGCTGTTCCCGACTCCGGAGCCAGTCGCTCACCATCAATAGTACATGCAATACTGCATATAAGATCTCCATCCCATCGAACATCATCTTCACTAACTGATCTAGACCATAATCGAACAGCTTCAAAATGTTGAGGCATCTTTGCACCTATTTTTCTACATGCCTTACAAAGAATAGATAAAACAGGAGTTTTTGAATCAAGCCTTAGTGATTGCTTCACGCTAACCTGAGTAAAAGTCCCAGCAAATCTTATAAAGTCTATTAATTCGATTTCAATATCCGAGAGCATAGCTTCTTCATAAGCCTTATCAAACAATTTAACAGGTGTAATTGGCCTTGGAATAGCACTAAGTTTTTTTTCGATCCTTATGGGAAAATCAGTATTGTTCTTATCCATTTCAAATAAAGTAAAAGTTTTTAAATGAGCATAAGCATTTCATACAGTTTACTTAAAAGATAAGAGTACAAGAAAGAACATGGCATTAATATTCATGATTTTTTAGAACCTATGAAACAATAATCTAATCAAAGATGATCAAGTCCTGCAGTCAAATCATGCTCAGTATTGAGTTTGATTAATAATAGTAAAACAGATTAAGTCATTGAAACCCAAATTATTTTCAATATTGTTAGAAACTAATAATAGAAGAGAAATTAGTTGCACAAAAGAATAAACTCTATTCTTTACAATTAGTTCACATAAATAAAAGGTTAATTATGCTAATATAGATCAGTATTAAACTCTTAGATATTCAGACCCCTTCTATTAGTAGTAATCTCAAATTTACTATTCCACTTAAGAAGGGAATTTACGAAGAGTATTCAACAAATGATTAAGCTCCTATTTCTTTTTGTTTTTGTTCCACTCGCTTTATATAAGATTTGGAGATTTTTATTTTTTTTCATTCAAATGCTAAATCAACCTTCTTCAATAGAAATCTTCAGAGAACTCTTAGAAGAATCATGGAAGACAACTAAAAATGTTGGCAAGAATTAGCCTATTCACTGATTACCCTAGACTTTAAATATTAATGAGTGAGCCTAATAAAACTAATATTCTATCAATCAATATAAATACCACCTTCTAGAATGCAAAAGTTAAAAGCAAATATTTTAAATGGATCTGGCATCTCTAGCCACTTCATATCTTCTAACTTATTTGACAACTTTTGAACCTCTTCCTCTCCATCAGCACAGTTCTCACAGTATTTTTTAATAGCATCACCAAATTCCAGTGCATCTGGATCTAGAAAGAAAGCTCTCTGATTCTCATTAAAAAAAACGATCTTATCTTCATCTGTCTTGGCCATGCGAGCAAGATTCGAAAAGTAGCTGGTTAGCTCATCCATTAAGACTATATTTGTGAGAGAATTAATTTGTATCTAATGATATTCCAAACACTGTCATAATGAAACGATATGAGAGGAAAGCATGATAAATCATCATTCTTATTCTAATACTGAGAAATTATTCTATATGAGGGCACATATTTAGCTTAATCATAGCTTATGACTAAGCCATTAAGATCAGCGGATGACAGCAATACGTCTATATTGTCTAATCTTAATGAATTAAAATAATAACTATCAATTGATTAAAATGACATAATAATCGACCAAATAGGAACACTAATTATAGCTAAGAGAGTGCTCCAAGCCACTAAAGAGGATGCAAGTTCTTGATCATTTTTATTGGCTTCAGCAAGCAAAAGTACAGAAATAGCAGTAGGGCATGCGGCCTGCAAAACCAGTGCATCTCGCATTAAACTTGGCAAGTTAAAACATAAGGAAAGACCAAGCATTATTGAGGGAAGTACAAATAACTTTGTTAGCAACGTTGGTTTAATGAAATATCGAAAATCTCCCAAAGAATCAGTAAATAGTTTTAATGAGCTTAGTCGCATACCTACAATCATGAGTGCTAAAAAAAATACAAGCCTTGAAGGTAACCAAAGCGCAGAAGTTATTTGATCGCTCCAAGGTAGAAACAGAACTCCGAAAGCTCCTAATAATCCTTGACTTGCTGGACTTTTAACAAAAGAAATTCCAAGACTTTTCCATTTATACTTTAATTCAAGTCCCTCTGAAGATCTAGACATCAAAATTGGACCTAAGCTCCAAATTAGCAATGTAGCGCCCAAGTCATATCCTATGCTAAAGCTAAGAGCCTTAGGGGGGAGAATGGCCAGAGAGACTGGTATTCCAAAATATCCAGAATTACCAAATAAACTACCTAATAATAAAGTTTTCTGCTTAAATATAAATCGAAACTTTGGAATCGTTCTTATTAAAATTAATAGTAAGCCAATAGCAAATAATGCCATGGCTACAGATTCTATCAAAAGTAAATTTATTCCAGTATTTAAAATTAAACCCATTAATCCAATAGGGATCCCAAATCGAATTAAAGGTCTAGCTATTTTTGAAGAAAGTCCAGGTTTAAAGTGCCCAATTAAAAAGCCGAGAGCAAGGCAAGGAACTAGTTGAAAAAAGAATTTTAATAAAAGCATTGAAGAATTCCTCTCTATAAAAGCAATAATTTCTGGCTTAAATTTTAATGAATTTTAAATTCCTGATTTTGATAAACGAGAAATATATGCCTCTTGCGTGCCAGAATTGATCCAACCTGTTGCAATTGTTTTGGAATAGAAGTGATTAACGCGTCCACGATGAATATGAGACAGACCAGCAGGAAAAAGAATTAATTTCCCCCTCTCAGCTTCTTCGTGATGCTTCTGCCAAAAGAACTCAGTACCAGCAGAGTCAATACTATTACAATAAAGAATCCAAGCTAAGACTCTATGGACAGGTTCTGTCAACTCTTCACTAGTGGTCCAATCGCAATGCCAACTTATAAATCCTTCACTAGGTGCATAACGTTGAAGGTTGAAGATAGGGTTTACAAATAAAGATTGCTCAGGACAGCACTCTCGAAATAAAGGTCGCTCTTTAAGATATTGCTCAAGAGCAGCATTAACTCCGCGAATTATCACCTCAGACATTGCAAATGCCTGGGGATCTGAACGATCAAGTGATACCAAGCTTATATCTGTGGAGACTTTGGCTGGTTGCTTCGAAGTTTCTTCAGAACCCGAACTCCCAAACGAAATTCCATCCCGATATAAATCAGGACGCTTATCAAAGAAATCCATTACTCCATCAGCAACAGCCTCAAAACCTGGATTGCGATAACGAGCAATCAAATTCACAAATACATGACCTCTTAATATATAATAAGACTAAAATCCTATTAATGTAATGGTAAGCACATTAAGCTAATACAAACATCATTAAAAGATTAATCTTCTAGATACTCAAATCCCAACAACTTTTGACTAAATCAATTTTACCCCATGCCTATCATTCAAAGTCTTAGCTTCTTAAGGTTCATATAAATCCCTGAAATGAAATATTAACGCTATGATCATATTAATTCCAGCAACAATTTTAATCTTATCCCTACAAATTTTTCGGATTCTTTATCAAATAAAAAATAAAAGGGGAGAAAGATTTTTCTTTAATCAAACTAGAATGTATTCTATACAGTTACGGATCGAAAGATTATTTTCTAAAATTCATACGAGGAAAGACTGACTTAAAACCTAACTAGATTTTCTGCGATGAAAGAAATAAGTTAAGTACAATTGACAATCTTCTACATAGATAATATAACTATGTTCTTACAGTCATTAACAAATAAATGAAACCTGATCATAATCGAGACTCTCAAAAAATTGATTCCTTCAAGACAATGAATTTAAAAAGCCTAGATGGCTGCATCCTAGCAATAGGTTCATATCCATTATTTCACTACAATGCAACTGGTGGCGGTGGCAAAGCTTCAATAGTAAATAATGCAAAAGATAAGATTAATATATTGTTTGATAAAAAAGAATTTTTCATACCCTCACTGAACTGGAAAACCACCAAGGTTCTAGGCATACCAATACCTCCAGGATTAGAAATTAAAATGAAGCTTGACAAACTCGAAGGGTCTGCCGACTTGAAAACAGGGGCAATAAATCTTAACTTCGAGGCACGGTTTCTTTTCACAATATTTACATTCAAGTTCCCTAATTTGGTCGTAATAACAACTCTAAGTACTAATAGTATTAAAAGTAATCTTCATAGCGCGAAAGGTTTACCTCTGAACGAAAATAATGAATCGCGACTAGTAGGAATTGCTGTTATTCCTCCATCAGGCAACAAAGCTTTGGATCTCTTCCTAGGACTTCCAAACGAAGCCTTGGCTGTCCTATCATGCAAAATAAATTTTAGCTAATTCATTGAATATAGATAATCAAGACAACCAAGATGTTGATCTAAAAGAATTTAGACTATAGTTTACATTCTTATCTATAGGCTTTTAAAATAAATAATAATTTAAAGAAAATATTTAACAACCTTATATATATAAGGCATCAAGTATCTTCCACTACACAAGATAGCTCACATTCTCTCAAGGCTGGATTAGAAAGCCTATCTAATATTCTTGCCATATCAATCGCTGATAAGTCACCATTTGAATTCCATTTCAGAGTTGTCTTCCTTTGTGCAGGAATATCACTAGCTCCTAAAAGATAACCACCAGAATTCTCTTCCATGAGATCTAATTGAGCTTTTGCAGAGTGCAAGTCACTGACATATAAGCATCGACAAGAAGAACAAACACGAAATAAACGGCCAGTATCCCCTTTGAAACAGGATATTGATCCACCTTTTTTGCTCAAATAGAGAAGTGTCTCGAGTGTCATCATTCGCCCTCGCAAACAAGATAAAGATTATTGTATCAACTGCTACAAAATACAATACGTCCTAATACCTATTTGGACGTATCAATGCCTTGTTTGGTTTTAAAGACCTCTTCAAGTGCTTCGGCCTCAATACCAGGAGAGGCAAAAACCAACAGGTTGTTGAGAATACTTAAAAACAGTCCTTCAAACTCTGACGATATAAATCCATGTATAATATGAAAGTTTTTAACTAACCTTTCTAACTTCTCAGATAAAACTATCGCTATAAAAGTCAATAATAAAATTTTCTTTTTCTCTCAACTTGCCTCGTTAGCATTTTCTTTTTTTTCATAGTTCAATAACCTACCTTAATAGATGCTAACTAATAAAATAATATCTAGTAAGATTCTAGTTTTGAATCACAAATCCACTGTAAAGTGAATCATCTCTTATTCTTTTCTATAAATCTTGTCTAAACTTATCTAAATCACACTGGCTTCTCAAAGCGGAGTCATGCATTCCATTCCTAATTGTCATGCCAATCCACCAGATTTGAAGCACAAAAAAATAATAACTCCAACAATCACAAGGCCTAATAGTCCAGCGTCAGCTTTCTCTATTGACACTCCTAAAAGAATTCACATGTATAAATCTAGTCAACTCAACGAGTTAGTTATTTCTAATGAAAATGACTCTGAAACATTCACTTAAATATTTATTATAATTGAAAACATGAAGAAAGAACATTCTCAACTAAAAAAAATTAACCTGGCGAATAATCTGCCATGGTTTCCAAGAAAAAGTGCATTCATTCTAACTATATTTAGTATTATTTTTACTAGTATCTTTTACCTCCCATTAGCGACCAGAATTTTTATTGGAATAAAAGCTTTATGGCCATGCCTAATATTAGGTTTTGCATTCTTCTTATTCTGGAGTTACCCCAAAAAACTTGGAGAAATTCTTACTGCGTTAACGCTTTGGATGCTAATTGGGCCTGGTATTGCAGGAATTTGGTTCTGGGGAATAATAAGGATTTTTAGCTTTAGCGAAGAGAACCTAATCATAGCCTTCATACTTTCCTTGGCTTGGACATCTGGACCTGTTTCAGTCGCCAATCAGATATTAAAGAAATTTGGACTTATAGCGATTAGCAAAAAATATATAGCCAAAATATTTTCTTTTTTATTTCCATTTAGACAAAAATCTTAGCGAAAATAAAAAGTTAGAACATCTCATTGAGATGTTTATATGGATCGAAATACTAAGTTCCAAGGAATATTTTTATCAGTAACTAATTAGATATGTTAATTATCATATTTAATAAATCCATAACGCTTAAGATTGAATTCTTTCCACATTAACAACAATATTCCCGAGCAAATTTCTTAAGCGAGCAAGCTGATCCTTTGTACCTAAAGCAATTAACAGTTGACCGGGTCCAATCTCAACCTCCCCACTAGGATTAGCAATAAGGTTTACACCATCACGTATAGCTAATACCACCGCCCCACTTTCACGTCCTAATTCCAACCCAGACAAACTTCGAGTACCAAAATCCGCAAATTTGTCCAAATCACTTGTTAACAAAAACTCTTCGATCTCACATTGAGATCCAGCTAGTAAATCCAGAAAGTCCATTGCTATTGGCCTCAATGCCGTCGCAGCTATGGTCCTGCCAGTCGCAACATAAGGGCTTACAACAACAGTGGCTCCTGCCAATTTAAGTTTATTAGCAGCCTCTTCACTTTCTGCTCTTGCAATCAATCGACATTTAGCACTAAGTCCTCGAGCACTTAACACAACATAAAGATTAGAGGCATCATTAGGCAAAGTAGCTACAAGGCTCCGACATTGTTTAATCCCTGCCTGCAAAAGACTTTGATCCAAAGTTGCATCTGCCAATAAGACCTTTAAGCCCTTCAATTCAGCTGAGTCTTTGCGCAAAGGGTCTAATTCAACAATTAAGACTGGTACTCTTTCACCTTTGAGCTGTTCTGCTATTTCTTGGCCTATTCTGCCAAAACCACAAATAATTACGTGATCTTTCATGCTCCGAAGTCTCCGAAGAAACCTTAACTCATTCATCCTTTTGAAGTAGCCCGATTCTAATAATCTAAGAAGTTTTCGAAGCGTTAACTGGACAACAACTAAACCACCGCCAACAATCAAAACAGTGACTACTCTTCCAGCGGCGCTAAGAGGTTCTACTTCACCAAAGCCAATAGTAGTTACTGTAATAAGAACCATCCAAAGAGAATCTCCCCAGTCCCATCCTTCAGTAATTCGATACCCTAATGATCCAAACAAGAGAAGTAATGCCAATGATAAAAAGGCGCCTAGCCAAGGCTTCGCCAGATCTCTCAGCATTAAAGATCTTAAAAAGGATCGACTCATAAATCAAACATCCAAAAACTACCAATCAAAAACAACTTAAAAAAATTAACTGCACGAATAAAATACCTTAATTTGTTCTCAAAAGCGAGAAAAAATAAAGATAAAAATTATTCCCAAAACCAATATCTTAAATCTAATATTTCAAATATGCATTTTGCGCTGATTAAAATATTTGATTAATTATAATCAAGCAAGGAATCAAGTTAAACAATAGAAGCAAGCAATAACAAGCTAAATTGACCTAAGGAAAAATTTAAGTTAAAAATTTACTGGTGTCTAATGAGAATTGACAGGTTGCATACAAACACGACAACCAAGACGAATTAGACCGCTGTCTAACAGCCGTCCCAATCTCAGCGCAGCTGCCTCCTCCACTCTTGAAAATTCTCGCTGGTTTTTCGTGATCCAATCCATCTCCTCATTAGTGATAACCCCAGTTGAGAGGGATTCAAGGAAAAGAGTTCCTAGCTTCATGACAGTAGATTCAGAAAGTTTGGGAAGAACAATTTTGATCTCTCCCCTTTTACAAAGACCGATTGATCCCCATCACCCGGCCACAAGGAACATTAATGGCTGTCAAGGGTTGATACTCATGTCATAACACTAGATATAGATTTGCCTTTACGTATCTTCAACTTTAGGCACCACAGGTGGGCAATGATCCTTAGAGAAGCTTGTCGCCACATAAAGCCCAAGGGCAAAAAAGAAGGGAACGGCTAATTCGTAAGTATTTACCCCTAGCCCAAGTCAAGTCTTTAAATATCAAAGATCAGATATGTTTATCATTAAGTTCGAAGAGTAGAGACAAAACTCAAGTCGATCCAATTAAAAATTTAATTCTTGTTCTCCCAATAGCTTTTTGCAGAATCAAGCATTTTTATGATCTCGCTATTAGGACACCCTGTATGGTCTTGTAGAATTTTACATTGTGAGTTTATATCACGCCAAATTTCACGGATCTCTATAAATTCATCATCACTAAAATGAAAATCATTCATAATACTTATAAGCAATAAGAATTAATCTTCAGCATAATCTATTTAAGGTCTTACTCTTGATGATAAATATTACTAAATTTTATTTACACTGATACTTACTACTCAGCAGATTCAAACTGACGAAGCATGCGAAATCCTTTACGTAAAAGCAAACCGAATCCATAAATACCTAGGCAAAAAGGAAGAACAATCAATGGACTAATGCTCATGCTAGCTATTGCCTTCTCCTCTACTCCATAGTCATAACCATGACAGGGAGCAAGGAGTATCAGACTGAAAAATATTAACGCCCAACCAATCAAAGAAAGAAAACCATCACGTTTCTTCCCTTCATAAAAGCGATCCAACCCCAACCACCAACCACCAACCCACAGCCAATACAGAAAGGCGTGTTATTGCATTCTTTTCATCTTTACGCAACATGTTCAGACAGCCATAGCAGTATTTATTTATAGGCATTAATCCCAACAAACGCGAGCAATCATCAACGTTATCTTGATATAAAATCTAGATAGTAATTGAGTCTCGCCAGATATTCATAGAAATATATAAGGAGATTAGATCTAAAAGCAGCTTTAGTGCTAAAAAATCAATGACTATTCATTAATGGACCAAAAAAAGAAGATGATCAATTTATGCTGTCAAAACTTCTTTGGATTCAGAGACGTATAAAGCATAATAATTGCCCTAAACGCTTTAATTAAATCAATTTTTTTCAAGATAATGTCATTATCCCTTCATTATCAGTGCTCCCAAAACATCGAGAGGGGCCGCCTACTAGAAGCAGGAATAATCCACAAGATTACCTTGAAATTCTTTCCTAGATCAAAAATCTAGGCTGAAGCTAGCTGCTAGCACGGAGATCCAAACACCTCCTCCTCCTCCCTATTCAGCCTTTCCTCAATCTCCCTATTTTCCGAGGTAGCTGTGGACTGAGCAGAGAAGCGAATAAGATCTAAAGCAAAAGTGGAAAAAAAAGACATGAACGGATAAAGGCTATGCGTAGAATCGCAAACACAATTACGGGCATCAAGGCGCAATTAATAGAGCGTAATTTCCAGGCAAGTCTCTTGCAGCACAAACTCCAAACAGGCGACAGAGCCTAGAACCATCCTCAGAAGACTCCGAAAGCAGCCCTTCACTTGCGGCCAAGGTCGGTCAAACTCATTGGACGATTCGTCCATTATGGACATTTCTCTGTTCCAAGGTAAAAATGCAAGCATGAGTATCCCGCCCGCATGGCGCTTTCCGATCTAGTAGCAACCATTGAAGAGGAAGCTCTGGAAGTAGTTATCGACAACGATGTAATAGAAGGCCTAGAAACTCACCAGATAGAGGCGATGCAAGAAGCTGTTCTAAAGATTAACAGGGGTAATGCTATCTACCTCGTTGGATGTGCCAAGCATCTGCACGACCTAAGGAATGCCATCAAAGGAAGCAAGAGGAACGACCCCCGCCAGTGGAGTAGATTCAAAAAAAGCGGTCTCGTTCCATTTAAACCTCGAGAAATCCAAGACCTGGTAGCCGCCTGGTCGGGATGGATGGTTCACTCTCAGCTGCCTCCAGAAAAATTCAATCTTGTAGGCATTAGGACACTTCAAAAGATTGCGGCAGCACCAGCAGGGATCCAGAGGGAAGTCGAAGGAAGACTGCTGAAGGGTGACCGAGTCACAGAAAAGGATGTCAAAGAACTAACAGGAGAAAAAATTCGTCCGTCAAAAAAAGGTAGGAGAAAGAAAGAGATGACTCTTTTCGAGGCAAAAGCAAGGATAAAAGAACTTGAGATAGAGAATTTGAAACTCAAAGGACTTCTTAAAAGCAATAAAGATAAAGTAGTTATCTCAATTCCTAAAAATGTAAAATAAATCTTGGATAGTTTCGAAAACCTAACCTCAATTAGTGATCTGCCTTGATACTTCCAATAATTCACTCTCTCAGAGAATTGTCCATGAGCCGTCACGAATCTTCGATGGCATCAGAAATTACTAATGCAACCAGGGTGCGGAGCCATCAGGTACCTGAATTCCTGCGTCTACGAGAATTGCAAGAAAAGTGGAACGCAGAAGATGATGACTCCCTTGCAGCTTAAAAATTAATAAGGATCTTAAAGAGAAACTTATCCCAAAATATCTCAGATTTTAACGACCAATTACTTATGCAGAGAGATCAACATCTTTATATAGCTCAAAATTCTAAGTTATGCACTTTAATGCTATCTAATTAAAATTTGATACAGCAAAAACCATGCCAACTATTATTTATTTGTGTAACTAAATTAAATTCATTCTAATATTAGAAATTCTAAGCCCCAGACCCCTGCTGAGCCATTATCAGCCTATTAATTAACAATCCTAGCCAAACAAGAATGACGGCAATGGAAAGTTAAAGAACAATTGGCTGAAGCATTTCAATAAAAAAAGATTGAAGCCCTTTGCCTCTAATTGAAGCCTCTAATTGAAGCCTCTATTACAAGTAATAAAATTAAAATCTGTCTTATCACCCATTATTCAATATATATTATCTAATAAATATTTTTATAATTAAACTTATGGTGATTCCACAGGATCTACTAACTTTTTGTGGTTACTCTAACAATACCAACAAATACAGATACTTGGGATTGCTTCCACGAATTAAATGGGTAAGGTGGATTGTTTTCAAATTATTTATACATGAGTAAGTCTCGAAGAGAAGAAACTCATCACATTCTTCAGCATGTGAGAGTAGAACTAAGAGAAATAGATATGTACCTTACAAAAGAAAGGGGACTCCCTGATCCTGGGGAAATTAAAGCTCTGCTAGCGCAAATGGATGCTCTGCTAGACCTTGTAAGTGGCGTCAAAAAAAAGACAGCAGCAGCAACT
>QCFN01000012.1 GCA_003280245.1 Prochlorococcus sp. AG-363-J23
GCAAAAACAATGGGTTGCTGTCTATGACTCATATGGCGGCAATGATGAACCCATTGATGTCATAGCGAGTCAACTCATAAAACTGTCTCAACAAGAGGCTTTCAGTCCACTACGTGTTCGAAAAATCCCCGACAGAAATACATATCAACTATTTGAAGAAGCCGGAACAGATTTAGGCCAGTTACTTAATCGAAAAAAGAATATCGCGACAATTAAAAGTCTGGATGGTGATTTGGCAAAAGCAATGGGTCGTATAAGTGGTGGATTGTATATAGTGACTTCTAGTCAAGGTGAAAAAATCAATCAACGTCGTGGAGCAATGGTTGCGAGCTGGGTTAGTCAAGCTAGTTTTGAACCACCTGGACTAACAGTTGCTGTCGCCAAAGATCGAGCAATTGAAGCTATGATGCAGGTAGGGGATCATTTTGTAATAAATATTCTGCGGAACGACAATTATCAATCTTTACTTAAACAATTTCTTAAACGATTTCCACCCGGGGCAAATAGATTCGAGGGAGTTGACTGTCTAGAAGATGCTGCGCAAGGCGGTCCTGTTCTTAAAGACGCACTAGCTTTTTTAGATTGCATAGTCCAACAAAGAATGGAAACACCAGATCACTGGATCATTTATGCGGTTGTTGAACAAGGTAAAGTCGCAGATGCAGAAGCAAAAACAGCAATTCATCACAGAAAGGTTGGAACTAATTATTAATGGAAAATACATCACAAAAAAAAGTCGGCCAACAACTCATTAACCGATCGGTAATAGAAATCCCTATAGATGATAACTTAATTAGTCTAAGAGGACTTAGCCCTAAAAGATTGAGGTTTGAAGTTGAATATGGATTAGAAAGAGGAACAACTGCAAATTCTTTTCTATTTAAGGCTGATAATAAATATCAACAAACTAAATCTAAAAAAACAGCAATCCTAATACACCCTCCTGGCGCTACATTCCAAGAATTCTTTATACCAAGTCTTTTAGAATTTGTCTCACCTCAAACCACTAATTTATTGGTAGTAGTTGGTCATGTCAACCCTAATCGCCTAGTAGTACTTCGCTCTCTTGCGAAAAAATTCTCATCTCTAAAATTAATTACATCCAATGCTGGGGCTAAATTACTAAGAGATTTATGGTTTCAAGAAAAGCCATCAAAAGATCAACATAACAAAGAGAAAACCAATGAGATCCCCTCAATTCCAGAAATTAAAGTTATTCGCAAAG
Organism: Prochlorococcus sp. AG-363-J23; assembly: GCA_003280245.1. Lineage (GTDB taxonomy): Bacteria > Cyanobacteriota > Cyanobacteriia > PCC-6307 > Cyanobiaceae > AG-363-J23. Next base: position 1,226 of record QCFN01000012.1, read on the forward strand.
AAGAAGAAATAGAAATCAATCAAAACTATCGCCTAACACTTATTCCGGCTCCAACAGCTCGGTGGCCTGGTGGTCTAATCGCTTTTGAAAATAGTCTTGGACTCTTAATGAGTGATAAATTCTTTGGAGCACATCTCTGTACAACAGATTGGGCTGAAGCAAATGCTCTGCAAACGGAAGAAGAACGAAGACATTATTTCGACTGCTTAATGGTACCTATGGCTAATCAAGTAGATGCATTAGTAGATAAACTAGAAGAATTAGACATTAAAACCATTGCACCTGGGCACGGTCCTGCCATAGAAGGTAGTTGGCGTAGTTTAATCAATGACTACAGACGATGGAGTGAACAACAAAAGAAATCCTCATTAAAGGTAGCCTTACTATTCGCAAGTGCCTATGGCAATACTGCAGCCATAGCAGACGCTTTAGCGACAGGGATTAGCCGAACAGGTATCTGCATTGAAAGTCTCAACTGTGAATTTACTTCAACGAATGAGTTAATCGAAGCCATTAAAACAGCTGATGGCTACCTCATCGGATCTCCAACTCTTGGAGGGCATGCACCTACACCCATTGTTTCTGCTCTAGGTACGCTTCTAGCTGAAGGAGACAGACAAAAGCCAGTAGGTATTTTCGGAAGCTATGGCTGGAGTGGAGAAGCGCTAGATCTTTTAGAAAGCAAGCTTCGTGATGGTGGATTTATTTTCAGCTTCGACCCAATCAAAATAAAATTCAGTCCCGATGTCTCAACACTACAAACCTTAGAACAAACCGGAACAAGCTTTGGCCGAAAACTAATTAAAGCACAAACCATTCAACAACGTCGCACCCAAGGAGGCGTAGGTGTTACTCGTAGTGACCCTGCTTTAATTGCCCTTGGACGAATAATTGGCTCTCTCTGCATATTAACTACTTACAAAGGAGAGGAAAATGAAATGAGAAGTGGGGCAATGGTAGCGAGTTGGATCAGTCAAGCAAGTTTTTCCCCTCCAGGAATAACCATTGCTATTGCAAAAGACCGAGCAGTAGAAGCCCTTCTACATTGTGGAGATAGCTTTGCCCTGAATATTCTTGCAGCAGGTAGAGAAAATAAACTGATGAAACAATTTCTCAAACCTTTCGATCCCGGAGCAGATCGCTTTGAAAGTCTCGATCTAACCCTAAGTCCTGCAGGTCATCCACTATTTTTAGAAAGCTTGGCATGGGTCGAAGGCACTGTAAAGCAACGTATGGAATGTGGTGACCACTGGTTAATTTACGCCGAAATTAATAATGGGAAGGTTCTTGATCAACAAGGTATTACGGCGGTCCATCATCGAAAATCTGGGGCCAATTACTGACCCCAAATATGCGATAGACCTTCCAAACAGTGACTCCATCAAATAAAACAATGCAATCAACAAACAATCTTCTTGTAATCAGCGCTAGCAATGGGGAAAATCTCAAGCTTGCGATGCGTTTTGCGGAAATTTCTGAAAATTTGAATTTCAATCCAGAAATAATAGACCTCACAGAATTAGAGCTTCCGCTATACAACCCAAGAACTCATGCAGCAAAAGGAATACCGTCCAATGCCAAAGACCTTAGTAAAAAAATGGCATCAATCCCACACTGGGTCATTTGTGCCCCTGAATACAACGGTTCCATCCCTCCAGTTTTTACAAGTGCACTCGCGTGGCTATCAGTCCAAGATGACGATTTTCGCTACTTATTCAATGGACGACCAATTGCAATGGCAAGTTTTTCAGGAGGAGGAGGTATGGAGCTACTGATGTCATTAAGAATTCAACTAACTCACTTAGGAGCTCAAGTAGTAGGAAGACAACTCATGAGTAACCACAACAAGCCTGCAACAAATGAAGCCATTAAAGACCTGCTAAACCGCCTTATGCAAATGAAGCCTTTAAAGCTATAAATCTCAATTGCATCTACATATCTAGTGTTCACTTCTAAGATTAATAGTTCAGTTTCAAATGTGGTTTCCAACACGTCTCAGGGACTGAAAACGCTTTCATATCAATGACCTTGAGTATATTTGTAACAAGAGCAACAGATTGAATTCTTTCCAAATCTAAAAAAAATATATTGTAGGCGGACACACCATATATTGTGTTGTGAAATATATGCATTAGATCTTTTACTTCAGTGACTACGTTCGAACCTGAACATAATCAGGCTGTTCGTTATAGAGGTTTCTTGATAATGCCTCAGGTCAATAACACCTGGCTGGTTCGTCCAGAGAGAAGTCCAATGAAATTATTGCCTTTTAGAACGCAAAGTTCCTCACTAGAAGATGTAAAGGCTCTGCTCGATCTACGATTATCACAAGTTTTAATTGCAAATCACGCGGCCTGAGGAGGTGTTGGATTGTCCTGAGGATGCAAAGATAAAACTAATGTTGCCCATGTTTCAGGACGATCTGGTCTTTTTTTTCTTGGTTGCCTAACCCCAAAAGGCACTCGGATGACATTAGTGCCTTCGACCTGAAAAGTGCGCCCTCCACTCATTGAATCTTCTAATCCTCCTTGAAAAGACGGAAGACTTAGCTCACATGTTGACCAAGATTTAGTTCTCTTAGAACTTTGTTTGTTGTTGCTATCCATGCTGTCCCCCCAGCGATCGTTGCCGCTGCCGCGCACTATAGCCAAATAACTGCGCTACAGCCTTGAAATAAACCAAAATTTCGGTTTTCGATGAAAATTTACCTCTAAAATTCGAATTAGGCTAGTCGTCAGACAAAGAATCATCAACATCAAGTGATGCCATCTCTAAACAAGTACAAATTAAATTCCTATCTCCATAGGCATTATTAATGCGTGACACAGCCGGCCAAAACTTATTTAATTGCTGGTTTGGTAAAGGGAAAGCTGCCTGATTTCGAGAATACGGACGATCCCAATCATCACTACACACTGTTTCAATACTATGCGGTGCACGCTTCAGAGGATTATTCAAAGAATCAATATCACCGCATTCAATTGCGTCTATCTCTTTTTTTATCGCAATCATTGAATTACAAAATCGATTTAATTCATCTAAACATTCACTCTCAGTTGGTTCCACCATCAAAGTACCTGCGACTGGCCAGCTAACAGTAGGTGCATGAAACCCATAATCCATTAATCTTTTAGCTATATCATCAACCTCAATACCACTCTTTTTCTTAAACTGACGTACATCTAATATGCATTCGTGAGCAACAAATCCATTAACACCCTTAAATAGTACTGGGAAGTGCTGATCAAGCCGATAGGCAATGTAGTTAGCAGATAAAAGAGATATAGCACTAGCATTTCGCAAACCCTTTGCACCCATCATTCGCAAATACATCCACGTTATTGGCAAAATACCTGCACTCCCCCACGGAGCTGAAGCAACAGCACTAATCGAATTAGATCCACCTAAATCAACCAAACAATGGCCTGGCAAAAAAGGTAATAAATGTTCTGCGACTCCTATTGGACCTATGCCTGGCCCACCTCCTCCATGAGGGATGCAAAAAGTCTTATGGAGATTAATATGACATACATCAACGCCATACAACCCTGGCAAGCAAAAACCCACTTGGGCATTGAGATTAGCGCCATCTAAATAAACCTGACCACCCTGCGAATGAATTAAATCACAAATCTGTCTAATATTTGGCTCAAAAACACCATGAGTCGAAGGATAAGTAACCATAAAAGCAGCTAATTTGTCTGCATACTTAGCAACTTTATTTTGAAGATCATTAAGGTCTATATTTCCCATCTCATCACATTCAACTGGTACAACCCTTAATCCAGCCATAACTGAACTTGCAGGATTAGTTCCATGCGCACTTGTGGGAATTAAACAAACATCTCTCTGAAAATTTCCACGAGCTTGATGCCATGCACGAATAACTAACAGTCCGGCAAATTCTCCTTGAGATCCTGCATTAGGCTGTAAAGAAAATTTTGCAAATCCAGTTAATTCAGACAACCATTTCTCTAAATCAGATATTAAAATCTGATAACCTTTTGTTTGCTGATCAGGAGCAAATGGGTGGATATCTGCAAACTGTTTCCAACTTACAGGAACTAATTCAGTCGCTGCATTTAACTTCATTGTACAACTTCCAAGAGGTATCATCCCATGCACTAAAGAAAAATCTCTACTTACCAATCGATTAATATATCTCATTAATTCTGTCTCGCTATGATATTTATTAAAAACCGACTGTTGAAGCCAAGGCTCTGTTCTAGACAAATCTTGAGGGAACAACTTCAATTCTACGGAAGCCAATGAAGGATTAGGTCTGCCAATTACACCAGCAATAATATCAATCAGATTCTGCACTTCTTTCTCATCAGTCAGTTCATCAAAAGATATTCCAAAACCTTTTGATTCATTAATAGTAGATCCTAATGGTAAAACTCTTAAGTTAAATCCAGCCAAATTTGCCAACTTATGTACCTGAGGAGCAGAAGTAGACATTACCTCGATTGTGTCAAAGCGTAGAACTTCATCAAATTGATACCCAAGCTTCCGTAAAGCTAATTCCAATTGCTGTCTTAGATACATAACCTTTTTGGCAATCTTTTGAAGCCCATCAGGTCCATGATGAATCGCATAAAAAGATGAAATAACAGCCAACAAAACTTGAGCAGTACAAATATTGCTAGTTGCCTTATCTCTTCGAATATGCTGCTCCCTAGTTTGCAAAGCCAATCGAAGAGCAGGTTTCCCATCTATGTCTAAAGACTGACCAACCAATCGTCCTGGAATCTGACGCTTAAATTCCTCACGAGTAGCAAAAAAAGCTGCATGAGGACCACCAAAACCAATAGGGACTCCAAATCTCTGAGCACTACCAACAGCAATATCACAACCAAGTTGACCTACTGGTTTTAACAAAACCTGAGCCAATGGATCTATAGCAGCTGTAACTAAGGCCCCTATTTGATGGGCTTTTTCTATGAAATCCTGTGGATTCCAAATTCTTCCACTTCTACCAGGTAACTGAATTAAAGCTCCAAAAACATTCTCATCAAAAGAAAATTCCTCTGGTGAAGAAACTATCAATTCAATATTTAAAGGTTCTGCTCTGGTATGTAATACCTCCAATGTTTGAGGTAAAACATCAGAATCAACAAAAAAACATCTAGCTTGTCGTTGCTTGCACAAAGTAAAACTAACGTTCATAGCCTCAGCAGCAGCTGTGCTCTCATCAAGCAAAGAAGCATTAGCTATTGGTAATCCTGTTAACTCACTAATTAAAGTCTGAAAATTAAAAAGCGCTTCTAACCTTCCTTGAGAGATTTCTGCTTGATAAGGAGTATAAGCGGTATACCAAGAAGGGTTTTCAAAAACCTGCCTTTGAACTGCTGAAGGAGTGAATGTTCCGTAATAACCAAGACCTATCAAAGAACGCTTAACTTCATTCTTGGAAGCAATTAAATGTAATTCTTCGAGTGCAGTAACTTCACTACAGCACTCAGGAACAGACTCTGTAGATAAATCCCTTTCCAAAATATCTTCTGGAATAACTTGACCAACAAAACTTTCCAAATCTCTATGACCCAAAGCTGCAAGCATCTCTTGTTGCTCCAGCATTGAAGGACCAATATGCCTAGAAAGGAAAGGTGAGTATTGACTGCTTAAAGCCTGAGCAGGCGTATTTTCAGCCACTAGCAAAAAGATCAGACATGGTACAACCTTAGAAAATCCTTGCTAACAATGTCGAGAGATTTTTGCGGTATTTATTTTTCGGCCACTTTTGCCGAATAAGACTGAGCATCCATAAGTTCTTGCAACTGAGACAGGTCTGAAGGACGAACAAGAAGCAACCATCCTTCCCCATGAGGATCGTTCTGAAGCTCTTCAGGAGTCGCTTCAACAGATTCATTTCTGCTTACAACCTCTCCACTAATTGGTGAATACATATCCTCAACCGCCTTTACAGATTCAACAGAACCAAAACTTTGACCTCTACTTAAAGCATCACCTACCTCAGGTAAATCAACAAAAACAATATCCCCAAGCTGATCAACTGCAAAAGCACTGATTCCAATGCGAACTAACTCTCCCTCCAATTTGGCGTATTCATGGCTATCAGCAAAACGAAAGTCATCTGGGAAATGAAAAGCCATTGGGCTTAAACCAAGCAAACACTTAACTAGTCTGAGGCATTTTAAGCAAACCGGCTTTAACCATTGCAATCAAAGCTGTCTTCAATGCAATCTTCACGTGAGCATGATGAGAACAACCTTGCACGTAAAGATCATAAGGCGGCCTCAAAGGGGCATCTGCAGAAAATTCACTAGTACTTCCATCAACAAAAGTTCCTCCTGCCATCACCAAATTACTTTCATATCCTGGCATTGGCGAAGGGATAGGGTCTAAATATGAACCAACAGGAGAACTTTCTTGTAAAGCCTTGCAAACAACTTTCAAAGATTCTGCACTTCCTAGCCGAACTGCCTGAATGACATCGCTTCGATATTCGCCAGGTAAAGGTTGAACCAAAAAACCCAGAGCATCAAAAACTCCTGAAACTAGTTCTGCACCAATCAAAGCCTCAGCAATCATCTGCGGAGAAAGAAATAAGCCCTGCAATAAGAGCCTATTAAGATCAAAACTAATGCCCCCAGAACTCCCAATCCCAGGTGCAGTTAATCGGCAACATGCTTTTTCAACTAAATCAGCTCTACCAGCTACATACCCACCAGCAGGAACAATCGTACCTCCTAGATTCTTAATAAGAGAACCTGCTACTAAATCAGCCCCGACTTCGGATGGCTCTTTATCTTCTACTAACTCTCCATAACAATTATCAACAAAGCAAACACACTCAGGTTGAATATTATGAATTAACGAGCAAATTTCTCCTATCAATTCAACAGAAAGAGATTTTCTCCAACTATATCCACAACTTCTTTGAATAAAGGCAACCTGCCTTGGCACAACTAATGCCTTTTCTAAGGCTAATAAATCAACTTTACCTTCAAGTCCTAGAGAGATCTCCTCATAAAAGATGCCAAATTCACGTAAAGAACCTTCTCCAAAACCCCTTAATCCAATAACTTCTTCAAGAGTGTCATAAGGCCTGCCAGTAACCGACAAAAGTTGATCCCCAGGTCTCAACACTCCAAATAGTGAAGCGGCAATTGCATGAGTACCGCTCACAAATTGAAGTCTTATTGCGGCTTTCTCAGAACCTAATACTCTTGCAAATATTCGATCAACAACTTCACGACCCTGATCACCATGGCCATACCCAGTCATGGAAGCAAAATGATGGGTTCCCAGTCGCTCAACAGAAAAAGCATCTAAAACCTTGCCCATACGAGCCTGTATTGCTTCAGTCCGCTCCGTAACAAAAGGCGTTATTCGAGCAAATACAGACTCAACATGTTGCTGGGCCCAAGCTTGAATTAGTTCTTCTTCAATTTCATCTATAGGCGTTGTATCCATAAAATACTTGCAGAGGTTTACAGTCCTTTTACATTTTCAGTCTTAGACCAATTCTCCTTATCCCTCAATCCTGTATGAAAGTCTCTAAAAACCAAAGGAGTTGATTTTGGCTACTTCAGTTCCTGAAAGCTCATCTTCGGCACGAAACTTGCGGCTACGAGCAGGGATAGTTGCACCACGAGAACCTCTTCCAAAAAGTCAGAAGAAGTTCAGGACTGGAACAACTAGTTTCATGCTTGCAATTCATATTGCAGCAACTGTTGCTCTCTTGCCTAGGTATTGGAGTTTACAAGGCTTATTAGTCTTTGGTTTTCTTTATTGGACAACTGTCCTTGGAGTCACTCTTGGTCTACATCGACTAGTCGCACATCGCAGCTTTAATGCCCCAAAATGGGTTGAAAAAATACTTGTCTTAATGGGCAGTTTGGCTTGCCAAAGCGGACCCATTGAATGGGTAGCATTACATCGTCACCACCACAAATTCTCGGATCAGCCAAATGACCATCACGATGCAGGAAGAGGTTTCTGGTGGAGTCATAGCGAATGGATGCTCCACGAAATCCCAGCATTACGACACAGTGGTCAATTAGTTGGTGATCTAATTACTGATCCTTTTTTTCGATGGCTTGATCATTGGTTTTTACTCCTACAAATTCCTTTAATTCTTTGTTTATATTGGTATGGAGAAATAGCACAAGTCCATGGTGGAGGAATAGGTCTGATCCTTTGGGGAGTTCCCTTACGTTTAGCGGTTGTTTATCACGTAACTTGGCTTGTTAACTCAGCTACTCATACGTTTGGTTACCGCAATTTTGATTGTCCAGATCTATCAAGAAATTGCTGGTGGGTAGCTTTTCTTTCATTTGGAGAGGGTTGGCACAACAATCACCATGCCTATCCAAGTAGTGCTCGTCATGGACTTCGTTGGTTTGAATTTGATATTACTTGGCAACACATAAAGTTACTAAGACGCCTAGGCTTGGCTCGTCAAATTCGCAAAGCAACCTACCGCCCATAAATACTAATTATTACTGGTATCTTTGTCCTTAATTAGATCCCTTAACTCCTTCAAAAAGCCTTGGACTCCTTTATGAATAGGTCCATTAATCGCTACCTTTGTAGCATATAAATTCAATAATTCACCTTCTAATTCTTCTGCAGTGTAATCACGAAGACCGGCCATTACTTCAGCAAAACGTTCTCTTCTAATATTTTTCTTAGATGGAAAAGATGCCATAACTTTTTCACGACATTGACGCCATGTTTTACCACCACAAAAGTATTCAGCAAGTGCCTCGCTTAACTTAACAGCTTCATGCTGATCAACAAACCAATCAAACCCTGAAGGCAAAGGCATTAAACCTACAAAAATTTCAAAAAACTCTCCAGCACTTATTGGCTTACCATCGTCTCTCAACAAAGGAACTGAAGACTCAGTCAGCACCTTTAACAATTCAGGATGCAATTTTGCAAGACGGTCTCTGATTGGGAATAAGCCAGCATGAAGGATTCTATTGGTCTGACCAAGAGCTAAAAAAACTTCCGGACCTGGCGAGGCAAGCTTTCCATTTCGAAGGTTTGAGATTTGAGAATTGTGCACTCTGGCCAAATCAAGACAATCTGCCAATGCTGGCAAAACCCTATGCGACCAAGCATTCTGCTCATGCCATATATGAATCAAATGCGCCATAGCGTGCCGCCCCGCAGATAACTGTTCACGACAATCGGATTTCATTTGATCAGAGTTTCAATCGATAACAAGATTTTGATACGGATCATTATCAGTTATTGTCCTTTGTAGAAATAAGATCGGCAATGACTTTAGACCTGGTTGATGCTCAATCAATTCCAAGCAGGCCGATGGCTTCTCACAAGGCGAATGCTCGTTCAAGAAGACTGCAATGGAATAACCGATCAATTTCCTCAATACCCGTCAAAGAGCAACGCCGCTGGGGAACCATTGCATTCATGATTGCCATTCATGCATTAACTCTTATCGCAATTAGTCCAAAATTTTGGAGTTGGCAAGCCTTAATTTCTCTCGGAAGCCTGTACTGGGTAACTGCCTGTCTTGGTGTAACCCTTGGTTATCATCGACTCTTGTCACATCGCTCATTTCGAGTCCCTCTATGGCTTGAAAGATTCTTTGCCACATGTGGCGCACTCAGCTGCCAACACGGTCCAATAGACTGGGTAGGCCTGCATAGGCATCATCACAAATTCTCAGACACAGAAGCAGATCATCACAACAGTTATAAAGGGTTCTGGTGGAGTCATATGGGCTGGATGTTTGAGCCAATACCTGCCATGAAGGCAGTTCCAAAACTCAGTCAAGACTTATCCAAAGACCCTTATTACCGATGGCTAAATAAGAATTTTTTGTTACTTCAACTTCCTCTAGGTTTCTTACTTTATTACATTGGCGAACTAAGTGGAACAAATGGATGGGGACTAGTGCTTTGGGGAATACCAATGCGTCTCGTTGTTGTTTATCACGTAACTTGGCTAGTTAATTCAGCAACACATCGCTGGGGAAACGTAAAATTCAAGAGTGGGGATGAGTCCAGGAATAATCCCTGGGTGGCAGCTCTCACATTTGGGGAAGGTTGGCATAACAACCACCATGCGTTCCCGTATTCAGCCCGTCAAGGACTGTTTAGGGGACAAATAGATATAACCTGGCAACATATCCGTATCCTTAAAATGCTTGGACTAGCGACCCAGATCCGACTACCAGTCACATCGTAAGCTCTATAGATAATTATTTTCTTTTTCTTCAATCATCCTCATGGCTAAACGTGTGCAAGTTGTGCTCAACGAGGACGTCCTCAGCCTCGGGAAAGATGGCGATCTAGTGGAAGTAGCGCCTGGATATGCAAGAAATTTCTTGTTGCCCTTTGGGAAAGCTCTACCAGTTACTCCAGCTGTTCTAAAACAGGTAGAACATAGAAGAGCAAAACAAGCAGAACAAGAGCTAGCTCTAAAACAGGAGGCTATTGATTTCCAAACAGCACTAGTAACTATTGGAAGATTTACAGTCAAAAAACAAGTCGGCGAAGATGAAGTGATCTTTGGAACTGTCACTAACGGTGATGTTGCAGAAGTAATTGAACAAGCAACCAAGAAAGAAATTGATAGGCGTAATATCACTGTTCCTGAAATACACAGAACAGGAAATTACAAAGCTCATATCAAGCTTCATAGTGAAGTTACGGCCGAAATCAACCTTGAAGTAGTCAGCTACTAATTATGCCTCGCAAGGGTTTCTACACCAACCAAGAAATCGAATCTAACCTGTCAGGCTCTTGACATAGTGAGTATTTCGATTTCTAGCAACTCTGATGAATCTCTTTCTGTAGAGAAATCAGCTTATTCTGAAGAACCAAAGTTTCAGGCACCACCTGATTGTGTTCCTCCGCAAAATCTCGAAGCAGAAGAAGCAATCCTGGGAGGCATCCTGCTTGATCCTGATGTAATAAACAGAGTTGCAGACCTATTACAACCAGAAGCTTTTTATCTAAATGCTCATCGCGAGATTTATCGGACAGCATTGATGCTGCATGGACAAGGCAAACCAACTGATCTCACAGCAATGACAGCCTGGCTTGCAGACACTGGATCCTTAGAAAAGATTGGTGGAACCAATCGCTTAATTGAATTAGTCGACCGAGTATCGTCAACAGCCTCAATCGAACAGGTAGCTAAATTAGTACTGGATAAATTTCTACGTCGGCAATTAATTCGATCAGGGAATGAGGTCATCCAACTTGGCTTTGACCAAGCGATTCCAATGGAGGAAGTTCTCGACAAAGCAGAACAGAAAGTGTTTGCAATTAGTCAAGAAAAACCATCAAAAGGACTAACTCCAACTTCAGAGATTCTTACAAGTACCTTCAACGAAATTGAAAGTCGCTCACTAGGTACCTCAGTTGCTGGAATTCCTGTTAATTTTTACGATCTAGATGCAATGACACAAGGTCTGCAAAGAAGTGATCTGATCATCGTTGCGGGAAGACCGGCAATGGGCAAAACCTCAATCGTTTTAAATCTCGCCAAAAATATCGCTCAACTCCATGACTTACCGGTTTGCATTTTCAGCCTGGAAATGAGTAAAGAGCAATTGACATATCGACTACTTTCAATGGAAGTTGGTATTGAAAGTGGTCGCCTAAGAACAGGACGCCTTCAACAAGAAGAATGGCCTTTGCTAGGTCAAGGGATCAATACACTTGGACAACTTCCTCTTTACATAGATGACAAACCGAATTTAGGAGTTCTAGAAATGCGTTCATTATGCAGAAGACTAATAGCCGAGCAGAAAAAGGAACTTGGATTAGTAGTTATCGACTACCTCCAATTAATGGAAGGCTCGAGTCCTGATAATCGTGTGCAAGAGCTATCAAGAATTACACGTGGCTTAAAAGGTCTTGCTAGAGAAATGAAAGTTCCAGTCATAGCTCTATCACAGCTCAGCAGAGGCGTCGAATCAAGAACAAATAAGCGTCCAATGCTAAGCGACCTAAGAGAATCTGGCTCAATAGAACAAGATGCCGACCTAGTGCTTATGATCTACCGAGATGAGTATTACAATCCCGAGACAGCAGACAGAGGAATCACAGAGGTTATTGTTACTAAACACCGAAATGGTCCAGTAGGAACAGTAAAACTTCTTTTTGAGCCCCAATTCACTAGATTCAGAAATTTAGCTTCCTAATATTGAATATAAATCAATAGCTATCTTCAAAGGATCCCAACATGACTTCAAAGGAAAACTTCACAGAAACCTTTGACATAATTGTTGTTGGAGGAGGACATGCTGGCTGCGAAGCTGCACTAACTGCTACTCGCTTAGGACTATCTACTGCTTTATTTACTCTCAATCTTGACCGAATTGGTTGGCAACCTTGCAACCCAGCAGTTGGAGGTCCTGCCAAAAGTCAATTAGTGCATGAAGTTGACGCACTAGGCGGCGTTATAGGAAAACTTGCTGATGCAACAGCCATACAAAAACGAATACTAAATGCAAGTAGAGGGCCAGCTGTATGGGCCTTACGAGCTCAAACCGACAAGCGCTTATATTCACGAGAAATGTTGAAAGTACTTCAACAAACGCCCAACCTTGCCCTAAGAGAGGCAATGGTCAAAGAGCTCATAATTGAAAATTATTCTTCAAATATTAATGATCATAAATTAAACGATACACCTATAGGGAAAATTATCGGAATAAAAACATTTTTCGGAAGCAACTATAAGGCAAACTCAGTAATTCTCACTACGGGTACTTTCCTAGGAGGGCAAATCTGGGTAGGTAATCAATCAATGTCAGCAGGTCGCGCAGGCGAACAAGCCGCCAATGGTTTAACAGAATCTTTAAAACATCTTGGCTTTGAAATCAAAAGACTCAAAACTGGCACTCCTGCAAGAGTAGACCGTAGAAGTATTTGCTTCAAAAAACTAGAAGAACAACCAAGTGATGCCGCAGATCGTTTTTTTTCATTCGATCCTGACAATTGGATCAGTGGAGAGCAAATGAGCTGTTACATTACAAGAACAACAGCAGCTACACATCAATTAATAAAAGACAATTTACATCTAACTCCGATATATGGCGGCTTTATAGATAGCAAAGGCCCTAGATACTGTCCTTCAATCGAAGATAAGATTGTTCGTTTTGCAAATAAGGAGTCTCACCAAATCTTTTTAGAGCCAGAAGGGCGAGAAACACCAGAAATTTACGTCCAAGGATTTTCTACAGGCCTACCAGAGCCATTACAATTGCAGCTTTTAAAAACTCTACCAGGATTAGAAGAATGTGTAATGCTTCGACCAGCATATTCAGTTGATTACGACTATTTACCAGCAACTCAACTCAAATCATCACTAGAAACTAAAAGAATAGAAGGTCTTTTTACTGCTGGACAAATTAATGGGACTACTGGATATGAAGAAGCTGCTGCTCAAGGAATTGTTGCAGGACTAAATGCAGCACGTTTCATTAATAATCGAAATTCTATCTCATTTCCTAGAGAGGAAAGTTATATCGGAACTATGATTGATGATTTAGTTAGTAAAGATCTTGGAGAGCCCTATAGGGTTCTGACAAGTCGAAGTGAATATAGATTAATTCTTAGAGGGGATAATGCTGATAGACGTCTCACGCCCCTTGGCTATAAACTAGGACTGATCGATCAACGTCGGTGGCAACTTTTTCAAGACAAGCAAGCAGCATTAGAAAATGAAAAATATCGCTTAGAAAATCATCGCATTAAAGCTAATGATTCAATTGGTAGAAAAATTGCAGAAGAAACTAATGCAGCCATCAAAGGCTCTATAACCCTCGCTAATCTTCTCCGGCGTCCAGGGTTTCATTCTAGTGATCTTATTAGACATGGGTTGTCAAATAAAAAAATCAATCGTGATATACAAGAAGGAGTAGAAATTGATATCAAATACAGCGGCTACCTAGAACGACAACAACAACAAATTGATCAGATCAAAAAGCATAGTGAAAAGCTTTTACCAGATGAAATTAATTACCAACAAATTAAGACTCTCTCTCAAGAAGCTAGAGAAAAGCTTTCATTAGTAAAGCCAAAAAATTTTGGTCAAGCTGCACAATTACCTGGAGTTAGCCAGGCAGATCTAACAGCTTTGATGATTTGGCTCAAGCTTCAAAATCGTAAGAATTTGGCACCCAAAGTTCATGGTGGATAATCTCGCTTCAATGACGGAGTCAGCTATGAATAATTTCTCTCCTCTTTTTCAATCCCCAACCAGAATTTGGGAAGCACCTTCTGCAGATGTTTTCTCTGGTGATGGACCTAAACAATTATCAGGGCCATGGCGTTTAATGCTCCTCGGCGATGGCAGTCCAACAAGACATCTACGCCTACTAACAGGTCATGAAGTCAAAATCAAATTAATTGCCATGGAAAAGGAAATCAAGCCAGATGAGCACGCACCTAAAGAAGTCAATGAACTGAATCAGCCGCTTTTAAGGCGTCAAGTCTGGTTAACTTGCAATTCGCAAACTCTTGCATGGGCAGAAAGCTGGTGGAACCAAGCCGAAGCAGAACACCATTTACAAAAACGTGATGAACCAATTTGGAAAAGTCTTACTCAAGGCCGGTCCGAACTATTTAGAGAAGTTGATGGCCTTGCATTAGTAACTTCCAAATGGCTTGAAGAAGAATTTTCGCACCCTGGGCCCTTTTGGAGCAGACACTATAGATTCTTTCGAAAAGAACGAGAACTGACAGTAATTCGTGAGGTCTTTAGTCCTGAACTTGAACTCTGGCTTGGTCGCTGTCCCCGTGAAAGCTTCAAATAACTCCTTAAGAAATCCCATCAATATAAAATTTTACTTGACACTTGCCAAGTTGTGTGCTCTTGGGATTATAGGGGCAAAGCATCTCTGATCATGGCGCCTTCCTCAAATTGGCTAAGCCTTACAGATCTAGGGCGTATTTACGGCATATCAGCAATCCACTGCGGAAGAACCTTGCAAAAAGAAGGCTTGCGAGATCCAAACGGATATCCAACGAAACGAGCCGTACAAGTTGGAGCTGCACACACAAGCAGTCTTAAGCACTCTCAAAAAACAACCGTATGGAACTCGAAGATTTGCAAGCCATTTTTTGAAAAAACAGGGTATCAACCAATTACTCGCGCTCTTCAAATTGAACAATGGGCTCAATTACTTGAAGCCCTTGAAGAGGGCTCTCCTGGAATAGCAGCAACACCTGCTCAAATGGCTGAAGAACTTCCAAATGAATATATAAGTGAAGTGAATAATTTGCTTGCTAGAAGAGGTTGCATTTTTCGTGTTAATGCCACGAAGTAACACTTAAAGATTAATCATCCTTAGACCTAAGAATTTACCAATAATCGAGCAAGTCTTGATTAATCTTTTCGGCGACTAGACCTCGGTAAAGGTCTAGAACTATTTCTAGACAATTGGCCTCTTTGAGATTGTTTTCTTGAATCGGCAGTATCTACTGGTGAATTATTGCGCTTCCATTTTCCAATTTTAAAATCTTTTTCCTCTGGCCAATCATCATCTTTAAAATCAATTGCCTTGGCCTTACGAGATTCTTCTATAGAGTCAGCAGGAACTCTTAAAGAAATCGCATCTAAAGGTCGTTTGTTTTGATGGGCCATCACGTAAGAGCTCTCCTCCTGCCAAGGCTCTAACCAATTCTCATCATCTTCCATCAGCCAATCGATCTTGTCACCTACCCATCGCCCCACTGTTTCCAAACTAGAGCGTGAGCGTCGATTAGAACGAAAATGCTTCCGCAGACCAGGCCGGTTACCGGCCACACCGTCGACAAACTGTCTACCGGTCTCAATCCATTGATCTACTCGCTTATCCAATGGATCTCTAGAACGCTGTCTGGGATATCTATTTGGGCGATTTAAATTCATCCCAATAAGTTACCTTCCCCGAACCTCACGTAAACGTTCCCGATGCCAGCCAAGAAAAGCGATAACACAGCCACTTAATTCAAGAACCCAGAAAAACAAATCCACTTTATGCCTCCTTTAAAGCAAGTTCATAAGTCAAAAGACAACTTTCATGCCATTTCCCTCCATGGAACTCATTGCAACATTGTCGGCATGCAACTCCTCGAACTTTTCTGCTATACGGAAAGCGTTGACCACATTTAATGCACACAGCCCACCATTTTGGAAGAGATATCGGCAAAGGATAACTATGTCTAACACTTACCTTGAAACGATTTTGAGAAGCATTAATAGCCTTCATCCGTGAATAGAAATTAGGACCATGACCTTCATGAACTCTCAAAATAAGATCAATCCATGCATGAATCATCTCATGGCATAAGGTACTTTCCACAGCAGATTTTGGAAGGTTTTCCAAAAGCGGCCTAGACAAAACAATTTCAGATGAATCAGTCAAGAAATCTTGACGAATACGACGATAAAAACCCGCTGTCCTACGCAGGCGTCCATCACTCCACTTCAAAGTCACCATTGGCTTTCCTTCAAGGCAAAGTTTTCCACCAAAATGTTCTCGATTTAAACAATGAAACAATGGCAACAGAGGGAACAAAGGCATTAAAGAGGCCTGAGAGCTTGAGCTAGGAGAAAATTCACTGGTTTTCTACAGACTCGATTAGCTGATATTCAACCGTCAAGACAGCTGATAAGTCAGAATCTCTAGTCAATATGCATTGAGACAATGGACGGGGCTTTAGTCAAGGAGGTAGGGACCAAAGCACTACTTGCAGGAGCAGGAGCTCTCCTGATTTTTTGGACGTTTAATGCTGTCAAGCTGGTAATCAGCGCCCGAGGCATTAACCCGCTGGTCAAACAGTTTTTCAACCAAATTGCATCAGGTCGCATAGATGCTGCATATGTCCTCACTTCAAAAACCTACCGCCAGCACGTTAATCGACAAGATTTTTTAAAATTTTTAGCAAGCCTACAACTCAATCGTTATCGCAATTTAAAATCCGGTCGCCCAAGAATTCAAAACGACCAAATAGTTTTAACCTTAAAATTAAAATCAGAAGACAAGAAGTCCGAACTTCCATTAGACTTCACATTCTTAAAAGTAGATGATGCTTGGCGCATTGATCGAATAACAAAAGTTAAGAGTTAAATATGAATCATACTTCTAAAGAGCTTGTCGAACGCTCTGCAGAATTACGTGCTCTTCTAAATAAAGCTTCACATGCATATTATGTCCTTGATTCACCATTAATGGAAGATGAAATTTATGATAGACTTTATAGAGAATTATTAGATATTGAAAATAAAAATCCATTATTAATAACAACTGATAGTCCTTCTCAGAGGCTTGGAGGACTGCCATCAAAAGGTTTTAGTAGTACACGGCACAGAATTCCATTGTTGAGCTTAGACAACGCCTTTGATTTCGAAGATTTAAAAAATTGGTATCAAAAAGTCAACAAGTTTCTGGAATTAAGCTCAGCAAGTAAAGAAATTTTAAATCTATTCTCAATGGTCGGAGAATTAAAGATAGATGGAAATGCAATAGCATTAAGTTATGTTGAGGGCCTGCTTGTAAAAGCTGCCACTAGAGGAGACGGATCTACAGGGGAAGAAATTACTTCTAATATACGAACTATCTCATCCATTCCATTACGACTTCATCTAAATAACCCACCTTCATGGCTTGAAGTACGTGGAGAAGCTTTTATACCAAATCAGATTTTTAAATTAATAAATGAAGAGAAGTATAAGAAAAATATCAGCTTATTTGCAAACCCTAGGAATGCTTGTGCTGGAACTCTCAGACAACTTGATTCGAAAATAGTAGCAAAAAGAAAATTAGATTTCTTTGCATACACATTACATTTACCCAATGATTGGGAGCCAAATGATTCAGAGCTAAAGCAACCTAAAACCCAATGGGAAGCTCTCAAATGGCTTCAAAAAGTAGGATTTAAAGTTAATCCCAATGCAGAGTTGCTTAAAAATTTAAATGAAATCAAAAACTTTTTCAATAAATGGGAACTCAAAAGAAATCAATTGCCCTACGAAACAGATGGACTAGTAGTCAAAATCAATGACTTTGACTTACAAAAAATTGCAGGTTTTACCCAAAAAGCACCTCGCTGGGCAATTGCACTTAAATATCCAGCAGAACAAATTCCCACAACACTAAAAAAACTAACCTGGCAAGTTGGACGTACAGGAGTTATTACGCCCGTAGCAGAATTTGAACCAGTTGCTTTAGCTGGTACAACTGTAAGCAGGGCAACCCTACATAATGCAGATAGATTAGAAAAACTAGACTTACATAGTAGCGATACTATTATTATTAGAAAGGCAGGAGAAATAATACCCGAAGTTGTTAAAGTATTAAAAGATCTTAGAGTAAAAAATGCTAGTCGATTAGAATTACCAAAATCCTGTCCACAATGTAATTCTAAATTAATTAAAGAAGATAATCAATGTTCAACTAAGTGCATTAACAGTTGTTGTCCAGCAATTATAAAAGGGACAATTAAACATTGGTCCAGTAAAAATGCTATGGATATAGAAGGTTTGGGAAATAAGCTAATAGAACAATTAGTAAACAGAAAAATCTTATCTTCAATAAGTGATCTTTATAAACTAGATTTAGATGCATTAGCATCTCTCGACCGAATGGGGGAAAAATCAGCCGAAAATCTTATATCCGCCATTACTAAATCTAAACAAAAGAATTGGACTCGTCAGCTTTATGGCCTGGGTATCAATCACATAGGAGAAGCAAATGCAAAAGCACTTGCAAAAAATTTTCCGGATATATCGTTGCTATCTGATGTAAGTTTTAAAGATCCAGAAAAAATTACAGCTATATTTGGCATCGGGGATGAAATAAGACAATCATTGCAACAATGGTTTTCTAGCAGTAGCAACCAGCAACTAATTCAAGACTTAAAAAATGAAGGAATTACGCTAAAAGCAAGTACAAGCAATTTGACTTTAGTCAATAACAACAAAATAGACAATAAAATTTTTGTTGTGACAGGAAGCTTACCATCTCTTAGTCGCAATGAAGTCAAAGCTTTAATCGAGCAATATGGCGGGAAAGTAAATACTTCTGTAAGTTCAAAGACAAATTTTCTAGTCGCAGGCACTGATGCAGGTAGTAAGCTTGAAAAAGCAAAAAAATTGGGCATTCAAATTATTAATGAATTTGAGCTTAAAAAAATTTTAATTCCAAACTCTCCAACTAATTCAAATGCCACCTAAATTTATTCAGAGACTAATCAAAACAGAGTGTGGACGAGCTAAGTATTTGGAATTAGCTGATCGATCAGGTTTTTTAGCCAAAATCAGGTTGGTCTGGTTCATCTTCTTTGCCGGGATAAAAGACTGGAATATCCCAGAATCTGACTGGATTCAAGACTCAAAATCTTGAAGAGCTCCTTTAGCTGATTGTCCTACCAGCCAAACAACACCAATTGTCGCCAATGCCCCCAGCACCCTAAGAGCCCACTCCATAGGTTCATCCTTACCATTAAGAATAGCTCCAAAGTTAGCCAAGTCACCAGCCAAAGCACCCAAACCACAAAAAAATACAGTTCCGGGTAATATTCCAATCATTCCAATTGAATAGTCTCTTGGAGTTACTTCACTTAAACCATAAGCAAAATTAAGCAGACTAAAAGGAAAGATAGGAGAAAGACGTGTCAATAGAATCAACTTCAATCCTTCATTGCTCACAGCCATTTCAATAGCCTTAAATTTAGGAAATCTCTGAAGTCTATCCCGAGCCCAATCACGAAGAATTGTACGAGCCAACCAAAAAGAAATTTGAGCACCAATTGTTGCTCCTATAAAAACTAAAAGAGTCCCCAACCAAGTTCCATATAAAGCTCCTGCCAGCATTGATGCCCAAATACCTGGCAACAAAAAGACAACCCAAATTGCATACAGAGGTACAAAAATAATCGCTCCTATAAAAGAATGAAAAAAAGGAAGTAACTGTAGTAAAAAGATTTGTATATCTAACATTAACTTGATGCAGATGTATAATGACGCAAGGCAAACAACCAAAATAATCGGCTTAATACAAAAAATATTATTGCTACTAGTAAACTAGAAGATATCATGCTTGTTGGCGAGTTACCAAGAAGAACTTCTGCAGGAACGGTTGTCAAGAAAGCAACTGGCAAAATAAAAGTAAAAATAAATCTCAGACTAGAAGGGTATACAGAAACAGGGAATCGTCCTGATGCAAGTAGTGCCCGTAACACTTCAGTTGCATTCCACGTTTTAACAAACCATATAGTAGTAGATGCAATCAAAAACCAAATAGAATAAAGTATTATAAGGCCGCAAATTAGCATAAATGCTACTATAAAAAATAAGCCAACCGTGATATTAGCTCCTGCAGAAAAAGATGCCCAAGTCATGAGAAAAAAACCTAAAAATATCTCAGGAAGTCCTGTAGGAGAAAAAGTCCTTACTGACAACCAAAACTGACTATCAACTGGTTTTAATAAGACATAATCAAGTGTACCTTCTCTAACATAATTAACAATAGCTCCTAGATTTGGCCTTAGAAATGTATTCGTAATTCCATCAAATAATGTGTAAATTCCCTGGACTGTCAATGCAGCTTCCCAACTCCAACCACCTAATTGATTTCCATTAGAAAAAAATAGAGAGAGCACAAAAATGCTCCCAGCAAGGCTCCCAAACATAGCAATAAGCTCAACAAGAGCATTAAACTGATACTCCAATTGAATTGCCAAAGCTGTTCCCCAAAAAATTTTCAAACTATCGAAGTAACGTCTCACATCAAGCCCCCATTGCCGTATATTTGCGCACTCCTAAGCGCCACAAAACAATAACAAGTGGCAATAAAATACAAATCCATAGAATTTGAATACAAAAACCTCCAAGCACGTCAACATTCAAACCTGATAAAACTCTTGCCGGAAAATCAATCAAATAAGGAAAAGGCGTCAATGAAGACCACTTCCTTACTTCTGGAGGAAAGGACGAAATAGGTGCAAGTAATCCTGACAAAAACAAATATGGAACAAACAATAAGCGTTCTAAAGCACTTGCCTTCTCATTCCAGAAACATAGTGCAGCAATTAGGCTCTGCAGAAGAAAGCTAATAGTAAATGACATCAAAGTTGCAAGCCAGGTCAAGAGTAATATCCATAAAGATGGCAACCAGAAAGCACCTGGATTAATAACGAAAAAAATTCCTGCAATACACAATGCAAAAGGAAATCTGGTTGCTTGTTCAGCTAAATGTGATGCCGCATAACGCCATAAAGGATGCAAAGGCTGCAAGAGATAAGGCGATAGGCGGCCGAGAAGTGCGTCCTCTTCAAATGCATAAACAACCCAAACAACTGAAAATTGACGTACTAAAAAAGCCGAAAGAAAATAACGTGATAATTCAAAACCTTTAAAGCCGAGATCTAAACCTGCCTGAGTATTACTCCACAAACTCAGCATGATAAATGGAAGCAAACCAGACAATGCCCAAAGAGCAATCTCAGCTCGATATTCCAGCATATATGCATACTGGGTAGATAACAAAGACCTAGCTACTTGGTAAGACAATCCTGCAAGCTTCACTTAACTTTACCTGCCCTAAAAATAGTCCCAATTAATTCATCAATTGGTTGATCATTTACTTCAAGATCAATCACATCAAAGTTAGCCAATAATTTAGTAACAGCTTCAGTAAGTTGATGTCGAGGGATAAGTAGTCTGACGACCCGATTTTCACAATCTTTCAGTTCTCCATACGCTTCAAATGCCTCTGGTGAGACATCTTGATTCAATTCCAGACGTACTTGTCTGTTAGGAGACAAACTTTCAACTAAAGCATCTAATTGACCATCATGAAAGATCTTGCCTTGATCTATTAATAATACTCTAGGACAAAGAACTGTGATATCAGCCATATAATGACTAGTTAACAACACAGTTGCTCCAGTACGTCGATTATATTCAGAAAGAAATGCTCTTACCTTGGCTTGTGCATTAACATCAAGACCAAGAGTAGGTTCATCAAGAAATAAAACTGATGGACGATGTAAAAGAGATGCTAACAATTCTGCCTTCATTCTCTGACCTAGGGATAGTTTACGAACAGGACGAGTCAACTCTTCACCTATTTCAAGCATATCTGCTAGTTCATTTATACGATAACGTGACTCTCTTGGGCCAATGCCATATACAGCAGCATTGAGTTTCAAAGAATCTAAAGGTGGCAAATCCCAAATAAGTTGCTGTTTCTGCCCCATTACTAAAGTTATCTGTCTTAAAAATTCCGATTGTCTGCTCTTGGGCGAAAAGCCTGCTACTTTTACATATCCAGAAGTCGGACATATTAAACCACATAACATTTTTAAAGTAGTAGTTTTACCAGCGCCATTCGCACCTAAAAAACCAACCATTTCCCCTGCTTTTATAGAAAAACTCACTTCTTTTACGGCACATATATCGCAAGTTTTTCGAGCTAAAAAATGCTTAAAAGTTCCAACTAAACCCGGATCTTTATCGGCCACCCGATAAGTTTTTGTCAGCCTATCAACATCAATCACTGTATCAGGAAATATCACACAATCTTTTTCTAGTTAATTGAGCCTGTACTTCAGCCTCAGCTAACTTCTTTCTACATTCAGCAACAATATTTGGAGGTGCATTCTTAGCAAAGTTGGGATTAGATAACCTAGCTGATAGTCCATCTATTTCCTTTTGAGCTTTTATCAAATCTTTCTCTAAGCGACTACCTAAAGCCTCAAGATCAACTAATCCATCAATGGGCAACAAAACTTGCAACTCACCACTTACAGCCGCTAATGCCTTTTCAGAAGGCTGAGCAGCAGCAGCGTCAGCGTCAAGCACATCAACCGTAGTAGCCTTGGTAAGAAATGTGATTTCAGGCAATGATTCATTTAAAATTGAAGCCAAGGGTGATCTATTGGTAACAAATCGAACTGGAACTTCCTGAGAAGGCTTTAAACCTGCAACTGCTCGTAGATTTCTCACTACACGAATAGCTTCTATTAAATCACTAAAAGAGTTTTCTAAAGATTGATCAACTGCTTCAGTCTTAATTAAAGGCCAAGCTTCTAATGCAAGCAGAGTATCTTCTGAACAACTTGTCAAGGCATGCCACAACTCTTCAGTCAAATGAGGCATCAGAGGATGAAGCATCACCAAAAGATCTGTTAAAACCTTTAGCAATACTTTCCGAACCATTCTCTGATCAAGTAGTTCTGACGGAGAAGGAGAATCACCAACTTGCAATCTCTTCTTAATTAACTCTATATACCAATCACAAAAATCATTCCATGCGAACTCATATAAACCCTTAGCAGCTTCCCCTAATGCATAATTAGAATATCGATCTTGTGTTTCACGATTAACCCTAGCCAAACGAGAAAGAATCCACTTATCTGATAATTGAAGATGACAATCTATTGTAATCTCATCAGAATTCTCAAAAGTTACATCTCCTAAATTCATTAAAGCAAAACGAGTTGCATTCCATAGTTTGTTCGCAAAATTTCTTGAAGCTTCTACAGTCGCAGAAGTATTCTTCTTTCGATCATAATCAAGTCGTATATCTTGGCCAGCCCCAGCGACCTCTCGAACTAAGGCAAAACGCAAAGCATCAGCTCCATAATTATCAATTAATAACAGAGGATCAATTCCATTACCTGCGCTTTTGCTCATTTTACGATTCTGTTCATCTCTAACCAATCCATGAATATAAACATCAGCAAAAGGTATTTTCTTAGTCAAAAAACCAGCCATCATTGTCATCCTGGCAACCCAGAAAAAAATAATATCAAAGCCTGTTACTAAGGTACTAGTAGGATACCAACGATTAAAATCTTGTTGATCATTATCAGGCCATCCCAAAGTAGAAAATGGCCATAATCCACTAGAAAACCAAGTGTCTAATACATCTTGTTCTTGTTGAATCTCAACTAATTCGCCATATTTTTTACGAGCTTTTACTAAGGCTTCTTCCTTAGAGTGTGCAACCACATAGGGAGTTTGATTGGTAACTTGATTAGATGTCTCACTAATGACAAACCAAGCGGGGATTCTATGACCCCACCACAATTGCCTGCTTATACACCAATCTCGAATATCAGTAAGCCAATCAGAATAAACTTTCTTCCAACGTTCAGGGATAAAACGTGGTTGACCCTTCTCAAGAAAATCTCGAGTTTTGGCAGCTAAAGGTTCAGCACGAACAAACCACTGTGTCGAAAGTAAAGGTTCAACAGGAACCTTCCCTCGATCTGAATAAGGAACAGAATGTTTATAAGGTTCTACTTTTACAAATAAACCCTCTTCATCTAAAGCTTTCACTATTGCTTTACGAGCTTCAAAACGGTCAAGACCTTCGAATTGACCAGCATGCTCATTCATTGAGCCATTTTTCCTCATAACCGTTATCTGAGGAAGATCATGGCGCTTACCTATTGCAAAATCATTAGGATCATGAGCAGGTGTAACTTTCACACAACCAGTGCCAAAATCTTTCTGAACATGTGAATCCGCAATTACCGGGATATGACGACCAACAAAAGGTAATTTAATTTTTTTACCTACAAGATGTTGATAACGTTTATCAGAAGGATTAACAGCTACTGCAACATCTCCCAACATCGTTTCGGGTCTAGTCGTAGCAACTTCTAAATAAGCTATGCCTTCTTCAGTTGACCCATCAACTAACGGATAACGAAAATGCCAAAGATGTCCTTCCACTTCTCGCATTTCGACTTCAAGATCACTGACAGCCGACTCTGACGCAGGACACCAATTAACCAAATACTCACCTCTATAGATCAACCCTTCTTCATGCAACCTCACAAATGCTTCAGAAACAGCAGCACTAAGGCCATCATCAAGCGTAAATCTTTCACGTTGCCAATCTACGGAATAACCCATGCGACGGAGTTGCTCAACTATCTTCCCTCCACTTTGTGATTTCCAAGCCCAAGCACGGTCCAAAAATGATTGCCTGCCTAGTTCTTCAGGAGTAATTCCTTCACCTTGCAGTTGTTTTTCGAGAATAGTTTGTACAGCAATTGAAGCGTGATCCGTACCCGGTAGACAAAGCACATTTTTACCCAGCAAGCGATGAAACCTCACAATTGCATCTATTAAGGCAGTATTAAATGCATGTCCCATATGCAAAGTGCCAGTGACATTTGGGGGTGGAATGACAACCGAAAAAGATTCACCACCAACTTCAGGGTCAGGATGAAAAGCTTTGTTTCTCTCCCATATGACCTGCCAACGACTTTCAGTACTTGCAGGGTTATACGGATTGCTTAAAACACGTGAGGTCTCATCAGAGGTACTTTCTTCATGCCCCTTCTGCGCTGAAAAGTCAAAAGGTATTTTTCCCATGCTCATAAAGATTGATTGACTAAAAATGAAAACTTAAGCATCGGAGGAAAGGTTAGAGCCTGCCCAAGGAATGGCAATTATCGAATCTAGAATTTGCCATCTCTCTCGATCTAATACAACCCTGTCAGCTAATCGAATTTGAGTCAAAGCATCGGCAGCCTTCTCAGGAGAAACTACTAAGTTGTCAGTTATAGGCATAATTAATACTTGTTGCTCTGCAGGATCACCCATCAGTTTTAGCCCCAAATCATTCACGTTGCGCTCAAAAAACAAACGTCGCATTCGCACCAACATCTGAGGACCTAACGCTTCTACAAACAATTCAAGACTTTCTTTATCTCCAGATAAACCAGAGTTCAGAGACATCCATATAAGTAATTTTACCCAACTATCAATCGTCCAAAGAGGCTGAAAGCTCTCTCGATTCTCACAAATAAGCTCCATAAGGGCAAAATCGAATAACTTCGCCTGAGTTCTGCTTTGCATAACGGAATCAATGGCTGACATTTTTTCTTCTAAAGTCAAACTGATAAGGATTTAAAGCGACAAGTAAAGATGACACTGGATCTCAACGACCCTGAACTCGAGTTTTCAGATCTTGTTTACGCCTACCAAACCTGGGTCATGGCAGTAATCAACGATGAAAAGCTTGATAGCGAAGACACACTGTTAAATGACGACATTACAGAAGACGCTCTAAATGCTATGAGATTTCTACCAGGCGAGGTAACAAGCGCAATCGAGACATGCCTGGCACGTGTCTATAACGTAAATGAGGATGAATTAGCTCAACTTCTTTTCCCAGAAGAATGACAACATGCTTAAAACGTAATCGATTTATGCAAAACGCTGTGGAATTGCTATTCATTAAGTAGTAGGAAAACTCGACCTACCTATTCGCTAATCCAATGACCATTGCCACTAGCCAAGTTGGAGGCATAAATAGAGGCTTCAGAGAAGCCATTGTTGACAAATTGCGGTCATGCCACACCAAAGATCAACTTTTGGCCTTTGAAGCCCAATTCAATGCAAATGCAAATGCAGGGCCTCTTTACTTACTAATCTGCGAATTTCTCCATGATCGAACAATCTCTCGTGCGTTAGCTGCTAAATGGCTAAAAACCATTCTGGATGATCGTGAAAACAAACTAACTGCTTGTATGAAACACCTATAAAGGTAAAAAATTAATTGCCAACTAACTGATTGATTGCCAAGCGTCCTTACTTCTCTACTTCACTAACTTTTCTAAACCCAGCACCACAGGCACAACTTTCACAACCTGGCGGAGTACTAATCAAAAAACCTCCACCACTCATATCAGCGTAATAGCTAAGAATTAAACCACTCAATAAATCCAGCGTTGAAGAGGGGCTATACAAAGTAACTCCATCAGCTCGACACACTGCTATCCCAGATTGCTTACCAGGAGATAAACGTATATGTAACCAACTGTCTTCACATGCATCCTCAACAAAATCAAAATGCATTTGACCTGGAGTACCAGCAAATGCTGCTTGTCGATTTAACTCGGCTGCCGCAGCTGGCGTAATTCGAAAGCCATTACTCCTTTGCAAAACAGTCATGGATCGCAAACAACCTTATACCCACTATTAGCTTAAAAGAACCAATGTCGACAGCGCTAAAAAATTCAAGAAATGGGCGATCCAGGGTTCGAACCAGGGACATCCTGCTTGTAAGGCAGGCGCTCTACCGCTGAGCTAATCGCCCAATATGATAATTCTGCACTATCGAGGCATCGTGGGGGGATAGAAACCTTTTTATGAAATGGCTTCTGGCATCAATCATGATAGGGCTTCAATGAAATGGAGTGTTCCCTTTGGTCTTTGCATAAATTTAATAATTGGCTCCCCATATGGCCTAATTGCTGGAGTGACTTTTTGCCTAGGAGGCCTATGGCTATCACCAGATCTAGACACTTGCTCAGAAGCACTTAAAAAGT
Organism: Prochlorococcus sp. AG-363-J23; assembly: GCA_003280245.1. GTDB lineage: Bacteria > Cyanobacteriota > Cyanobacteriia > PCC-6307 > Cyanobiaceae > AG-363-J23. Next base: position 28,519 of record QCFN01000012.1, read on the forward strand.
GGGGGTTTCTTAAATTAATTTGGTTTCCATATAGAAAATTAATACCTCATCGATCTCTGTTCTCTCATGGACCTCTAATTGGAACGACTATTCGGATTATTTATTTAAATATCTGTCTTGCATTATTAGTTGCCATAGCAACATATTTAAGGATTATTCCAGAAATACAATTACATATATACTTATTAGAGTCAATAAATAATAATCCCAAACTTTTCATCACAATTTTATTATCATTAGAAGCCAGTGCTTGGTTACATCTAATTAAAGATGGAGATCCACTACCCAATGAATTCCTAAGCTGGTGGCATAAATATAAATAATTTTCTTGATGTCAAGCATGAAAAAAAATACAAAAGAAGCTACATCAGCCTCAATACATGAGCTTCTTGAAATTATGTCTAGGCTACGAAATCCCGCAACAGGTTGTCCATGGGACATCAAGCAAACTCATCATTCCTTAATCCCCTGCCTACTGGAAGAAGCACATGAGCTCGCAAATGCAATTAGATTTGAGAAAGATCAACATTTATGTGAAGAGCTAGGAGATGTACTTCTTCAGGTTATATTTCACGCACATATTGCAAATGAAGAAAGCCGTTTTAGCATTTTAGATGTTATAGAAGGCATTAACAAAAAATTAATTCGACGTCACCCACATATTTTTTCTAAGCCTAAAAAGCTAACAATGCAAGAAGCAAAAAAGTCCTGGGAGAACATCAAGGCATCGGAGTCTAAACAGTCAAGCGAGAGTATTTCCAATTATCTAAGAGGAAAGATAAGATGTCAGCCAGCACTAACTGGAGCGATGACAATTTCACATAAAGCTGCATCAACAGGCTTTGAATGGGAAAATATTAAAGACGTTATAGATAAAGTTGATGAAGAGATAATAGAATTAAAACAGGCAATCTCCAACCAAAATATTACTGATATAAAAAGTGAGCTGGGAGACGTTATATTCACATTAGTAAATATTGCTCGTTGGTTTAACATTAATCCAGAAGATAGTCTCTCAGAAACTAACAAACGTTTTTTGGATCGATTTGCTTATATGGAACTAGCCTTAAATGAAAATATAAGCACTCAATCCAAAGAAGATCTCAAGCAATTATGGCAAAGAGCCAAAGCAAAAGTTAAAGGTCAAAAACAACTATCGAATTCCTCTGATAATCTAAACTTATAAAATCGAATCTAACAATGTCGCAATCAAATGAATGGATCGACGAAAATCACTTAGGTGTACGATATGGTCTCAAAGGGAAGATAATTCATCATGAAAAAAGCAAATTTCAAGACATAATCATTGTCGAAACAGAACGATATGGAAACGCACTATTGCTAAACAACTGTTGGATGGCTGCAGAAAAACTAGAGAAGCATTATCACGAATGCTTGGTGCACCCAGCATTATGTGGAGCCAAAGAAATATCAAATGTTTTGATAATTGGAGGAGGCGATGGAGGAACAGCTAGAGAATGTCTTCGATACAGCAAAGTAGAACGTTTAGATATTGTAGAAATAGACTCAAGAGTTATAGAACTAGCTCAACAGTTCCTCCCAAAGATTGGAGGAACTGCATGGAATGACCCAAGACTTAATGTACACATTGAAGATGGAGTTGGATGGGTAAAAAAAGCACAGGAATTATTTTACGACATTATTATTGTTGATGGTTCTGACCCAGATGGACCAGCAGAAGGGTTATTTAATAAAAGTTTCTTTGATAGATGCAAGCACATACTTAAACCAGGAGGAATTTTTGCTACTCAAAGTGAATCACCAGAAGCTTTTAAGGAAATTCATATTGAAACTATAAAAATAATGCGAGAGATTTTCGCTTATGTCGATCCACTGTACGGCTGTGTTCCCATGTATCCAAGTGGTTGGTGGAGTTGGACATTTGCAGCCATGGATAGTCCTCGATACCTAACTCCCAAGTCCGAAAGATCTTCCAATATCATTGATCAATGCAAAATATGGAGTCCAAGATGGCAACAAGGAGGTTTTAATGCAATTCCAGCCTTTATAGAGCGAGAGCTCGCATCATGACGAAAATTTCTCCACAAATGACAAATCAATTTAATACTGATGGCCCTATATTTATGGGTGCCAAGCGTGATCCTACTAATTGCGAAGTGGGATTATTTGGTGTTCCATATGATGGAACAACCTGTTTCAGACCCGGAGCAAGATTTGGTCCCAATGACATTAGAGAAGTAAGCAACGGATTAGAAACATACTGTCCACAGTTAAACATGGATCTAGAAGAATTAAATTTTGCAGATTTAGGCTCTCTTGAAATACCCATAGGGGCCCCTGAACCAGTAATTAATGAGGTCAATAAAGCAACAAATTATATACTAAAATTAGGCTTACGACCTTTGATGCTTGGTGGTGAGCATTCAATTAGCGCTGGAGCTATTTCAGCGGTAGCAAAGTATTATCCTGACCTAGTTTTAATACAACTGGATGCACATGCTGACCTCAGAAACGAATGGTTAGGCACTAAACATAGTCATGCATGTGCAATGAAAAGATGTCTTGAGGTTTTACCAAGTAAAAATTTAATACAAGTAGGCATAAGAAGTGGAACAAAGCAGGAATTCTCTGAACTATATAGTAATAAGAATTTAATCACTAATAAATCTGGATCTCTTGCCAATAATCTTCAAAAAATTCTTAGCAAGTATTCAGCAAATCATTTATATATTACGATCGATTTGGATTGGTTTGACCCAAGTGTACTGCCAGGAACAGGAACACCAGAACCAGGAGGTTTTACATGGAGAGACTTTGCGGAAATTATTAATATTTTAAGAACATATAAAATTGCTGGTGCAGATATAGTTGAGCTTGCACCTCAATTAGATTCATCAAAAATAAGTAGCATTTTAGCAGCCAAGGTTACTAGAAGTATCATTATGCTTCTTAGTAAAAATTAAGTACTTAAAATACAAGACTCTTATAAATCATCTAAGTTGAATTCAAAAGATTTTTCAAGACCTTTATCTAATTCAAGCTGAAGATTAAAACTGTCTTGCCCAGAATCAGGTTTAATCTGAGGTAATGATGGGTTGCTTGCTGTCCAATGATGACAAAGTGCAAACTTCGCCAAATCCTGATGAACGCTAATGCGCCTCAAACGACACCAAGGTTCAGAAGACATTGGACTGTGGATCAAATGCTTGCAAGAACGACAACATTCTTTCGAGGACATAAAAAATCCGCGAAGTAATTAACAGTAGAGGCCATACGCTCATCCGCCTACCATCTCGAGCAAATCTCCTTCTTTCCTTCCTCTTCTTTATCTGAAGTAACAAACCAACGAATTACCAGACTTTGGACAACACTATGGATCTACTACAAACCCCCCTTCACGAGATTGCTTTAGAAACTGGCGCCCGAATGGTGCCTTTTGCAGGATGGGAAATGCCTGTTCAATTCACAGGTGTAGTCGAAGAACATTCTTCTGTAAGAAAAAAAGCAGGGGTTTTTGACATATCTCATATGGGAGTCTTTCGCCTAGAGGGCAAAAATCCTAAAGATGCCCTTCAAGCATTAGTTCCGACTGATCTTCACCGTATTGGTCCCGGAGAAGCCTGCTATAGCGTTTTACTGAATGAAAATGGAGGTATTATAGATGACTTAATTATCTATGATTTAGGCACTTCATCAGAAACCTCTTCTAGCCTATTAATTGTAATTAATGCGTCTCGCACAGAGACTGATATTAAATGGTTAAGAACATATCTCGATCCATCAGAAATATCTATTTTAGATGCAAAAAAAAATAAAATATTCTTAGCTGTACAAGGACCACAAGCCCAACAAATTCTTGAATCAATCATTGGAATATCACTAGAAAGAATGCCAAGATTTAGTCATTGCTATATAAATCTAAAAAATTTCAATCAATCAAATACTGCTTTTATTGCTCGAACAGGATATACAGGGGAAGAAGGTTTTGAAATTCTTTTGCAAAGTGATCTGGGGCATTCACTTTGGCAGGAACTCTTAGCAAAAGGTGTTACTCCTTGTGGCTTAGGTGCAAGAGATACCCTCCGAATCGAAGCAGGCATGCATCTATATGGCAATGACATGGATCAAACCACAACTCCTTTTGAAGCAGGACTTGGATGGCTAGTTCACCTAGAAAAAGCTATGCCTTTTATAGGACAAGAAGCCTTAGCAAAGCAAGCTGAATTTGGAATCAAGCAACGCCTGATAGGTCTAGAACTAACTGAACGAGCAATTGCACGAAGTGGATACAAAGTCCTTCACCAAGGCAAAGTCATAGGAAAAATCACAAGTGGAACATGGTCACCAACGTTGGGTAAAGCTATTGCTATGGCTTATGTCCCGACAAGTTTGTCAAAAATTGGCCAGCTTTTAGAGGTGGAAATTCGAAATAAAAGGCATATAGCAAAAGTCGTCAAAAAAACGTTTTATTTGCGTTCATCTGCCTAACAAAAACAATTTTGAATGAGGTCCTATGGGAAACTCAAACCTTCTAAGCAAAACAGTCCCATGCGCAGCAACGGTTGCGGCGATTTGCGCAAAGAACACATCAGCTCCAACGTTCAGCTATGTGGCTGGGTAGACCGGTGCAGAGATCACGGTGGAGTTATCTTTATTGACCTCAGAGATAGCAGCGGGACAACTCAAATCACTATTGATCCTGATCAAGGCTCAGAATTATTTCTGAAAGCTGAAAGTCTCAGAAATGAAACTGTTATTCAAATCATCGGAATAGTTAGATCAAGACCTGAGGAATCTATCAACTCTAAAATCAAAACCGGTGAAATCGAGGTTCTTGCAAGCAACTTAGAAGTACTAAACGAAGTAAACCAAAATTTGCCGTTTAACGTTTCAGTACATCAAGACGAACCACTTCGAGAGGAAGTTCGCTTAAAACATCGATATCTAGATTTGCGCCGAGCGCGCATGAATAAAAATCTGCGCATACGTCATAAAACAATTCAAACAGCTCGTCGTTTTCTTGAAAGTCTAGGTTTTATTGAAATTGAAACCCCTATACTTACTCGCTCCACTCCAGAAGGTGCTAGAGATTATGTAGTCCCTTCCAGAGTCTGCGGAGGGGAATGGTTTGCCCTACCTCAATCACCGCAACTTTTTAAGCAGCTCCTAATGGTAGGCGGACTTGAAAAGTATTACCAAGTCGCAAGATGCTTCCGAGATGAAGATCTTCGCGCCGATCGACAGCCTGAATTCACTCAATTGGATGTCGAAATGAGTTTTATGGAACAAGATGAAATTCTAGAAATCAATGAACGTCTGATCGCTGCTATTTGGCAAGCAATCAAAGGAATTGACTTGCCAAGACCTTTCCCAAGAATGACTTGGAATGAAGCAATGAACCGTTATGGAACCGATCGGCCTGATACTCGTTTTGGAATGGAACTTAATGATGTCAGTGACATTGTCAAAGATATTGGATTCAAAGTTTTCTCGGGTGCAGTAGCTTCAGGCGGAGCTGTTAAGTGCATCACAGTTTCAAACGGAAATGAATGTATTAGTAATGTAAGAATTAAGCCAGGCGGAGATATTTTTAAAGAAGCTCAAGCAGGTGGAGCTGGTGGACTTGCATTTATTCGAGTTCGAGAATCTGGAGAAATTGACACTATTGGTGCAATAAAGGAAAACTTAAATAAAACCCAAAAAGAAGCACTTCTGCATAGAACTAAGGCAAAACCAGGTGATCTAATTTTGTTTGGTGCAGGTGCTACAGCAATTGTTAATAAAACCTTAGATCGAATAAGACAATACCTTGCTAGAGAACTCAAATTAATTCCTAATGATGGCCAAAATTCAAGCTGGAATTTCTTATGGATAGTTGATTTCCCTATGTTCGAATTCAATGAAGATGAAGATCGTTTAGAAGCACTTCATCATCCATTCTGCGCACCAAACAAAGAAGATTTAGGGGAAAACCCGAATGATTGGGTGCATCGGCTACCTAAAGCTAGAGCACAGGCCTATGACCTTGTTGTGAATGGCTTAGAACTAGGAGGAGGATCTTTACGCATCCATGATTCAAAACTCCAGCAAACAGTTCTCGAAGTAATTGGACTAACTACAAATGCAATCAATCAGCAATTTGGCTTTCTAATAGAAGCCCTAGGAATGGGAGCACCCCCTCATGGTGGAATTGCATTTGGTCTAGATCGAATGATCATGTTGCTAACTGGTGAAGACTCAATTCGAGAATCAATCGCTTTTCCTAAAACCCAACAAGCCCGATGTTTAATGACCCAAGCTCCTGCAGGAGTAGCAGCTCATCAACTTAATGAGCTGCATGTTAAAAGCACTTGGACTGATCCTAATTAGATTTAGCAAATCAAGTTATTCACCCAATTAATCATCAACCCTAAAGAAATAACCTCGCAACCATTCTTTGTCCACAACCGACAAAAGAAAAGGGGACCCTCAAAAAATATCTGGGAGTTCCATTTTGTGCGTCTGTATCTGCAAAACATTGAACGAATAGCGCTTCTTCCAGAAGAAGAGGAAGTTCTATTTTCACGACTAGTTCAAAAGCGGGAGGCTCTTCTTGAAAAGCAAAGGAAAATCGCTTACGAAAAGCCAAGTATTAAAATACTATTGGAATTGCAAAAGATCCAATTAAAAGAAGCCAATCATTTATGTCATTTACCAACCAAACAAGAATGGGGCAAGCGCAGCAAATATTTCACAAAAAATCTTCAAAAAAGACCGCATTGCATCTCTAAAAGATCTTGCAAAAGAACTAAATGTTAACGAACTAGAAATTAGAGATAATCTTGCAAGAGCGTCTAGGAAAATTTCACTGGAAACCAAAAATCTGAACTTTTGGAAGACAAAAGCCCTACTCCTGAAGAAAACCTAATTAAGCATCTATTAATACAAAGTTTAAATAATTTGCTCAAAGATCTAATCAAAAAAGAAGAATCTGCCTTAAAATTACGCTTTCGTTTAATTGATAATATACTAAGACTCCTCAATAAATTGATGAAATAATGAATATTTCGAGAGAAAGCGTTAGAAAAATAGCATTTCAAGCATTATCAAAATTACGGCAATCAAAAAAACTTATAAAATAAATGACTATCTTAAATCATTAAAACCTTAAAAAATTTCAAGATCTAGTCAAATCATCACTATAAATACAGAATTAATCGCTGAGATGAAACCATCGCCGAAAAAAAATTACGCCTAATTGCGAACTTCTACACTTTTTATAAAATAGTTGAAGTATCTGGCAATTGCGAGGTATTTTAAAGAGTCACTGAAAGGTAAATGGCTAAATTTGTCTTCGTAACGGGTGGAGTGGTATCAAGTATTGGGAAAGGGATCGTTGCAGCCAGCCTTGGCAGGCTCCTTAAATCAAAAGGATACAGCGTCTCGATTTTGAAACTGGATCCATACCTTAATGTCGATCCTGGGACAATGAGTCCCTATCAACATGGAGAGGTTTTTGTTACTGAAGATGGTGCAGAAACTGATTTAGATCTAGGGCATTATGAACGTTTCACCGACACTGCGATGTCAAGACTTAATAGTGTCACAACTGGATCAATTTATCAATCAGTAATCAACAAGGAGCGTCGCGGTGATTACAATGGAGGGACTGTTCAAGTTATACCTCATATAACCAGAGAAATCCGTGAAAGAATACATAGAGTAGCAGCAAATAGTTGTGTAGATATTGTAATTTCTGAAATTGGTGGAACTGTAGGAGATATTGAATCTCTTCCATTCCTCGAAGCCATTAGAGAATTTCGAGGTGATGTTGACAAAAATGATGTTGCATATATTCATGTCACTCTTCTGCCTTTTATTGGAACCTCAGGAGAACTAAAAACCAAGCCAACACAACACTCAGTTAAAGAATTAAGATCTATTGGAATACAGCCTGATGTACTAATTTGTCGAAGTGACCGACCTATCACTGAAGAATTAAAAAATAAAATCAGTGGATTCTGTGGGGTAAACAAACATGCAGTAATTCCGGCACTTGATGCAGATAGTATTTACGCAGTTCCACTAGCTCTTAAAAAAGAAGGACTTTGTAGTGAAATTCTTAATGTACTAAAGCTTGCAGATCATGAAAGTAATTTGAGCGAATGGACCCAACTCGTTCAAAAACTACGCAATCCTGGGCCAGCTGTAAAAATAGCTCTTGTTGGTAAATATGTACAACTTAATGACGCATACCTTTCTGTAGTAGAAGCACTCCGTCACGCTTGTCTAGAGCAAAATGCATCATTTAATCTCCATTGGATTTGCGCAGAACAAATCGAAACAGAAGGGCCAGAAACACTTCTAAATGGAATGGACGCGATAGTTGTTCCAGGAGGCTTTGGTCACCGAGGTGTTGATGGAAAAGTGGACGCCATCAGGTGGTGTAGAGAACAACGGATACCCTTCCTTGGACTTTGTCTTGGCATGCAATGTGCCGTAATTGAATGGGCTCGTAATCAAGCAGGCTTAAAAAATGCTACGAGTTCTGAGCTAGATCCACATACTAAACATCCCGTCATTCATCTATTACCAGAACAACAAGATGTCGAAGATCTTGGAGGAACAATGCGTTTAGGAGTTTATCCTTGTAGATTAATGCCTAAAACAACTGCCCACAACCTTTACAAAGAGGAAGTTGTATATGAGCGTCATCGGCACAGGTATGAATTCAATAACTCTTATCGAAGCATTTTTTTAGAGTCTGGATATACAATCAGTGGCACTTCTCCAGATGGAAGACTCGTCGAATTAGTAGAACTAAAAAATCACCCATTTTTTACTGCATGTCAATTTCATCCTGAATTTCTATCTAGACCAGGCCGCCCTCATCCTCTTTTTCAAGGATTAATCGAAGCCGCACAACAACGTTTACCAAGTTCTCCAGAAGAAGCGATTAACAAACAAACAAAACATATAAAACAAGAACTTAATAATGAATACTAATGAGCTCAACTCTCCCAATTATGGAAACATTTCATTCCATTCAAGGAGAAGGTGCTCATACAGGGAAAAGCGCGTTTTTTATTCGCATTGCGAAATGCACAGTAGGTTGCAAATGGTGTGATACAAAACAATCATGGAACAGCAACCTTTATCCACAAAAATCCGTTAAGTCTATTGCCCAAGATGCAGTAAAAGCATATTCAAATGGAGCAAGTTTTATTGTTATTACTGGAGGCGAGCCTCTTCACCATAACCTTGACAATCTAACTGCCGCAATTCGCAAGCTCACAAGAACAAGCATAAAAGGATCTGCCCCAATTCATATAGAAACCAGTGGAGTAGATAATCTAAGTGGAAGTCCCAATTGGATTACACTTTCACCAAAACCACATGCTCCTCCAAAAAAAAATATTCTAATCTCATGCAATGAACTAAAAGTAATTATTCATGGAATCAATGATATTCAATTTGCAGAGCAAATGGCAAAAAAAATAGAAAGCCAAAGCAAAGAATATGGCGCTTCAACTAATCTCCAAGACAAACAACCGCATCAACCTCTCCTATTTTTACAGCCTGGGTGGAAAAGCAAAGAAGGCACAAGTATTACTTTGGATTATATAAAAAACAATCCTCAATGGAGGCTAAGTATGCAAACACATAAATGGCTAGGTATTCGATGAAATATAAGTCAAATGAACCCATGTAAAAATGCATACAACAAACCAGGCTAAGATATTTCTCTAAAAACTAATATCTAATTAAAATCCGATTTCTTGCAGAAAGAATGCTGAAATCTCTATAGAATAATCACACAAGCAATCTACTTTGAAGTTTTCATTTAACTAAGACCAACTAATGATCGTATGAAAAATTCGAAAACAATTACATTGCTCTCAGGTGGACTGGATTCTGCAACTACTACCGCCTTGGCAATTGAAAAAGGTGAAACTGTTATTGGGCTTTCCTTTGATTATGGACAAAGACATAAAAGAGAATTAGAAGCCGCAAAAGATCTCGCAAAACACTTTAATCTTCTTGAACATCATATTATTTCAGTCAATCTTGGAACCTGGGGTGGATCATCACTAACAGATCACAAGCAAAAAATTCCATGTGAGGGAATTTTTGAGGGAAGAATACCTAATACATATGTGCCAGGAAGAAATACAGTTTTTATATCCATTGCTCTTAGTCTTGCAGAAGCAAAAAAAGCCAATAATATTGCTCTTGGAATTAATTCAATGGATTACTCAGGATATCCAGATTGTAGGCCTGACTATCTTGAAGCCTTTCAAAGGCTAGCTGATCTTTCAAGCAAAGTTGGCAGAGAAGGAAATGGCCCTCAACTATGGGCGCCATTATTAAC
>QCFN01000013.1 GCA_003280245.1 Prochlorococcus sp. AG-363-J23
CCTTATTCAACTACTACAAGGAGGGGAAATAGATGACATCAATATGCTTCTAGATCAATGCAAATTATGGCTTAACCAGGAAATAAAGGATCCTGGTTGTCATCACCACTAACCAAATTATCACGCTTAAAAGCCAACTGCAATCTATTTCCTTTCTGACTCCATCTTACATCATCAAAGCATTTAAAAATAATAAATAATCCCCTTCCAGTATTAGACTCCATCTCTAAGGGAAGTTTTCCGAGGCGCTTATTATGGGGGATACCATTTCCCTCGTCCTGTATTTGCCAGACCAACCAATAAGGAGTTAATACTCTACGAATCCTAAGCAACTTCTTAGGGTCTCCAGAATTTCCATGCTGAACTGCATTTACTAACGCCTCTTGAAGGCCTAGTTTAAGGCGAAGATGAGACTTCTTACAATCTATAGGCGCCAACAATAGCTCTATAAGCTCTGCTAATTGCAGTGTGGAAGGGACAAGAAAATCTTTCCATTGAAAACTTGATTTTCTATCTATAAATTTACTATCTAACATTTTCACAACCAAAGTATTTGAGTTTGAGAACTTCATATCTTTGGCAAAATAACTGAAAAAAATCTTCGAATTTAATCAACTTCTAAACACCTCAACTGATAAATTGACGACGACTTAATAGCGCTGGATGATTTAACAAGGAATCCATAAGTCGAACACCTCTGAGCTGATTAACCAGAGGCATATGCCCATCTGGAGCCTTTAAAGACCAATCAAAAGAACCTGGATATCTTGTCCAAACTCCATCAGCCTTCCACCCAATTCGAGGCCAAAGACGATCATAACGCCCATCTAAAGAATCAAGTATGCGAGCCTGAACAGAAAATCCAAATTTGCCCAAGGAATAAGCAATCCAAAGCCTATCAAGAGTAATAAGATCTAATTCAGGCAGGGAAGAGACCTCACTGAAATAAACATAACCTCTCTTCTCCGCACTCTTTCCTGCCAATTTCCGAAGTACAGAGCTAGTAAAGCGATCAGCCTCCTCAAAGTTCTCAGCAAGAAGATTACCTTGCAAAGGTTCATAATCAATTCCAGCAGATGAAAAGCACGTAAACCAACCTTTTGATTGATTATCAATAATAATTTTTAGTGCCTCAGGCTGATGTCGTTGGAAAACTTGCAAAATCCAACCTGCCTGCCATTGATCTCCCTCAGGATCAAAAGAGGCCAGAACAGAGGGTCCAAGTCCTGCGATTTCCGCTGCTCTGGTTTCAATAACCGAAATCAAGCTTCGGCGCTGCCTTAAAGAGCCGTTGGAGAAGCGCTTCAGAAGCTCCTCAACAGAAAGGTTGTTAGAAGGTGAATTACTAGCGAGCATGAGAATGAACCGAACTCTTGGCGCGGCTTTGGCCCACTATGTCAGGCATGGGCAACCAACCCTCTTATTCGATCGAAAGATTCCGAAATGCGAATGGTCCTCTCATAGACCTGAGAAGTCCTAAGGAGTTCTTTCAGGGACACTGGCCAGGAGCTATAAACATTCCCCTCTTTAGTGATGAACAAAGGGAATGTATAGGAACTACCTATAAAAAAACTGGCCGAGCAGAAGCAATTTTATTAGGTCTCAAATTCACTGGACCTAGGCTTGAATCTCTTGCTAATGAGTTGAAAAAATTTGCAGAAACTGCAAATTTTCAATCCAGAGTTAACGACTCCTCCAAACTTCGCCTTTACTGCTGGAGAGGAGGAATGCGCTCCTCAAGCGTGGCTTGGCTAGCAAACCTTCTTGGACTAAAACCCATTCTCCTAGAAGGTGGCTATAAAACTTATCGTCGATGGGTATTAAATCAATTTGATAAAAAATGGCCTATTCATCTTTTAGGCGGGAGAACAGGAACAGGGAAAACAGACCTTCTTAAGGTTCTTTCCGAACAGAAAATCGCAACAATCGACTTAGAAGGCATTGCTAATCACCGTGGCAGTAGTTTCGGGGCACTAGGCCTACCTAACCAACCAACTAGCGAACACTTTGAAAATCGCCTTGCAGAAGCATTAGAAAAGCAAGTACAAAATTTAAATCCTTCGACTAATATCTTGATTGAGGCTGAAAGTGCACACCTGGGTAGATGCAGAATTCCATCTAACTTCTTCAAACAAATGCAAAGCGCACCTGTCCTAGAAATACAAAGATCATTACAAGAAAGACTTACCCTTCTAGTTCACACATATAGCCAGCACAGCAAAGAATCACTAAAAGATGCAACTTTAAGGATCAGCAGAAGACTAGGACCTCAACGCACCAACAAAGCCATCAAGGCAATTACCAAAGGAGAATGGGCAGAGGCATGCGAAGAAATGCTCGATTACTATGATCGCTGCTATGACCATGAACTAGCTAGGGCTAGCGAGCGTCAATGCATCGACATTTCCGGATTGAGTGCAACCGATGCCGTCGCATACCTTCTCAAACAAAAATTCATTTCCTAATTAGATTCTTCACAATAAAAATGATGTCCTCTTAGGATTCAAATACTTCTTTTGTCGCAGCACCAATCCATGAGCCAACAAAAACCAATTGCGGCAATTGAATTTTTCAAAGGCATTGATGAGCCAGTAGTACCACAAATTCGTTTAACAAGAAGCAGGGACGGGCGGACTGGGCAAGCAATATTCGTATTCGAGGGACCGCAAGCACTAGATCCAGAGGCAACTGGAGAAATTACTGGAATGACACTTGTCGATGAGGAAGGGCAATTAGTAACTAGAGAAGTAAAGGCGAGGTTTGTAAATGGCAAGCCAAGTGCCATAGAAGCAACATATATCTGGAAGTCAGAAGCTGATTTCGAACGTTTCATGCGCTTTGCAAAGCGCTATGCAGAAAGTCATGGGATGGGTTATTCAGAAAAATCGAACCCCTCCTAATTTTCCAGGAAACTACTTTTGAAATTCTCTAATTGGCTCGCAATCTCAACATTAATCGCAGCAGGATTACTAATTTGGAGCCTAAAAAATATCCTAATTCTCCTATTTGCAGGCATAATCCTTGCAATGGCAATTTGCACTCTTACAGGCAAGATAGGTTCATTCTTTTCGATTTCAAGGCCTCTATCTCTCCTGATTTGCCTATCAAGTCTTATTCTTATAGCTAACTTAACTCTAGTTGTAGTTGTTCCACCTTTCGCCGAAGAATTTCAAGAGCTCATAATTCAATTACCCACTGCCGCCAAAGAACTTGGAAGCTTAGCTATAGGGACTATAAACAATCTTTCAGAATTAATTTATGGAGATAACCCTAAAAGTATTTGGGACCAAGGGACTCTTTTGAGTGAATTTACTCAATTTACTGATACCACATCTCTAGCAACAGGACTTAGTGAAGGCATTCAAAAATTATTAGGAATAGCTGGAAATCTTGGCAACGGTATTATCAAACTTCTATTTGTCTTTGCTGTCACTCTAATGATTGCAATCCAACCAAACTCATACAGAGATGCTGCTATTCTTTTAATCCCATCTTTCTACAGAAGAAGGGCAAGATATATTCTAAGCCAATGTGGAGAATCTCTAAGTAATTGGATGGTAGGAGTTTTAATCAGCTCATTATGCGTATCTGTTCTTGCAGGCATTGGTTTATCTTTATTTGGAGTGAAACTTGTTATAGCCAATGCTCTTCTTGCTGGAATACTCAACATCATCCCCAATGTAGGACCATTCATTAGCACTATCTTTCCAATGTCAGTAGCGCTTCTTGATGCACCATGGAAAGCTGTTGCAGTTCTTGGTTTATATATAGTTATTCAAAATCTTGAGAGTTATTTAATAACACCTTCTGTAATGCATCATCAGGCAAAACTTCTACCAGGAGTAACCCTAACAGCGCAATTCATCTTTACGATAATCTTCGGTCCTCTAGGGCTACTTTTAGCTCTTCCTCTAACTGTAGTAATGCAGGTTTTAGTGAAAGAAGTAGTTGTTCATGACCTTCTGGATCCTTGGAAAAAACAACAAATTTGCGACTGAATATCCAAAGGAATTGACTTGATCAATATTAATTACCTTAATTTACGCGGAAATGAATATTTACTCCAAACAATCGGGCTTGCAAACAAAATAGTAAAAGCAAGAGTATGATCCTTAATTGCGAACATTAAAGATGTAAGTGTAAAATAATCAAAAAGCAATCTTAATTCTATTCGAATATCCCAAATAGAAAGTACAAACAAGAGTATAGGTAAGAAATGTGATTTTATATATGAAGGCTTCGAGAGTTTATCTTTCTCCAACATCTCCCTGATACTCATAATCTATCTGGGATTAATATCATTTCTGTCTAAAATAAGTAGCAAAGATGGAGCAAGTGCAATACTTGACCAACTACCTACTAGAACTCCTACAGCCAATGCTATAGAAAACCAATAAAGCGTTGACCCTCCAAAAAAGATAAGACTTAACAGTGGGAGCAAAGTTGTTCCACTTGTATACAACGTTCTAGCAAGAGTTGCAGAAATTGCCTTATCAACTTTGTCTTGAAGGAGAGAATTAGAATCCTCTTTTGTGAATTCTCTTATCCGATCGAAAATTACTACAGTATCATTCACAGAATATCCTGCAATAGTTAAAATAGAAACGGCAAAAAGACTATCCACTTCAAGATTTAAACTCTGACCAAACCATGAGAATAAACCACAAACAATAATCACATCATGAGCCAATGCAATTAAAGCCAAGAAAGCGTATCTTTTATCATATCTAATACTTATATAAAAAGCTATGCCTGCAAACGCCACAATCAAAGAGACAAAACTACTTTTTAAAAGTTGACCCCCCCAAGCTAGGTCCTATTGTTGCTACAGATTGTCCACCTTTCAAAAAAGGTCCTGCAACTAATGACACAGCCTCAATGACATCTTTGCTCTGACTTGCTGAAAGGAAAGGCAGCCTCAAAACAATCGACTTACCCCTATCCAAAAGCTGAACACGAGAGCCAGATAAGTTTGGCAGCGCTGATTCCTTATCTTCCGATTTAACTAAAACTTTTAAAGCCTTTTCAACTTGAACAGTTTGAAGATCTTTACAAGATTCCGCACAGTCCCTTTCAATTTGAATTTGCGTCCCTCCGGTGAAGTCTAAGCCAGGCCTAAGTGGGGCTCTAATTTCAGGATTAGTCCAGGAAGTTGCAAATCCGAGAAAACTAAGGATAAGCAGCATCGAAGATATACCCAAAATGGTTTTTCTATAACGACTAATTTTGAATCGCAAGGATAAATTTGTTTCTTTATCAGGCGCTAAATCAACCATAATTCAAGAAGCAATAGAAGTAATTTGTTTTTCTGGCAGAAAGTTTGACTTTCGCCTAAGAGACTGATATCCCATAAGGAAGCGAAGAATAGTTTTAGTACAACTCAATGCTGTAAATAAACTCAAGACCACTCCAATTCCAAGAGTTGCAGCAAACCCTTTAACCAAGCCTGTGCCAAGAGAAAATAAAGCTAAACAACTAATTAGGGTTGTAATATGTCCATCAACTATTGAAGAGAATGCCTCAGAGAATCCTTTATCAATAGATCGTATAAGAGTATTACCAGAACGCAATTCATCCTTTATCCTCTCAAAAATCAGAACATTTGCATCTACCGCCATACCAATACTTAAAATGAATCCTGCTATCCCAGGAAGGGTTAATGTAACTGGAATCAATGAATAAATAGCCAAGTTAAATAATGCATAAAGGCTTAGACCAATAACAGCAACAAAACCTGCTAAACGATAAATCAATACCATAAATATAGCGACTAAAACAAGTCCAGATAGAGCCGCAAAAAGACTTCTTCGTATATTCTCAGCGCCTAAAGTTGGTCCAATAGTCCTTACTTCTATAACCTCAACTGGTAATGGTAAAGAGCCACCTCGTAACTGTACTTCTAAATCTCGAGCAGCCTCAGCTGAAAAATTTCCAGTAATCGTCGCTGCTCCACCTGTAATACCTGCTGCTGAAAACTGTTCTCCAACAGTTGCCTCGCTGATAGATCTCCCATCAAGCACTATTCCTAATAATCTGCCAGTTCCTGCTAAAGACTTTGTTAATTCAGCAAATTTATCTCCCCCTGTTTTATTAAAAGCAAGTGTTACCTCCCATCCAGAAATATTTTGTTGCTGTTGCCTTCCCGCAGAAACAAGATCTTTTCCGGTTAAATCACTTATATCAAAAAGGCTAACGATTTCCTCATTAGTTCTATCAAGAATTTGTTCTAACTGTTCAATCTCATTTCCATCAGCTCTTGACAACCCGAGAGAGTTCTGCACCTTTTGAAGTTCTTTCTGATCTACTTGATCTTCTAGCTCTAATTGTTTCCCACTTTCTCGACTTTTAATTGCTTCAATTGTATTTTTTGCTTGTGCACGAAGCCTTTGAAGATTGCGCATCTCATCCTGAGTACCAAGTTTCTGAGTTCGAAATTCCAGAAGCGCTGTTTCTCCTAGTATCTTTGCAGCTCGAGAAGGGTCTTGCTCCCCAGGCAATTGAAGTATCAGCTGATTCTCTCCAATTGTTTGAAGAGTAGACTCTGAAACCCCCAAGCCATTAACTCTCCTATCAAGTACAACCTTCACAGCTTGTTGTTGATCTGAAGTAATCCTTTTTATATCTCCTGCAGGTTGAATCTCCAAAGTCAATTGACTTCCACCTTTAAGGTCTAGACCTAATTCAAGAGGAAAACTAACTACAACTGAACCTGCAGCTATTGCGATTGCAAGGACAACAGCAAACCATCCCTGTTGACGTGCCATTAACTAAATTCCCTCGCGCACAATTTTCTTGGCAGTTTCCACTATCTGATGAGGTTGAATAATAGTTAGATTCTCTAACTTTCCGTTATATGGCGTTGGAATATCTTGACTAGATAATCTTACTGGACGAGCATCTAACTCATCAAAACATGTCTCTGTAATCAATGAAATCAGCTCAGCCCCTATCCCTCCTGTTTTCATACATTCTTCGACAATTATGACTCTATGGGTTTTTTTTATAGATCGCTCAATCGTGTCAATATCAAATGGTTTAAGGCTAATCAAATCAATCAATTCAACATCTATTCCATCCTTCTCCAATTGCTCTACAGCTTTCAAACAATGATGACGCATACGTGAATAAGTCAGGATTGTGACATCCTTTCCTTCACGAACAAGATCTGCTTGATCAAGAGCACAAACATAATCTCCTGAAGGAATTTCTTCACTTAGGTTATATAAAAGGACATGCTCAAAGAAAAGAACCGGGTTGTTATCTCGAATTGCTGCTTTCATCAATCCTTTCGCATTAGTTGGAGTACTACATGCGACGATCTTGATTCCTGGCACAGCATGGAAATAAGCCTCTAATCTTTGGCTATGTTCTGCTCCAAGCTGCCTACCAACACCTCCTGGCCCTCGCACAACAGTAGGAATTGTGTAATTGCCACCGCTCGTGTAGCGCAACATTCCCATATTGTTGGAGATTTGATTAAAAGCCAATAACAAAAATCCCATATTCATTCCTTCAACTATGGGCCGCAGTCCTGTCATGGCTGCACCTACGGCCATTCCAGTGAAACTGTTCTCAGCTATTGGGGTGTCTAGAACCCTCAGCTCACCGTACTTCTCAAAAAGTCCCTTTGTAACCTTATAAGAGCCACCATAGTGACCTACGTCCTCCCCCATGACGCAGACATGAGGGTTTCTAGCCATCTCCTCATCGATGGCTTCTCGGAGAGCGTCAAATAAAAGTGTCCCTGACACGGCCTCTTTGCAATGCCGGATATACCGACTTTCTGCCAAATTATCTCAGTGCGTGCCCATCAACCACCAGCAGCAAATGTTGAGAGCAGTAAAACCGAGAGCAACATCCCTGGACTTAACAGGAGAACCAGCTGCGCCAAATCGTGAAGAGTCATAGAAATAGTTACAGAAATGAATTCAAGAAAAAGATAAGCAAACCCTAGACAGGGTCATGATCCTTGACCGCAAATAAACTCCTAAAGAACACAATAAGAAGACCAAGTCCAATAAAAGAAAAAGTAAATGTTGCTAAAAAGCAAATCCCAATAACAAGTGTTTTAAACCCAGAAGCAACGCTTTGGGCTATTGGCGAACTGTAATCAGTTGAATGCAAAGTGAAATAAGTCACCATGCCTTGACTCAATCGAAGGCATAACAAACCCATCAAACCACTAGTAATTGCTCCCACAAAGAAGTTTGCAGGACCTTTTTTAGGCTTTGGAACATTTTGCAAAGCCTCAGACTGAGGAAGCAATCCTTCTCCTGCTTGAGCCGAATCACGGTTTGAATCGATCATGTATCTATTGTTACCCCTTGAGAATGAAAAGAACAACACCAGCTCTCAAGACCGGCCTCTTTAAAATCATTCATGTTTTCATGATGATCTTTTCTTGCAGATTCAAAGCTTTCATATAGCGCAAAGCAGCTAGGGCCTGATCCACTCATGGCAACTACCAAGCACTCAGGTAATTCTCTTAATACTTTTAAAGCTCTCTGAACAGCAGGTGTCTCATTCTCAACAACTTCCTGCAAATCATTTCGCAAAGGAGGGAAACGATTCTCCACAATCCCAGACAACCATGAAGCGCTCCTTAATTTTTTTCGACGCTGGGCAAACTCAGCTTCATTCTCTAAATACCTCGAAGCATTTAACTCTTTAAATCGACCATAAGCACCTGGAGTAGAAACACTTACAGAAGGATCTTTAACTAAAACTATCGAGATTGTGCCTCCTAAAGTATTAAGAGGCTCAAGGATTTCACCTCTCCCAAAACACAGTTGAGTACCGCCTTCCAGGCAAAAAGGAACATCTGAACCAAGACAAGAGGCCAGTTCCCCTATTTTTACTTTATCAATAGAAAGCCCCCAAAGATTATTCAAGCCAATCAAGGTTGCAGCTGCATCACTTGATCCACCCGCCAATCCAGCACCAATTGGGATGCGTTTTTTCAAGTGTATGTTTACACCCAAGTCTTTAATTCCGGTCTGACTTTTTAATAACTCGGCCGCTTTAACAATCAAATTATCTGATTGATTACTAAGGCTAGGATCATCACAAGTCAAAACTATTTCCCCATCTTTCCGGTTACTCATCTCCAGTTCATCCATCAGATCGACGCTCTGCATAACCATTGCTAACTCATGAAATCCATCAGATCTAAGTCCGAGTATTTCCAAATGCAAATTAATCTTTGCCGGAGCAAAAACCCTTAAAAAGCTATGAGGTGATCTAGAAAGAGTATTAATCATTCTTTAAATACTGAACTTAGGTTGTTATTCGATCAAAGCCCTTAGCCAACTCAACCCAAGAACCTGGAGAAATCTCTTGAGGCCGCTGACATAGGCCTATACCAACAGATTTTGCCAGATTATTCAAATCATCAAAATTCATCAGTCCCACTAGAGTATTCCTTAACATTTTCCTCCTAGCCCTAAAACCGGCCTTCAACAAAACATCAACCTTCCGTGCTAACGCTATATCAAGACGCTTTTCGGGGGACAAAGGCTCTAATACAATCACTGCCGAATTAACTTTAGGCGCCGGCTTAAAACTGCGTGGAGAGACAGAACAAACTCTCATACATCTTGCCATTAACTGAAGTCGAACCGAAAGAGCACTGAAATTCGTTTCACCAGGCGATGCAGTTATCCGATCTGCCAATTCTTTCTGAACAAGTAGAACCAAAATTTTATAAGTAGTTTCAGCAGGCTTATCTAGACTTCCAACCAAACGAGAAAGCAAAGGACTAGTGATGTTGTAAGGGATATTAGCTACCACTTTATTAGCAGGCTTACCATCAGGAAGGTTTAAAGACGTTGAAAGAACATCTCCCTCCGTCAAAGAGAATCTTGATTCATCACCAAAGCGGTTTCGCAAACCATTTACCAAATCCCTATCAAGTTCAATTGCATGAACAGCTGAGACAACTGAAGCAAGTAATTTTTCCGTCAAAGCTCCTCTCCCTGGACCAACCTCAAGCACCCGATCCTGATTCTTAAGATCAGCTGAACTCAAAATCCTCTCCAAAACCAATTGATCCTTCAGCCAATGCTGGCCAAAACGTTTACGGGGTATATGTCCTGAGAAGCTCATCTATCAACTTTATAACTTAAAAGCAAGACCCAATAATTAAATGAATTTATTTGGTCATCCACTTTATAAAAATCACCTATTTTTTAGATCTTTTTTAACTTTCCCAAATGATCATCATTTCATTCAAAACAAAAAGCCTGTAAATTTCGTCTCTTTTAAAAACAGGACTAAAGTCTAGACATTGTTTAATTCATCTAATGTCTTTCCGCTTAATGGCCATGGCCTTAGCATGCTTTTTTCTCATCTTCCCATTGCAACCAGCATTGGCTGAGATGACTTCACCCAATGAAGAGCCACTAGCAAAGGACGTTGATTTACCTACTGCACTTGACAGCGAAGACTTCTTTGATGACCTCCCCTTTCAACAACAACGTCAGATTTTAAGAGAAGAAATCCAACAAGAAGCTCAAGGTTTATCACCTCGCTTTCCTTCTCGCCAATACAACTTATTAATAAGATGAGCTTAGACAAAAAAAACCTAGAGCGACTAAAGCAATTAGGCCAACAACTTCCTCAATCGCTCATAACTTCCGAAGAAACTACCAAGGGAAAAAGAAAGACCAAAAATTCTCAACAGCATCCTGTCGAAACAGAAGAAAACCCTGAAAAACTATTTAAGGAATTGATAAATATAAGCCCTGATGGAATAGTTCCACCTCATCTAATTGCCCGCCTAAAAGAAATAGAAGCAAAGTCATCACAACATTCTAAGCAAAAGAAGAGCCTTAACGATATTGACAATGAGGTAAATGCTTATCATTCTAACTTTTCAAAGCCTCAAAACAAAACCACAAAAGCATCCTCAAAAAAAAATATTCCATTACCAAAAACAATGGCAGCCGAATACATTGATTTTCAAAAACTTCTACTAGAAGACGAAGATATCTATTAATTTCCCTAATCTAAATTCTCTTATGAATATCTCAAAATATAAAATCATTGCTGTTGGCAAAATTCGGAAGAACTGGATAAAGGATGGATTATCTCTATACCTAAAACGTCTACCTAGACTAACAATTACTGAACTCCGTGATAGCACTCAAAAAAAAGAAGCTGAAGCTATTAGGAACATGCTTACCAGTAACGAAACAACTATAGCCCTTACGGAAGAAGGTGAAGCTCTAACCTCCGTTGCCTTCTCTCAACGCTTAGAAAGTCTTGGATCATCTCGATTAACTTTCATCATCGGCGGAGCCGATGGCTTGCCCCCTGAGATCAAAGAACTCTCCTCATGGCAACTCAGCCTTTCCTCTATGACTCTTCCTCACGAGCTAGCCAGACTACTCTTAGTAGAACAGCTTTACAGGGCTTATTCGATCTTGCAAAAAACTCCATATCATCGCGCCTAGAAATCAAACCTTAGATGACGCTAAGCACAAGCTCTCCATTAAAGCGATAACCCACACCAAAACAGACACCCTCTATAGTACATACGAACCATAGGAGGAATGTGGAAAATCTCTGGCCATCTCTAGCCCTTCCAATCGCAAGCGAAAGTATTTCCGCTGGATTCCCTTCTCCTGCCGATGACTACCTTGAGGCCGGTATTGATCTAAACAAAGAACTGGTTACCCATCCTGCTAGCACTTTCTTCCTTCGTGTCAGCGGAGAATCAATGAGCGGCGCTGGAATTAATAACGGAGATCTATTAATAGTAGATAGAAGCCTGGATCCACATCCAGGGAACATTGTTGTAGCCATACTGGATGGCGCTTTTACCTTGAAGCGACTTACTCATCACCAAGGGAGACTCCGACTAGAAGCCGAAAATCCCGATTACCCACCATTTGAACTAAATAACTATGAAGAAGTACAAGTCTGGGGAGTCGCAATTTATTCAATTCATAAGCTCAATCTTGCATCTAGATAATAACCAGCAAAGAAAAATAGCTGTTATTTCAGAAAGAGCAATTAAACACTTATTCGTTCCCACCCGTTTCAAGAGGCTAGCCAATTGAATACAGCACTTATCGACAGCAACAACTTCTATGCAGCCTGCGAGCAAAGTTTAGACCCAAAGCTTGTTGGGCAGCCATTAGTTGTACTTTCCAACAATGATGGCTGCGTTATAGCTCGTAGTGCAGAGGCACGAAAACTTGGAATTCGCATGGGAAAACCATATTTTCAAATTCATCACGAACTAACCAAACTAGGCGTCAAAATACGCAGCTCAAATTATGCCCTCTACGGTGACATGAGTCGAAGGCTCATGTCTTTACTGGCAGAGCATTGTGAGAATTTAAACGTCTATTCAATAGATGAAGCCTTCACCGAGTCAAGGCACTATTCCAGTCAAGAGCTACAGACTTGGGCCTATCAACTACGTGCCACAGTATGTCGAAACTTAGGTTTAACGATTTCAATAGGTGTCGGTGCTAATAAGACCCAAGCTAAGCTTGCAAATCAAATAGCAAAAGCGGAACCAATACATGCGGGAATATTCGATCTAACCACAACAAACGAATCAGATCTTTGGCTGGAAAGCATTCCGATAGAAGACGTTTGGGGAATCGGAAGAAAACTAGCTCACTGGTGCCGTCTCAAAGGAATCAAAACAGCTCGTCAACTACGTGATATGCCCAGCAACGAATTACATGCCAAATGTGGAGTAAAAGGAATCCGCTTACAGCGTGAACTAAATGGCCATCCAAGCCCCACTTTTTCAAAGACTGAAAAACAAGAAACACGCATCAGTCGAAGCTTTAAAGAACCAATAACTAACTTAGAAGAACTTAAAAAAGCTATAAGTAATTATGTTGTACGTGCTAGTGAAAAACTCCGCCAACAAAAACAAAAAGCAGGAAAAGTGACCGTATATACAAGTACTAGCCTCTTTATTTCAAACCCCTACAACAAATCCGCTACAGCTTCACTTGCTCTACCTAGCAACCATACGGGAGAGTTACTTTCAATAGCATTACAACTCACAGAAAAGATCTTCCATCCTCACTACCCACTTAAAAAGGCAGGAGTACTTATGCAAGAACTGCATAATGAAAACAATATTCAACAAAATCTATTTATGCATATCCCCTTACATAAACAACATCAAAAAGAAAATCTCATGCAAAGTATTGATCAATTAAATAATAGATTTGGAGCTGGAACAATTCAATGGGCAGCATGCGGATCACAAAGGTCATGGACTCTTCGTCATAACCACATAAGTCGTGCCGCAACAACACGTCTAAAAGAAATTCCAATTGTAAAAGCCTAAACTAGAAGTTATAAGAAAAATCACATTTCATAAAACTATATAAATGAATATAAATAATCTCTGCAATTTTTGCTTAATCAATTCTCTTGAAGAATCTGGAAACTCTTTTGAGTAGTACTTAAAAAAAGTATCACACTCCCTCCTTCATATGATAAGCCAAAGTTCTGGTGTAAAGACTTTACATCAATCAAAGCGATCCCACATGTCTCCGCTATTAGGACAGGCAATGTATCTTGATTGCCATGCATATTTTGCAAATCTGATGCCTGCCGAGTAGCAAGCCTTGCCTTATCTAATCCCAACTTTTGGACAAATTTAGGCCAAAGATCATTAACTAGAATAAAGCCAGAAAATTCAATTAAATAATCATTCATGAAGCATCAATCAACCAAACTATTTTGACATAAAAGAAGTAATTTAAATATGCACAGAAATAGAATAGTTATTAAGAGGATAAAATTATAGATTAAAAAGGCAATCTAAGCAGGAATTAAATCTTTATCATCAAAACCAGAACATCGTTGACGGTCTAAATGCAAGATATGCTTACGTTCAGTGTAATAAAGTTCTTGAAAGTGCAAAGCGTCAGAATTGAGTTCCTCGAACATAATGTCAATTCGAGCCTCCATATCCACATATCCATCAGAGCCTCTACTTTCCTGATCGATAAGAGCTGCAATACATTTCTCAAGTGTTTCCAATCTTTGTCCACTCCAAGCCTCAAGAAGATGCCGACAACGTTTAAGACTTTTCTGTCTTTCTAGGAGAGCCAACGTTCCACGCAATTGAAGCATTGGCTGATTAATTGCTAACAATTGAACCTCACCAGGCTTTAACAAAGGCATAACACGAGCATCTAAAGATTTATCCTCCAATAACAATTGATCAGCAATCAATCGAGGCAAATCCATCTGCATTAAATCATCCCCTGAATCAACACCTCTAGTAATAGCCTCTATCCGACCACTCCCTAATTGGGTTTCTTCTAAGTCAGTAAGAAGTGCCCAAAGCAAACGATGATGTTGAAAAGCAAAATCCTCTAATTCTCGTTGCCTCAATTCTCTTCGAATAACAACGCGATGATTGGGACAATGAAGGTATAACAAAAGAACCTCGGCTTCACTTCTTTCCCGTTGAGTTTGCTCACCTGGTTGGTCATAACGCTTAGATCTTCCATGCCAACGATGGCCTTTGACCTGCTGACGCAGATCTTCTTCTAACTTCAAAGCAAGTCGACTATGTCCCCCGCTTAATCTCTCGGAAACCTTTTGAAGGTAATGGGTACGAACTGCAGATTGTGGCAATTTACCGAGTAATGCCACCAATCCACTAACGGCCTTCTGAAAATCATCCGCCTTACCTAAATCAAGGCCTTCAAGAATTTGCTCTATCTGCCAATCCAACCAAAGCGGTGATTTATCTAGAAGAGCTTTATAATCACCAGGACCATTATCTTGAAGAAATTCATCAGGATCCTTGCCTGATGGAAGATGAAGAACTCTTAGCTCAAGTTGTCCTTGAAGAGCCAATTGTTCAACCTCGCCAATAGCCCTATTAGCCGCCCGAATACCTGCCCCATCTGCATCAAAATTAAGAACAATCCTTTTTGATTCAGAACATCTACAAAGCTGAGTAACTTGATGACAACTCAGGGCAGTTCCTAAAGAAGCTACTGCATTTGTAACCCCTACAGAATGCAAAGCAATTACATCAAAATAACCCTCAACAACTACAGCTCTATCATCCTTACGAATATGGTTTGCAGCCTTATCTAAGCCGAACAAATGCTTACCTTTCTCAAAAACCTCAGTCTCTGGAGAATTAAGATATTTAGGATCAGAACCGTCTAATGATCTACCCCCAAAACCTATAACACGTCCTTGCCGATCTTTAATTGGAACAATAATTCTGTTTCGAAATCGATCATAAAAACCATTCCCTCCCTTGCGAGAAACTACAAGCCCAGCAGATTGAAGCAATTGAGAGGATAAACCTTCTACTTGCTGAAGGTGAGTGAATAAACTATCCCAACTATCTGGTGCATAACCAAGGCCAAATGAGTCTAAATCAACCTTATTTAACCTCCTTTTTTCAAAAAGATAAGTAATTGCATTCTTCCCCAAATCAGAAGACAACTGACTCTGAAACCACTTCGAGGCAAGGGCAAGAGCTCGATAAAGCTGCTCACGTCGTGAAAGCTGCTGACGCAAACGTTCCTGTTGAGGACCCTCCAACGTTTCAATAGGCAACTGATATTTACGCGCAAGCTCAAGTACAACCTCTCCAAAACTTTGACGGTGAAATTCCATCAGAAACTTGATAGAATTCCCACCTGCACCACAGGAAAAGCAGTAATAAAACTGTTTCGCTGGAGAAACAGTCATCGAAGGTTTATTGTCTTGATGGAATGGGCAAATTCCTACAAACTCCTTACCTTTCTTTTTTAAAACAACATTTTCTCCAACCACATCAACGATATCGGCCCGTTCTTTGACAGCCTCAATAGTGCGCGGATGAAGGCGGGGCAATGGCATTAGATCATTCTGCTTGAAACAAAGTCATTACTTTGAGAGAAAGCCCTAACTTTGAACTTCACAAAAGCTAATTCCAATAATCGCCAATTCGAATGAATTATTGAGTATATGGACGAACTGATACACCAATCATTAAAGGCTCCTAATAAAAAAAGCGATCCAGAGGTCAAAGGAGCTTTTTACCTTCTAGCTAGCTCACTAGCATTTAGCTTGATGAGCGTTTGCGTTAAACACTTAGGAGGACGCATCCCTATAGCAGAGATCGTACTAGCAAGGTCTCTAATAAGCCTTTTAATTACAGGAGTCATGCTCCAAAGACTTGCGATTTCCCCTTGGGGACGCAGAAAAAAAGCACTCTTAACAAGAGGCTTCCTAGGAACATCTGCATTGTTTTGCGTATTTGAGGCTATAAAAAGATTGCCCTTGGCAGCAGCAACTGTAATTCAATACACCTACCCAACTTTTATTGCTATTGGAGCTTGGATATTGCTAGGTGAAAGGATTAAATATCGCATTGCATTGGCAGTTTTTTTAGGTTGGTCAGGAATTGCACTAGTAGCCAAACCAGAATGGATAAAAGGGAACACTGAACCTTTACCAATTCTTGCAATAGCAATTGCACTTTCAGGCGCCCTACTTACAGCACTTGCCTACATACTCGTACGTAATCTTTCAAAGACTGAACATTCATTAGTAATCATATTTTACTTTCCCTTCGTTTCAGTTCCAATAACCTTACCAATAGTTTTAAACAACGCGGTACTACCAAACGAAACTGAGTGGCTGTGGATAATTGGAGTTGGTATATTTACACAAGTAGGTCAAATATGCATTACGAAAGGTCTATCTCTACTGCCAGCAGCAAAAGCAGGCTCATTAAATTATGCTCAAGTTTTCTTCGCAAGCATATGGGGAATAATACTATTCTCTGAATTTCTAGATATCTGGGACTTAATAGGCTCTGCATTTGTTTTAGCAGCAACAGTTATTAGCCTGAGTACTAACAATATAGAAAGCAATAAGCCATTAGCAATTCAATCTAAAACAAAATAATTCATATCTTTAACTATTATTCAATAGTGAAAAGATGTTTTTTTAAACAGAAGGATGAAAAGTAGTTTCAAAATAAAGTTTAAGGAATTAAGAATCAGAAACTCAAGCGATATATTACGGAAAAAGTGTAGACTTAATTTCCCATAAGTAAAGGCAAGATTTAATTCAAGTGTATTTGCGTAAACATTTACTTGCTCTCAAGAGTCAACCTGGTCCAAACTGGACCCAAAAGAGGAGAAAGCTCTCCCGAGCCAATCCACACCAAGTCTTTACTTGCCGGCTGCCTTATGAAACTAATTCTTGCAGCAGTAATTGCTCTAGTCCCAACTCAAGCCTTACTTGCAGGAGAATATCAACCTGGATACTCCGCTTCTAGAACCTGTACCCGCAACGAGTACAGAGAAGAGTACGTACCAGGGGACCAAAACTCACCAGGATACGTAAAATCATGGAATGAGACCATAGAAGTACCATGCGACTCCCATTCAACAGCTATCAGAAAAGATATCGACAACAATGATTGTTCAGAAGGGAGCCTTATAGGAGGACTTCTAGGAGCCGGACTAGCTACAAGCGGATCTCGGGGGAAAGATCGCTGGTGGGCAATTCCAGCAGGAGCTGTTGGGGGTGCAATGATTGGATGCCAAGTCGATGGAGGTTAGCCATAAATAATGCGATAAGTTTATATTTTAAGCAATCACAAATTATTGAGAGGTTAGCAGATCACACTTCACCTCTTATTTACAACACAAATAATTAAATTATTATTGGCTTTGAGGTAAAGCCAATAATAATTTAACGATCACAGAAGCAACTTTTTTGACAATATTCAGGCTTGAAGATTCTCTGAAAAAGGCTTCTTAATTACAGTAAATTGATCTTAAGAGTATAATTCAAGCAAGACCACTTAGTAATCAATAAATTACTAACTAAAAATATCAAAAACAATGAGAGAGTTAAGCAAAACAAACATAAATCCAACTTTAGCCCTCACACATTAAAAAGAACAATAACAAACGTGAATACAATCTTATAAAAAACTCAAAGCACTAAAATTCTTTAAAAAATCCGGCAATATACGCATAGTAAAAAGTTCCCACATGATCAGCTGGCTTCAAGGGGAGAAAGTTGATATTTGGAGAGAAGGTACCAAACAAGGCATTGTATTGGCATGTAGCGGGGTTGGCTATGAAGTTCAGCTAACGCCTAGACATCAAGTTCAATGTGAATCAAAAAGCCAGTTAATACTTTGGATACACCAAATAAACAGAGAAGAGTGCACAATTTTATATGGGTTTCCCAAAAAGGAAGAAAGAGATCTTTTTAGAACACTAATTGGAGTAAATGGCGTAGGTCCGCAAATAGCCCTTGCTCTTTTGGAAGAATCTTTTGTAGAGGAACTAATAGAGGCCATCGTCGAAGCGGATATTAAGAAACTTACAAAAGCACAAGGGATTGGCAAAAAAATCGCTGAACGAATTTCGTTGGAGTTGAGTTCCAAGCTTTGTCAAAAAAGCCTCAGGTCTTCCTTAGCGACCTCTGAGCTGTCATCAAACACTCAACAACAGCCCATCAGCCCTTCAAGTCTTGCTGACCTTCTAGCTACGTTAAATGGTCTTGGCTTCGAAGATCTTGAGATACATAAAGCCTTAAAAGTTCTTCTAAACACTAAATTCCAAACAGCCTCAAATAGGCCTCAAGAGCTTCCCTCACCAGAAGATACGGACGGTTGGATCAAAGCAAGTCTTGTTTTTCTATGCCAGGAAGCTGCCTAAACGATGCGTAAGGAGTTAAATTAATAGGTCTATAGCTTAGAACCAGTCTCGCAACCATGTCGCTAAATACCGCAGAAAAGCAGAAGCTTATAAATTCTCATCAGACACATGCCACTGATACAGGTTCTGTTGAGGTACAGGTTGCCATGCTTTCTGAACGTATAACCAAACTTAGCGGGCACCTTCAAGCCAATAATCACGATTTTTCCTCTAGACAAGGCTTACTAAAAATGATTGGCCGCCGTAAAAGGCTACTTAACTATGTTCGTGAAAAAAGCGAGCAACGCTACAGCGACCTAATCACAAAGTTAGGAATACGTGGTTGATTCATCTTTGAGGATCTGCTCACTAATGACATAAGACCATGGCTGATCCAGCTAAACCAAAATCTTTTAAAAAGAACGCTTCAAAAACGGCCTCTATTACTAGTGACCAAAGGACAAAAGCAGCATCCAAAAAGGATTACCAATCGGCCATACCCAAGTATGTGGCCAACAGAATGGCTAGGCGTATAGCTTTTACCACAGGCATCCCCACTATTTGTGGAATGGGAGTTTTTATAGCTAGTTATGTTGTTGTAACCAAAGGAATTGCTGATATACCTCCAAGCCTTACATTAATTGGATCAGCCATTTGCTTTCTAACAGGCCTTATCGGCTTAAGTTACGGAATACTCTCTTCAAGCTGGGAACAAGGATCAGGAAGTTTCCTTGGATTAGAAAATATAAAGCCGAATATAAAAAGAATGCGGTCAGCTTTTAGCTCTTCCACAAATACGCAAAATTAACCTTTTACAAACGAAAATATCAAGCCAACAAACTTTCACTACATTTAACAGCAAATGATTGTTTTTCTAGAGAACTAGCTGCCGCCACAACATCTCGAACACAAAACTGATTTCCAAATTTTACATAGCGAATATCCTCTCCATGACGTACTGCCGCAACTACTGGAACTCTTATTCCAAATTCATTCTGAGAAGGTCGATGCTTTTGCAAACATTCTCTCAACCGATGCTGAACGTCAATATCTGAAGCTTGTTCTGCAAGCAAATCAACCAACAAAAAACGTAAGTCATCTATAGCCCTACAATCATCAATAATTAACTGAGTTTTTTCATCTCTTCTATCAACAGATGCCCAAATAAGAAGGCGCGCTTCCAACATCAAATGATCTGACAATCGTTCATAGCTTTTAGGGAAGACAACAGCCTCGCATGAACCGGTCAAGTCCTCCAATTGGATAATTGCCATTCTATCTCCCTTTCGTGTCGTAACCTGACGCATTTCAGAAACCATTGCAATAACAGAGACCTTTGCCTTATCAGACTGCTCATCAATAGAAGCAAGACCAATAGGAGCCAAAAGTTTGGCAGAAGCGCCAAGTTGCTTTAATGGATGATCAGATAAATAGAAGCCCACAAGTTCTTTCTCAAGTCGCAATCTTTCTGTAGGTTCATAATCAGGCACTGGTGCGGATTTAGGTGCAGCCTGAATTTGATCAGAAGCTTTATTGATAGAAATGGAATTAACAATATCAAAAAGGTTTCCTTGCCCACTAATTCGATCACGAGCCCTAGAAGCAGCCCAATCAATTAGCAAATCCAAATCTGAAATCATTTGAGCTCGATTAGCCTTAGGTTCCAAGGAATCAAGTGCGCCACAATGTATGAGAGATTCCAAACCTCGACGATTTAAAACATTAAGAGGTATTCGATCACAAAAATTAGCCAAAGAAAGATAAGGACCATCTTTCTCTCTAAATTCAATAAGAACTTTAATCGCACCTTCCCCAATATTTTTAACTGCAGATAAGCCAAAAAGTATTTTGTCACCAGAAGGAGTAAAGTCAAGTCCTGAAGCATTTACATCAGGAAGAAGAACTTCTATTCCTATAGAATTGCAATTAGCTATATATCTCTGAACCTTATCGGCAATCCCCGCATTAACTGTTAACAATGCCGCCATATATGCAACTGGATAATGTGCTTTCAAATATGCTGTTTGATAAGTAACCGCACCATATGCAGTAGAATGACTTTTATTAAAACAATATTCTGCAAAAAGAACCATCTGATCAAATAATTCTTCAGCAATTTGTGATTTCACTCCTCGCCCAACTGCACCATCGATAAAAATATCGCGATGCTTTTTCATTTCCGAAACCTTCTTCTTTCCCATAGCACGACGCAATAAGTCTGCCTCACCCAAAGAATATCCAGCAAGATCCTGAGCAATCTTCATTATCTGTTCTTGGTAAACCATTATTCCATAAGTTTCTTTGAGAATAGGCTCTAAAGAATTATGTGCAAATTCAATACTTTCACGACCATGTTTACGATTGATAAACTTTGGAATCAGGCCAGCATCAAGAGGTCCAGGCCTGTATAAAGCCAAGATAGATGATATATCCTCAAGAGAAGATGGTTTAAGGTCTCTTACAATTTGCCTCATTCCGCTAGATTCAAGTTGAAAAATCCCTTCAAGATCTCCCCGCGATAAAAGTGAATAAGTCTCTGGATCATCCTTAGGCAAATCATCTGGATCAAGTTTCTTTCCTAAACTTTCCTCTACTAGTTCTAGTGTCTTGTCAATCATCGTTAAATTTTTAAGTCCAAGAAAATCCATTTTCAATAACCCCAATGACTCAATATCTTCCATAAAATATTGAGTAATTACCTGACCGTCATTGTTCCGCTGAAGAGGCACTAAAGTATTGAGAGGATTTGCTGAAATAACAACTCCAGCAGCATGAACACCAAAAGTCTTATTAGTTCCCTCTATTCTCATTGCCATATCAACCCATTTCTTGATATTAGGATCATTCTGATACTTCGAAAGGAAATCTTTATTAGGAGTCTTTTCTCCAATCATATCAGCTAATTTTGCAGGTTTACCTCTCGCTACTGGAATTAATTTAGCCAAACGATCAGCTTCACCATAAGGAATATCAAGGACACGAGCCACATCCTTCAAAACAGCCTTTGATGTCATCTTATTAAATGTAATTATTTGTGCGACATTATCGGCTCCGTAGCGATTGGTAACATATTCAATAACTTCTCCTCTTCTTTCTATACAGAAATCTGTATCTATATCAGGCATAGACTTCCTTTCAGGGTTCAAAAATCTCTCAAATAAAAGTCCATTTTGAACAGGGTCAATATTAGTAATACAAAGAGAATATGCAACCAAGGAGCCAGCCGCAGAGCCCCGTCCAGGACCAACAGGTATTCCTTTTTCTCTAGCAAATTTAATATAGTCCCAAACGACCAGGAAATAAGTAGGAAAACCCATCTGCTCAATAACATCAAGTTCATAATTCAATCTCTCTAAATATTCTTTTCCTATCGGTTCTGAGTGAACCAAATTAAGGCGCGATCTCAATCCATCTTCTGCTACCTCTCTTAAATAAATGATAGCGCTATAACCTTTAGGTGTCGGGAATTTAGGCATCTGATAACTTTTCATTATTTCGTATGGTTCAATTTTCTCGGCAACAGATACAGTATTAGCTATGGCATTTCTTACCAGATCTATATCTAGATGATCCGCGAAAAGTCTTTCCATTTCTTCTTCAGACTTAATGTATTCAGTTCCGGTATATCTCAACCTTTTCTCATCCTTAATCAATTTCCCAGTAAGCACACAAAGAAGTGCATCATGAGCATCAACATCATGCTTACTTAAATAATGAGCATCATTTGTAGCAATTAAATTTATCTTGAGTTCTTTTGCTATACGGGACATTTCAACATTAACAATTCGATCTTCATGTGAACCATGATCCTGAATCTCAAGATAAAAATCATCAGCAAAAACATCCTGATACCACAAAGCAATTTCCCTGGCCAAATCAGTTTTGCCACTAAGAATTGCTTGAGGTATCTCTCCTCCCAAGCATGCTGTTGAAACTATCAATCCTTCACTATGAGATTTAAGCAAGTCCTTATCTATACAAGCCCTCGAAAAGATTCCTCTACCTCTCATTCCTTTTAGATGACTAATGCTCGTTAACTTGACAAGATTTCTATATCCAACATTATTTTTAGCCAAAACAACCAAATGGTATCGACGTTCTTTTTTCTTCTGAGGAGTATCTATCGATCCATTAATCACATACATTTCATTACCAATGATTGGCTTAATATCCTGCTCCTTACAAAGCTTTAACAACTCAATAGCCCCATACATGACCCCATGATCAGTAAGCGCAAGAGCAGGCATCCCTAGGCTCTTTGCTCGCTTAACCATTTTCGGAAGCTGGCTAGCCCCATCCAAAAGACTGTAATCGCTGTGATTATGAAGAGGGACGAACGACATAACACCTAGCCAGGTCTCCACACAAGATAAGGGGTTATTGTCCGATATAAACACTAAATATAGTGTGCGTAACTTTTTATTTGATAAATCTAGTTTCTGGCCGCTTCTTCATGACATCTGCTGCCTGCTCGAACTGAGCAGCAACTTGGAGTAATCGAGACTCATCCAAAACATTACCTATGAGTTGCAATCCAATAGGAAGACCTAAGTCATCAAAACCACATGGAAGACTAATCGCAGGCAACCCAGCAAGATTAGCTGGAATTGTCAAAAGATCTGCTAAATACATAGCCAAAGGATCATCAGCATGAGCTCCAAACGAAAAAGCTGTGGTAGGTGAAGTTGGAGTCAAAAGGATATCAACAGCTTTAAAAGCGTTATCAAAATCTCGACGAATAAGGGTCCTAACCTGCTGAGCTTTCTTGTAATAAGCATCAACATAGCCAGCAGAAAGAGCATATGTTCCTATCAAGATTCTTCTTTGAACTTCACTTCCAAAGCCTTTTGCACGGCTACTTGAAGTCATTTCAGCTAAGGAGTTGGAACCTTCAGAACGAAATCCATACTTAACACCGTCATATCTAGCAAGATTTGCAGAAGCCTCTGATGGAGCGATTACGTAATACGTAGCAATACCATCGTTAAAACGAGGACAACTGACCTCAACAAGATCAGCACCTAAAGATTGAATTTGATTTGCAGCAGATAGTACGGAATCTTTAACTTTCGAATTCAATCCCTTCTGATCAAAACATTCTTTAATTAAGCCAACACGCAAGCCGGAAAGAGGCTGTGCCAACATAGAAGTGTAATCAGGTACGGGTTCCTTAAGCGAAGTTGAATCACGAGGATCATGACCAGCTATAACATTCAAAATCTCTGCCGCATCCGAAACACTTGTTGTAAAAGGTCCAACTTGATCTAAAGAACTTGCGAATGCAACTAATCCCCAACGACTTACTCTCCCATATGTTGGCTTCAGACCTATGACTCCGCAAAATGATGCTGGTTGACGAATAGATCCTCCTGTATCAGAACCTAATGAAGCAATACATTCCCCTGCTGCAACGGCAGCAGCACTACCGCCTGAACTGCCTCCAGGGACTTTACTCAAATCCCATGGGTTTAACGTTGGCCCAAAGGCGGAAGTTTCGGTTGAGCTGCCCATAGCAAACTCATCTAGATTTGTCTTACCAATAAGCACAGCTCCTGCATTCCAAAGTCTCTTCGTAACCGTTGATTCATAAGGAGGAACAAAATTCTCAAGCATGCGACTTGAACAGGTTGTAACAACTCCTTTCGTACATAAGTTGTCTTTAATAGCCAGGGGAATACCTGCCAAAGGTGGAAGTAAGTCTCCTGCTTTTCTTGCTTCATCGATTAATTCTGCATCTTTTCTAGCCTTCTGTGATGTGACTTCAAGAAAAGCATTCAGCTCACCATCAAGAGCTTCTATTCGTGAAAGATGGCAATCAACAAGCTCTCGAGCAGATAACTCTCCCTTGTTTAGTTGCTGGCGCAATGAGGCTATCCCCATTTCATTAATTTGCACTTTTAAAAAAGACGCTATCAGCTAACGGGCCCAAAACGGTTAAACGGTAAACGGCTCGTTCCGACGGCATCTAAGCGATGTGTGCTTAATAGAAGCTGGGTCTTCTAAAGACAGATCTTCCAAAAAAATTGATAAATTTGCTTTTAAGCCTTTACGGGTCAAGAAAGGACCAAACCAATAAGTAACATTTGGCTCACGGGTTTCAACTTTCTCCCACCAAGCCAAACCCAAGCTATTCCCTAGGCTTCTAAGCACCCTGAAAATTGGGCGCATTTTAAATAACAGCAATTACCAATATTGTGCCTGATCGTTAGTGAATTTATACCTAACAGCTTTAGATCCCTGACGAAATTATGGATCAACCAATAATTTCAACGTACAACATCCCTTTCAAAGCCCCCTGCTTTTGTCGATGAATAGTGGTCTTCAAAGGATTTGTTTGCCTTCCAGCTAACAAATGATCTAAATCACTCATAGATTTCCCATTTTTCTAAAGATTATTCATTGGGCATGTGTAAATGAGATTCTTATCAATCAACTACCAAAATCATCTTGAACATCATCCAATAGACCTGAGAAGCATTTTGGTCGAACCATTCTTGGAGAGGGAGCCTGACCTTGCAATCCTTTCATCCAACTTCTCCGAGCAACTTCATACAAAAACATTGCTGTTGCAACAGAAGCATTGAGGCTGGGAGTAATACCTCTCAAGGGAATTCGGACCAATTGATCGCAATGACGTCGAGTCAAAAGCGACAGTCCTTTCCCCTCAGATCCAGTGACAACCACTAAAGGGCCTTCAACATCAAGCTCTGGCAAAGTTATATCCCCATCCTCAGCCAAACCAACGACACGAAAACCAGAATTTTTAAGCGTCTCTAAAGATCGATTCAGATTCACAACACGTGCAACTGGAAGATGTTCTAAGGCCCCAGCAGCAACCTTTGCTACTGAACCAGTTAAACCTGCACTTCGACGTTGAGGGAGAACAAGTCCATGAGCTCCTAACGCTTCAGCCGAACGAACAATTCCACCTAAGTTCTGTGGGTCTGTAAGTCCATCCAAAGCCAACAAAAGAGGTGATTCCTCTAAAGAACCACACCCATTAAGAAGACTTTGCAAATCAAGAGTTTCAGCCTCTGCTATCTGCAATGCAATTCCCTGATGTACAGCACCTCCCGTCAATTGCCCTAAACGAGCCCAAGAAACTTCCTCAACAAGAACCCCAGAAGACTTTGCTTCTCTTAGAAGTTGAAGAAATTTACTAGAGCTTCTCAACTCAGGAGTACACCAAATTCGGTGAATCGGTCGACCAATCTCAAGAGCAGCCTGAGTTGAATGCTTACCCCAGATAAGATCATTAGGAGGTTGCGGACCAAACATTTCCACTTCAGGAGATCGATCAGATTTCGATTTTGAGTTTCTTAAAGAAGGCTGATCTCTATTCCTAGAACGAGCTCCTGCAAAGGAAGACGGTTTCCTATAAATACGTGCATCAACTGAATCAATTGAAGAACTCTCTTTTTCAAAGCGATTGTTACTACGATTATTTCTATTGTTCCGCTTCAAAGACCTAGAGCTTTCACTCCGATTCCTATCAAAACTTCTTCCTCCATTCCTCCTTGCAGAATCACTAATAGAGCTATCACGCCTATTTCTATCAATATTTCGCCCCCCAGTCCTCCTTTGAGAAATACCATCTCTTACCTCTCCATCATCACCTGGTCTTGATCTATAAAGACCTCTACGACCATTTGAAGATCTTTCCTCTGAAAAATCAGAGAGGCTTCTCTTGCTTCCAGACCTGCCTTGACGTGAAGGCTTGCCTGTTCGACGATCAAATCTAGGGCTCATAAGGCAAATTCTATTGCGAAGCAGAGTCCGCCTCACCTAGTTGATCCAAAAGCTCAGCTAATCGCTCAGGATTCTTCAAAAATAGCCATCCAATCATTGTCTCAAATCCTGTTGCCAAACCATATTCTGCCGGGTCAGTTCCCCGAGGGCCCTTCCCCGCACTATTGCGTCCTCGTCTTATAAAAACTTTCTCTTCTTCTGAAAGAAAAGGATCAAGTTTCCGAACAGCCTCTGCCTGAGCAGAAGCTTTAACCTCAGCCACAACTGATAAATGAAGATCTTTTACTCGCCCTGGGCAACGACAATTCTGAAGTCGATGGTGAAATTCCCATATGGAATCTCCTAGCCATGCCAACTGCAATGGCCCCAACTGTTCCGCAGCGAGAGAGGGAGGCTGAATCCGAATCCAGTCTGTCAAGCTGCCAAATTATTGAATGCAGAAGGAAGATCTTCTACCACATGAAGAAATTCTTCTAATCTAACCAGCCTTACAGTCTGCATGACTCTTGCATTGCCAACAACTGAGAAAGGTCTTTTGGATTGATTGCACTGTTTGGCAGTTTGAACCAATGCTCCTAGACCTGAAGAATCAATAAAGTCGATTTTACTAAGATCCAAAACCAAAGAAGAAGTGTTGGTCTTCAATACATCTTCCAGGTAAGTAAGGAACTGTTTCTCGGAATAAGCGTCAAGCTGCCCAGTGAAGTGAAACACTAAGCAACCGTGGCGTCGTTCAAAACCACCCCGCAGTGAGAGGGTAAGTCGCTGCAATTCAATGATGAGACCAATCCCCCGGAACGTTATGGGAAGAAGTGTAGAGAGGCAATCGAAAGTCAACCACGGTTAGCGACGTTCTGCCATGAGAGAAACAAATCTCGAAAAATGGTGATCAGCATCATGTGGTCCTGGACTGGCTTCTGGGTGATACTGAACGCCTAAAAGTGGACGATCTCTAACAGCAATTGCCGCGACAGTAAGGTCATTAAGATTGAAATGAGTAACTAAAACCTTGCTGTCACGGAAAGAATTGGGGTCCAATGCAAAGCCGTGATTCTGACTCGTAATCTCAACTCTTCCTTTATTGCCACATGGATGATTAAGGCCTCTATGGCCATAAAGAAGCTTAAAAGTACTGCCACCTAGAGCTAGACCAAGAATTTGGTGACCCAAACAAATTCCAAACAAGGGAATATCGACCTTTTCTATTAATTCCTTGACCAAACTGATTGAACTATCGACAGCGGCGGGGTCTCCAGGGCCATTAGAAAGGAAAACCCCCTCAGGTTTATATCTAAGGATTTCATCCAAGCTTGAAGTTGCAGGTAAAACTGTGACTTGACAACCATGTGCCACTAAACGATCCAAAATCGATCGTTTTATCCCAAAATCTATTGCTACTACACAAAATGCGCTATCTGACTGCTTGGCAAGCCTTTGATCAAAGCCAACAGGACATGGCAAAGTCCACTTATAAGGAACTTTAGTAGTTACTTTCTCTACAAGATTTAACCCCTCCATACTAGGGAACTGATGAAGTTGCTCAAAAAGCAATTCAATTGGAATATCTTCACTACTGATAACTCCATTCATTGCACCAGTCTTTCTTAAATGTCTTACAAGAGCCCTTGTATCAACGTCTTTAATCCCAACGACACCATTTTGGTCTAACCAGCTTTCTAATGACTGCTCGGAGCGCCAATTACTAGGCTTAGAATTTACTTCCCTTGCAATAACCCCTTTCAAATGAGGGTAAAGAGATTCTTGATCAGTAATATTTACCCCGGTATTTCCCAATTCAGGGAAAGTAAAAGTAACTAATTGACCGAAATAACTAGGGTCTGTAATTACCTCCTGATAACCAGTCATCCCAGTATTAAAAACCACTTCTCCAAAAACAGTTCCTCTGAAACCAAAAGCTGATCCTTCAAGCAAAGTGCCGTCAGCCAAGAGCAAAATTGCTGAATCAGAAATTGAAGCTGACATCAGATAGAACCCAAAAATTTTTAGCCCTAGTCATTCTCTGATTTCGGGGACTAGAGCCAACTGCAACGCTTGTAACTTCGACCAAGGAAGACCCTCCTCTAGGCAAATCTTTGCTTTGTTTAATCCAAGGCTAAAGTCATCCACCAAACCTGCAGCCCATAAAACCAATGAAGTATTGAGTGCAACTACTTCGAGATGAGAATTACTAGCTTTACCTTGTAACACACCAGAGAGAATACGTTGATTTGTCAATAAATCACCACCCTTTAGATCACTTATGGGCGCTTTAGAAAGACCTAATTCCAAAGGATCAATAGAAGATTTACTAATACTGCCGTTTTCAATCAAACGCAACTGACTTGGCCCCTCTAAAGAAGCCTCATCAATCCCGCCAGATCCATGAACAACAACCGCACGTTCAAGACCAAGCAAACCTAAAGCTTCAGCTATTGGATCAAGCAACTCTGGCTTTGCTACTCCAATTACCTGGGACTTTGGCCGAAGAGGATTTACTAATGGACCCAAAAGATTAAAAACCGTTCGAACTCCAAGACTTTTACGAAGCGGTGCCAAACTAACCAAAGAAGAGTGCCATGCAGGAGCGAACAAAAAAGTAATACCTGTCAAATTCAAAACGCTTACGACCTGTTCAAGGGGGGCATTAAGTTGAAGCCCAAGACCTTCCAAAACATCGGCAGATCCAACTTTTCCACTTGCGCTCCTGTTTCCATGCTTAGCAACATTCACTCCACAAGCAGAAGCGGTAAAAGCAACAGCAGTAGAAATATTAAAAGTATCCGCACCATCTCCACCTGTCCCACAGGTATCAACCATAGGAATCGAAGGTATAGGGCAAGGCAAGGAACAGGCTTCCTGCAAAACCTTTGCCATGGATGCAAGTTCTTCTCCCACAAGACCTTTAACTCTTAAAGCTGCAAGAAAAGCTCCTGTCTGAACAGGAGAGAGTTCTTCTTTTAACCAAGCTTCCATAAGAGCCGAAGCTTGAATAGAGGAAAGATTCCTCCCCTCAAAGAGAGTTTCGAGAAGTTTCGGCCAAGAAATATCAGAAGGAGTCATCTTTCAGAGAAAAGCCCGGGTGCGTTGCACTCCGGGCTAAACAATGGGGATAAGTAAATATCACTTAAAACGATCCTCCTGGCCAGAGCGAGTAAACTTCACAAATAATTGAGATTTATTTCCCTTCTCTATCAGACGAATCGAAACCTGAACCTATATCCTCTCCAGCGGAATGACCAGGGTGAA
This sequence comes from Prochlorococcus sp. AG-363-J23, assembly GCA_003280245.1. Taxonomy (GTDB): domain Bacteria; phylum Cyanobacteriota; class Cyanobacteriia; order PCC-6307; family Cyanobiaceae; genus AG-363-J23. The sequence continues at coordinate 29,658 of QCFN01000013.1, forward strand.
ATCCCTTTTGCCATAGTTCTCTTGTCTTAGCGTTAAGTGAATCTCTACTCATTCCCCACAAATCCAAAAGCTTTTTCATGTCCATCTGAAGATCTAATGCGCCAGGGAACCCTTCATATCGAATCAAAAGCCTTGCAAGATCAACCAGGTCTTCTGGTTCAGGAATATCCTTCCCAAGCATTCGATCAATATGATCTCTATCAGTGACGTAGAGAGGATGGTTCTGTTCTTGACTTGTCTGAGAATCGGTCATTACAAGATGGGATTACATTTCAGCTTTTCAAAGCTGCTTCTTCTCGAGTATTACGCCTAAAACGACAAATAATGAAAAATTTCCGCCTGGATCTAATAAGTCGGTACCTAAGACCCCATAGAAGGAAAGTGTTTATGGGTGCAGTTGCATTGATAGTTGTAAATATCCTTAGTGTCACTATCCCTCTAGAGGTCAAGACAATTGTTGATGAGCTTAAGGAGGGATTCTCAGTAAATCAGGTCTTCAAACAAGCCTCATGGATTGTCCTTTTGGCAAGCACAATGGGTTTAGTTCGTCTTCTATCAAGGCAATTAGTCTTTGGAGTTGGCAGGCAAGTAGAAGTAGAGCTCAGGCAAAAAATTTTTGAGCATATGCTCATCCAGGAACCAAGCTGGATTCAAGAGCTAGGAAGCGGGGAAGTAATTAGTAGAGCTACTAGTGATGTTGAAAATATTCGAAGGCTTCTTGGATTCACAATATTGAGTCTTACCAATACTTTTCTTGCTTATACCTTTACGCTCCCTGCAATGTTGGCTATTGACCCATGGCTAACAGTCGCATCAATTTCTCTATACCCCTTAATGCTAGGTACTGTTGGACTCTTTGGAGGAAGGATGGTTCGACAAAGGAAAAGGCAGCAAGAATCTCTAGCAAAATTAAGTGAAATAATCCAAGAAGATCTATCTGGGATTAGTGCTATAAAAATCTACGGTCAAGAAGAAGCAGAAAAGGCCGCATTCTCAGCAAGAAATAAGATTTATAGAAACTCTGCGATAAATCTTGCTCGCACTGCAAGTACTCTTTTCCCTCTCTTACAAGGTATTTCTTCGATTTCTCTATTGCTTTTGCTTGCATTAGGAAGTAGTCAACTAGAGAAAGGAGCTCTCACTGTAGGAGGACTGGTTGCGCTCATTTTGTATGTAGAGAGACTTGTATTCCCTACCGCACTTTTAGGCTTTACTTTAAATACGTTTCAAATTGGTCAAGTAAGCCTCGAGCGTGTGGAAGAACTTCTTTCAAGAACTCCAATAATTCGTAATCCTCAAAAACCAATCAAGCCCAAACATCAGATCAAAGGGAGATTAGAGGCAAAAAACCTTACTTTCTATTATGAAAACTCACCTCAACCTACTTTAAAAAATCTTAGTTTTTGTATAGAGCCAGGAGAGGCAGTTGCTTTGGTTGGTCCAGTTGGATGCGGAAAAACAACTGTTGCACGTGCTTTAGGAAGAACAATTAAAATTCCTCCTAAACAACTTTTCCTTGATGGATATGATCTTAACGATCTACTCTTAGAAGACTTAAGAAGTCAAGTATCACTCGTACCACAAGAAGCATATCTTTTTACTAATACCCTTACAGAAAATTTAAGATATGGTGACCCATCTGCCTCTATAAAACGAGTAAAAGAATCTGCTAATCAAGCTCGTTTAATGGATGACATAAAAAGCTTTCCAGAAAAATTTGATACTTTGGTAGGAGAAAGGGGTATTACTTTAAGTGGTGGTCAAAGGCAGCGAACCGCTCTTGGCAGAGCATTATTAATTAAGTCGTCAATTATCGTCCTAGATGATGCTCTTGCCAGTGTTGATAATCAAACCGCTTCAGAAATCTTGGCCTCAATCAAATCACAACATCAACGAACAATTCTAATGATTAGCCATCAGCTATCCGCAGCTGCCGCATGTGACCGCATTCTTGTAATGAACAATGGACAGATTGTCCAAGAAGGTCGCCATAATCAGCTAATTAAAACTGAAGGCCTTTACCGCAGTCTCTGGGAAAGAGAACAAGCCACAGAAAGCCTCAACGCTATTAGCTAGAGAGCCATCTCTTGATCTTCTAGCTTATCTTTGATCTTACAAAAATTAGAACTATTTGCAAAAAAACTCGGCCATAGCTACTTGTATATAAAAGTTCTTACAACTCAAAAGATGACAATCCAAACAAAGTATGAGATGAGATGCGATTTAACTTTCGGAGACATCTATGTACAAATCCTTTCATGGATGGCTGTTATCTTTGTCAGTCTGGCAGCTGGTCTAGGGCTAATGGGCGCCACTAAACCTATGTTCGCGCTGGTAGGAGTCGGCTTGATACTAGTCTTAAGTCTTCCATTCCTTTTATTTGCATTCGTCACAACCCTTTTAAACCACATCCAACTTGAGCCTAAGAACACTAACTAAAGTTATATAGATTGAATGACTTGAAATGCTTCCATCCTGGCTACAGCGAAACCCCTCCGATCAAACTTCTACAAATCGATCTTCCCAAGTACATGCGGTTCTTTCCACACCTCTTAGAGCACCTTTAAAGCAAGGCGAAGAAGAAATTCTCTTCGCTTGCGGGTGTTTTTGGGGTGCCGAAAAAAGTTTTTGGAAATTACCAGGTGTTATTACGACTGCTGTTGGATACGCAGGAGGATATGTTGATAGCCCTACTTACCAACAAGTCTGTTCCGGCCGAACGGGGCACACAGAAGTAGTAAGAGTTGTTTGGAACCAGGACTCAATAGATATAAGTGATCTCCTCAAAATGTTTTGGGAATGCCACGATCCAACTCAAGGCAACAGACAAGGAAATGATCGAGGAACTCAATACAGATCAGCAATATATACGACCACATCCAATCAATTAGAACTTGCACATTCCAGCAAGAAGTCATACCAAGAAAGTCTCATGAATAATAATTTCAAAGCCATTACGACTGAAATAGACTCAAACAAAACTTTCTATTTCGCAGAAGATTACCATCAACAATATCTAGCCAAGCCTGGAAGTAGGCCATATTGCTCTGCAATGCCTACCAAAGTAAAACTTCGTAGTTTTCCTGGCTGCAACTACAAACTGCCTGATGAAGTATGGTCACATTTTGATTGGAGCATCAATCATTGTGTTCTACGAAGTAGCAACAATCCAATTGAAATTGATTACTAAAAGTTACCAGCCAGTCCCGCCATGCTTATCAAAGCCCTAGATAAATCTTTACATCAAAAATCAACATAGAAGATCATCTTTGCCAGGTAATCCTGAAATATTAAGCAGATTAAAGTTTCATTAAAGCTCAAAAAAAACAAAATCCATGGTCTTCTCTTACTATACAAAGATATCTGGCCGCAAGATTCCAAAGAAGCAATGCAAGACCCAATCAAAGATAGCACCGTATTATTATCATTATTAGCAACATTAATTGTTGTTTTCCTATTAATCTTCTCGTTAAGACCTCCTCAAGAAAAACTTCAACCATCATTGCAGTGGAGAGACTCTACTCCAGAAAATGTAAATAGACTAGAGATTTAGATAAATATGCATAAGACAAAAAAAAAGAAATCTAACTTTAGATTAAAGATAAAAAGTTTTTTCTTACAAAAGAATTCAAGGAACAAAGGAAGAGAATTAGTCAAGCCGAATGAAGGTTTGATCAAACTTTATGGTTTTTTTGCGATATTACTAGTTCTTATTCCAGAATGGCTTGCAGAAAGCTTTATCACTTTTAAGGAAAGCCTCTCACAATATAAAATCCCTCAGAAAGGCATTGCCTGGAAAGCAAAAAATGAACTTAGACTGGCAAGCATGACTTGTGCAGACTTAAGAAATTTAGCCAAACAAGAAAAACTCATTGGATACTCCAGTGAAAATCGACAAGAACTGATTGACCGACTTCTTATGAAGCTAAATAAAAAAACCAAACATTACGAACGTCTTTTCTAAGTCTAAAAGAATGCCCTGTGATAGCTTGATTTTGTCGGGGCGTGGCGCAGCTTGGTAGCGCACCACTTTGGGGTAGTGGGGGTCGTGGGTTCAAATCCCGCCGCTCCGATTCTTTCGCAAGGAACTAATAGAAATCCCCTGCCCAATGCTGAGGCAAACTCAAGACGAAAAATCTTTTCAACTAGCTATTGATGCATCTACAGGTTTGATAGCAATTACTGGAAATTCCAAAGAAGCTGCTTCTCTCGCACTCAATCGACGTGTCCAAGCACCACGAACAGGATCATTCCACCTAAATCCCGCTTCTTTCGCTAAATATCGTTCTTCATAAGAAACTTGGGCTCGCATCAGTTGCCTCGGCTCAAGTCCATGGGCTATTAAAGTCTCTAGATTTTCACAACGTTGGAAAACTTCTGAGATATAAATACAATCGCTTAATGCTCGATGAACTGACCAAACTGGAACGCCATAAGCTAAAGCCAAGTCTCTTACAGAAGGCCTGGACTTAAGGTTCAAAGATAATGGCCATGAAACATCTTCCATTGTGCACAGCCATTTTTTAGAGGCTTTAGGCAACGGAGGCAATCCAAACCATTGCTTATCAAAATCAGCATTATGGGCCACTAATAAATCTGCAGAATCAATTAGTGAATTTAAATATTCCAGGCCTGCCTCCCAAGGCTGGATTAATCTAGTTACGTTGGAAGGAATACGATTAATACTCTCTGCTGGATTATTTTTAACTGGGATCAAAACAGAAATTTGTGATAATACTGCGCGACTTGGAACATTAAAAAGGATAGCCCCTACTTCTAGGCACTTGTCGCATGTTGGATCTAATCCTGTAGTTTCAGTATCAAGAATTAAAAGCATTTCAGGCATAGATACCTCCCCATTTTTTGCTGAAGAGTTTTGCCCCGATGACAGCTCCTCAGGAGAAGCATGATTATTCAACAAACTCAACTGAGCACCAACTTCTAGGGTGTTCATATCATCTTCCACTTTAAATCAACCTTGATCTAACCTATTGTCACGCAACTACCTAGAGATTTCCTATTGTAAGTTTTAATTCTCAAGCACCAAGATGGCCCTCAAAGCTGGCAACAGAGCTCCGCAAATAGAACTAACTGACCAAAATGGGAAAATTCGACGGTCTAAAGATCTAAGAGGAAAATTACTAGTACTTTTTTTCTATCCCAAAGACGAAACTCCTGGCTGCACAGCAGAGGCTTGTGGCTTTCGCGATGAATACACCACCTTCAAAGAATTAGGGGCTGAAGTATGGGGGGTTAGTGCTGACAGTCAAGAAAGTCACCTCCAATTCGCCAAAATCCATAACCTTCCTTTTCCTTTACTTGTAGACAAAAACAATTCGTTAAGAAAAAAGTTTGAAGTTCCAGGTGTTTTAGGAGTATTACCTGGTCGCGTTACATACATCATCGATGGATCAGGAACAATTCTACACATTTTTAATAACCTTCTGAATGGACCTGCACACGTAAAGCAAGCTTTAAAAATCGCCAGAGAGAATACTTCTAAACGATGACTCGTTGGCACCGATTAGAAGACACATGGATTCTTTGGCCTTCCAAACCAATCGGACTAATAGAAATGATAGGAGGAAGCTACCTGGCCACCACTCCTCATATTTGTTACCGCAGGCTTTTAGAAGGACTAAGTAAAAAAAATCTCGCAATCCATACCTGGAGTTATATACCTAACTTCGATCATCAATTGCAAGCGAATCAAGCTTGGAGAGACTTTCGAAAATGTCGAAAAGAACTTGAGGAAAAATTTGGATATCTACCGCTTCCTATACGAGTAGGTCATAGCCTGGGATGCAAACTACATCTCTTAGCCCCAGATGGAGGCCGAAGCAGCAGCTCAATGGTTGCTCTAAGTTTTAACAATTATTCTGCAACACAATCAATTCCAGGACTAAGAAGAATCTCACAGAAATTTGGTTTCTATTCAGAATTTAGCCCTAGTCCATCAGAGACCATAAATCTAATAAATAAAAGATACATACAACCTAGAAACCTTTTACTCCAATTCAATCAAGACAATCTAGATCAAAGTAAAAACCTTTTGATTTCTCTTAAATCAAGGCCCATTGATAACTCTAAAAGACTGATCATTGAAGGGGACCACCTCACACCTGCAAGTGCAGGATTGCGCCAAAATCTAATTGGAGAATGGGCCGATGATTTAAATCGTTCAA
>QCFN01000014.1 GCA_003280245.1 Prochlorococcus sp. AG-363-J23
GAAGAAATACGAACGCTCTTAAACAAAATTGCGCAGGCCAATGAGGCTCCTTTAAAGCTGGATGATCTTGAAGAACTAACCCATGCCTGCAGTGGCCTAAGTGAAATAAGAGTTAGGCAAGTTGCTGCAAGAGCTCTTGCCCAGCGAGGGTGCCTCAGTCGTGATGATTTACAAGAGGTCTTAGAAGAAAAACGTCAAACCATAGCTCGTAGTGAAGTACTCGAATACTGTGCCACGACTGCAAACCCTTCAGATATTGGAGGGTTAAATGCCCTTAAAAACTGGCTGCATCAAAGGCATCAAGCCTTCTCTGATGAGGCACGCCAATTTGGACTACCCCTTCCAAAAGGGGTTTTACTCGTTGGCCCGCAAGGGACGGGAAAATCCTTAACAGCAAAAGCTATAGCTCATAGTTGGTCCATGCCATTGCTTCGACTAGATGTAGGGAGGCTATTCGCCGGATTAGTTGGGGCGAGCGAAGAACGCACTAGAGAAACTATCCAAAGAGCGGAATCAATGGCCCCATGCGTTCTTTGGATAGATGAAATAGACAAGGGCTTTGGGGGTGATGCTCGTAGTGATGGAGGTACAAGTCAAAGAGTATTAGCAAACATCCTTACTTGGATGGCAGAAAAAAAATCAGCTGTTTTCGTTGTCGCTACAGCCAATGAAGTTGAACGACTTCCTGGAGAACTTCTTCGCAAAGGGCGATTTGACGAAATCTTCTTACTTGACTTACCAAGTATTGAAGAGAGGGTAAGCATTCTCAAACTTCACATTGAACAAAGACGCCCAAAACTCAATCTTCCTATAAATGCTGTTGCTGACAGAACAGAAGGATTTTCAGGGGCTGAGCTTGAACAAACTGTTATAGAAGGCATGCATCTTGCTTACGCAGAAAGAAGAGAGCTTGAAGAAAGTGACTTAATTCTTGCTGCGACTCAATTAGTCCCTTTATCAAGAACTGCACGTGAGCAGTTAGACGCTCTTAAGCAATGGGCCTCTACAGGACGTGCAAGACCTGCATCAGCATTACTAAGTCAATTTTTAAAACCTGACTCCAAATAACTTCAAAAGATCCGGCTCGATCAAAGTAAATCTTCAAAATTCTATAAAGCTTTGATCAAGCAAGAAATGTCCTAGCTACAAATCATTCCTTGAGAATATGCTAACCAAACATTAGGCTCACTTAAGGATATTTCAGACAAAGTGCTTAATCAGCGCCTAGTGCGTGAAAACCCAAACCTTATTGCTCGGGAACTTAGCCGCAGAGGAATGAGATTGGACCTTAAAGGTCTTCAGGTTATCGCCCAAAAACAAAAAGATCTCGAAAAGAGAAGAAATCTCCTTCAAGCAGAAGGAAACCTGATTGGCAAAAAAGTCGGTCAATCAATAAAACAAGGACTAGATCCCACGTCCAAAGAAATAAATTCTCTACGACAAGAAGGCAACTTGATAAAACAAAAAGTTAACGAATTAGATATTGAAGAAAAAAAAGCAGCAGAGATTTTACGTAACAAATTACTTTCTTTACCAAACTTACCTTCTCCAAAATGTCCAAATGGTCAAAATGAAACTGAAAACAAAGAGATTCGCCAGTGGGGAGATCCTCCAATAGGAAAACATTTTAAAAATCATTGGGAAATAGCCGAAAGCCTAAACCTCTTTGAAAGCGAAAGGTCTGCAAGAATTGCCCAGAGTCGGTTTGTGACCCTGCTAGGAAATGGTGCGCGGTTAGAACGAGCTTTAATTAATTTTATGCTGGACCTACATTCAAAAAAAGGATATAAAGAAATTCTGCCTCCTGTTCTCGTTAACACAAAAAGTCTTACGAGTTCTGGTCAACTTCCTAAATTTGCCGAAGAAAGTTTCCGGTGTGCTGATGATGACTTGTGGCTTACGCCCACTGCCGAAGTTCCAGTGACTTCAATGCACCGAAATGAAATCATCCCTAGTGAGCAATTACCTCTCAAATACGTTGCGTATAGCCCTTGTTTTAGGAGAGAAGCCGGAACCTATGGCAAAGATACTCGTGGCTTGATAAGGCTTCATCAATTCAATAAAGTCGAGCTTTATTGGTTTGCACATCCAGAAAAATCTGAAGAAGCACATGATCAAATAACCACTGATGCAGAATCAGTTTTAAGGGAACTAGAGTTACCCTATCGAGTAATAGAACTCTGTACTGGAGACCTAGGTTTCTCAGCCTCAAGAACGTTTGACCTTGAAGTATGGCTTCCTGGAGCAGGAGTTTATAGGGAGATCTCAAGTTGCAGCAATTGTGATGAGTTTCAAGCACGAAGGTCTTCTATTAGAACCAAAGAAGACAAAAAGACTCGAGTCCTTCATACACTTAATGGAAGCGGACTTGCCGTGGGGCGAACGATGGCAGCTTTACTAGAAAATGGCCAACAACCTGATGGAAGTGTCGTACTACCAAAAGCTTTAGTTCCTTATTTTGGCGCGAAGCAAATCGAGTTAAATCAATGAGGATCTAATGAACGTTCTTTTAGCCCTAGGGGTACTCGGCCTGCTGATTTTGGTTCACGAGTCTGGCCACTTCCTTGCTGCAACATCTCAAGGAATTCGCGTCAATGGTTTCTCCATAGGCTTTGGTCCTGCAATATTCAAAAAAGAACTAAAAGGCGTCACGTATGCCCTAAGAGCACTTCCCCTAGGTGGGTTTGTCTCATTTCCAGACGATGACGAAAAATCTAATATTCCTTCAGACGACCCAGATCTTTTAAAAAATCGTCCCCTAGCCCAAAGGGCCTTGGTTATATCAGCTGGAGTATTAGCAAATCTCCTTTTGGCATGGGTTGTCCTTGTAAGTCAAGCAGCTTTTTTTGGCCTCCCTGATGAGCCTGAGCAAGGAGTTATGGTAGTTGCTGTTCAGAAGAATGAAGCTGCCGATATTGCCGGAATTACAGCAGGTGATCAAATCCTCAAAGTAAATGGGATTTCACTTGGGAAAGGAGCGGAAGCCGTTCAAGCACTAGTAGAAAAAATCAAAACAGCCCCTGGCATTCCTCTTAAAATTGAAAAAATTCAAGGAGAGAAAGAAATTTCTTTAACGCTTATTCCTAATGACAATGGAGGAACTGGAAAAGTTGGAGCTCAACTACAAGCAAACATCTCAGGGACCTTTCGATCCGCAAACAATTTTTCAGAAATCATTAACCATGCTGATAAACAATTCTTTGATTTATTAACAAAAACAATTCAAGGCTATAAAGGATTAATTACTGATTTTGGGGCTACTGCTAAGCAAGTTAGTGGTCCTGTCAAAATAGTAGAAATGGGAGCTCAACTAACTGAACAAGGAAGTGCTGGGATAATACTTTTTATGGCTTTAATATCAATAAACTTAGCGGTTTTAAATTCATTGCCAATGCCTCTTTTAGATGGAGGTCAAATGATGCTTCTCTTTTTAGAAGGAATCCGTGGCAAACCAATTCCAGAAAAGTTCCAACTTATTTTCATGCAATCTGGTTTTCTACTACTTCTAGGACTCAGTCTATTATTGATAATTCGTGATACCAGTCAATTGTCAATGGTTCAAGAGTTAATGGGTCATTGAGTTAGTGCGCACGAAAATATCCCGGTCAACTCATAAAGACTTCTGAATTCATCCTTTTAGTCAGATCGCTGCGGAACTCTGACATTGAGAAATTATCAAAGAGGTATTATTAAGTTCTCTATTTAACTCTCAAACGTTCCTCATGGCTAAAAAGTCAATGATTGCAAGGGATGTTAAGCGCAAGAAGCTTGTTGAGCGCTATGCAGCCAAAAGAAATGCACTTTTAAAAGCCTTCAATTCAGCAAAAGATCCAATGGAACGGTTAGAAATTCATAGAAAGATTCAAGAACTACCGCGAAACAGCGCTCCCAGCAGAATGAGAAACCGTTGCTGGGCTACGGGTAAACCTAGAGGCGTTTATCGAGATTTCGGACTCTGCAGAAACCAATTACGTGAACGTGCTCATAAAGGAGAACTTCCTGGAGTTGTTAAGTCCAGCTGGTAGCAAACCGAAAATTCAATTTAGGTTCCAAAACAAAAAAAGGGGGATAGCCCAAAGCTATAGCCCCCTTTTTTGTATCCAATTGAACAATTTAAAAGTTTTAAATCATATTTCCTGTTTTGTGGTTCCTGCAAAATGCAAGAATATAGGCAGACAAAAAGACATAAGAGCTCGTGCAAGGTCAGACAAAGTCGATCTCCTTTGATGGTCGGGAGATTCGACTGACTACTGGGCGTTATGCCCCTCAGGCCGGTGGTTCAGTAATGGTGGAATGCGGAGATACCGCAGTCCTAGTTACTGCTACTAAAGCTCCAGGCAGAGAAGGAATCGACTTCCTTCCGCTAGTTTGCGATTTCGAGGAAAGGCTATATGCCGCTGGCCGTATCCCAGGGAGTTTTATGAGAAGAGAAGGTCGCCCTCCAGAGAGAGCGACACTTATCTCTAGACTCATAGATCGTCCAATGCGTCCTCTTTTCCCGAGCTGGATGAGAGACGATATTCAAATAGTCGCCACTTGCCTATCTCTAGATGAAAGAGTCCCTGCTGATGTTCTAGCTGTTACAGGGGCTTCAATGGCCACACTTCTGGCTGAAATTCCATTCCAAGGCCCAATGGCCTCTGTAAGAGTTGGATTATTAGGGGATGATTTCGTTCTCAATCCTAGTTATAGAGAGATTGAGAGAGGTGATCTTGACCTTGTTGTTGCAGGCACACCAGATGGTGTAGTCATGGTTGAAGCAGGTGCCAATCAACTTTCAGAACAAGATGTAATAGAAGCAATTGATTTCGGTTATGAGGCAGTTTGCGAGCTAATCAAAGCTCAACAATCCATCCTCAAAGATCTAGATATTAAAGAAATCAAACCAGTTGAACCTGAAAAAGACGACACACTTCCCAATTATCTTGAAAAGAATTACAGCAAGGCAATTGATCTAGTCTTAAAAGAATTTGATCAAACAAAAGCCGCTAGAGATGAAAAACTAGATTCAATCAAAGCTGAAGCCTCAGAAACTATTGAAGCTCTAAAGGAAGATAATGCAGTTCGGAAAGTTGTAACTGCAAGCAACAAAGCATTAGGAAACTCCTTCAAAGCTCTTACAAAGAAACTAATGCGTCAGCAGATTTTAAAAGATGGCAAAAGAGTCGATGGAAGGAATCTTGATGAGGTCAGAAAAATTGATGCCGCAGCAGGTGTTCTCCCAAATCGAGTTCATGGTTCGGCTTTATTTCAACGAGGGCTCACTCAAGTCTTATCAACAGCAACATTAGGGACACCAAGTGATGCCCAAGAGATGGATGATCTAAATCCAAATACTGAAAAAACCTACCTTCATCACTATAATTTTCCTCCATTTTCGGTAGGGGAAACACGTCCAATGAGATCTCCTGGACGTAGAGAAATTGGGCATGGTGCACTAGCAGAAAGAGCAATTATTCCTGTTTTACCTGCCAAAGACACATTCCCTTATGTCTTAAGAGTTGTTAGTGAAGTACTTAGCTCAAATGGATCTACTTCCATGGGATCAGTTTGCGGCAGCACCTTAGCCCTTATGGATGCAGGCGTTCCGCTAAAAGCGCCTGTAAGTGGAGCTGCAATGGGTCTAATTAAAGAAGGTAAAGAGGTGAAAATTCTTACAGACATCCAAGGCATAGAAGATTTCCTTGGTGATATGGACTTCAAAGTCGCTGGAACTGAAAAGGGGATAACTGCTCTCCAAATGGATATGAAAATAACTGGTCTATCAGTAGCGACTGTCACTGAAGCAATTAATCAAGCCAGACCAGCAAGAATGCATATCTTAGAAAAAATGATGGAAGCTATTAATACACCTAGAGAGAACCTTTCCCCTCACGCTCCAAGACTACTCAGCTTCAGAATTGATCCAGAGTTAATTGGAACAGTTATAGGGCCAGGAGGGCGCACTATTAAAGGGATTACTGAACGTACTAATACAAAGATTGATATTGAAGATGGAGGTATTGTCACAATTGCTTCTCATGACGGTGCTGCTGCAGAGGAAGCTCAAAGGATTATTGAAGGTTTAACAAGAAAAGTTAATGAAGGCGAGATTTTCACAGGTCCAATTACAAGAATCATCCCAATTGGTGCTTTTGTTGAAATTCTCCCTGGGAAAGAGGGCATGATTCATATCTCACAACTTTCCGAAGCACGAGTAGAGAAAGTAGAAGATGTAGTGAAAGTTGGCGATGAAGTAACAGTAAGAGTTCGCGAAATTGATAATCGTGGACGTATCAACCTCACACTAAGAGGCGTTCCTCAAAATGGCGAAGGATTTCAACCCCAACCATCACCAACACCAGTGGCACCCCTTACTTAATCGTTACTCAAACTAAGAAGAAGAATCTATAGAATCCAATACTTTTAAAGCTTGATTGCATATTTCTTTATGGCTAAACCCATGGCTTGCAATCAAGCAACCTTTTTGCCGAATATCACCAGTGTTGTATTGAAGTGATAAACCGTTGGCGTGACTAAAAGTTCCTCCAGAAGCTTTAAGTACCGCTTCTGGAGCAGCCATATCCCAATCTTTTGGAGCAGTTTTACCGGAGAGAGAAATATAAAGGTCTGTCTCTCCTCTAAGAATAGTTGCCACCTTGCAACCGACACTTCCAACGGATTTCATGCTTCCCAAACTCATACCCCCTAGAAGTTGCTCCAACCTTCTATCACGATGATTTCTACTAGCCACCAAAATCAATTGATTCAAATCCCTGCGATTACTAAAAACAACTGGAGACTTTTCTCCTGTTCGATTCTCACACCATGCACCTAAACCTTGAGCACCAATCCACAACTCATCTCTCTCTGGGAGTAAAACCACTCCGAGAACTGAGGAATGACCATTAACCAGAGCAAGATGTACAGCATATTCACCTGTTCCTTGAAGAAAATCTTTTGTACCATCTAGTGGATCGAGAATCCACAACCATTCTGCCGCTAATGGCTTTCCGTCCTCTAATTGCGTCTTGGCAGTCTCTTCACTTAGCAAACACCAATCTGCCATTGGGAAATACTTAGTTAGGCCATCCAATAGCCATTCGTTGACTGCAAGATCAGCCGCTGTAACAGGTCCTTCTCCTCCATCCTCAACACTTAAAGCTTTAGGGAATCCATAAGGAGGCTCATCACCTCTTGCATAAGCAAGAAGAATATCTGCAGCTCCCCAACAAAGAGGCCTAAGGTGGTCAAAAAGAACCTCGATCTCAAGGCCTTGAGGAAGGAGCAATGGGCTTATCGACATGATTGAAGACTGCCTGCCATGACATTGTGAGCCAGAGACTTGAGCCTTCGCCAGGCGTCCTTTACCTAGTAGGCACTCCTATAGGAAACCTTGGAGATTTTTCACCAAGAGCAAGGACACTTCTAAAAAAAGTTTCAGTGATAGCTTGCGAAGACACAAGACATAGTGGTCTTTTATTGAAAAAGCTTGATATCAACACAAAGTTAGTAAGTTTTCACAAAAACAATCAAAAAAGTCGAATTCCTACACTAATCAAATACTTAGAAAGAGAAGAAAGCTTAGCCTTGATAAGTGATGCAGGACTGCCAGGAATTAGTGATCCTGGAGAAAGCCTTGTAAATGCGACACTTTCAATAGGACATGAAGTCATATGCATCCCTGGACCATGTGCCGCAACCACTGCTTTAATAACTAGTGGATTGCCATGTCAAAGATTCTGCTTTGAAGGGTTTTTACCCTCTACAGGCAAAGACAGAAAATTAAGACTGCAAGAAATCGTCAATGAAACTCGTACAACAGTCATATATGAATCCCCCCATCGATTACTAAAACTTTTAGAAGAGCTTTCAAAGCTTTGCGACATTAATCGTCCATTAAAAGTTTCTCGAGAGCTAACAAAGCTTCATGAACAACAAATCGGTCCAAACATCAAATCCGTCCATGAATATTTTTTAAAAAACAAGCCATTAGGAGAGTTCACACTTGTTTTAGGAGGAGCAAAGAAGCGCTCACTAATTCAAGACGAGAAAAACTTGCTCTCAGAAATGAATTCTCTTTTAGAAGAAGGACTAACCAATAGCGCAGCCGCTCGTGAAGTAGCCCAAAAAACAGGTCTATCTAGACGTAAACTCTATGAACTCATTCATAAGGGAAATTCTAAAATGCAAAATATTCTTAATACATCAGAATAAGTCAAACTCTAAATCAATATGTTTCTAAGACTTCGATTTTTCTCAACAACTATTGCTAGTTCTGTTCTTTTATTTCTGGTTTTGTGTCTAGGTTCTCAAAACAACAAAAATCCAGAGGACTTTTTTATACTTAATTTAATTGTCGATAAAAGTGTCTCTCTCCCTTCAGGCTATTGGGTAGGGGGAGCAATAGTTTTTGGTGTACTCACTGGGGGCAGCACTGCTGCTCTTATATTTCCTGTAAAAGACCCCAAACAAACTGATAAATCCCAAGCTAATTCTTAGAAGCATCTAAACAAATCACTGATCCCTCAACAACTAATCGTGTAATTCCTTTAGCTAATAAATATGGAATAGATAATTTTAAAATAGATGAGTCTGGGATCTTAATTACTCTTTGGCTTCTTCCAAATTGGCGTCTTGCAGAGCGTGGTGATTCAAATAAACAAATAGCTTTTAAATCCTCTTCAGGAGTTCCAACAATTCCTAATTCAGGGAAATCTTTTAGTGAGCGAATTTCAAGCTCATCAGTCTTATCAACAAGCATATAGACACTAGGAGGCAACAATCCAGAAGCCAGAGAATCAGAAACTAGATGTTTTTCTAACGGAATTGATAAAGGGACATCTAAAGGAGGGATTTCATGGAAGACATTTACATTCTCTTCATCTCTAGAATCATTCAAAGAATCTATAGAAGAACTCTTCTCTTGATTATCATCTAATAAAGCTAATGAATTAGCAGTAGAACTCGTATCAAAACTAGAAATAGCCTGGGAGTCTTCCATAAACTTAGTTGTATTAGCCGAAGCAGAAAAATCAACCTCGCTTACCTCTATCGAATGAACTTCATTGATTTCTTGTTTCCCTAATGAAATTAAAGATCTATGCCCTTCTTTCTCACAATCAGCTGTAACTCCAGCCCCCCCACGACCACGTGAGGCCTTTAAAGCCTCATACTCATGCTTTGATAAATATGTTTTAACCGTTCGACTCACGGTATTAGGACTACAGCCGTACAGTTCTGCTAAAACAGAAGTCGCAATTCCATTGCGATACCGCTCAACCAGCTCCTTCTTCTTGCTCTCAGTCAGCCTCTTAGCCACCATCTCAGAAAGTCTTCAGCAACTAACCATACGCTGACTAGTTACATATCCAATGTCAAAATTGAAACAAGCTCCCTTAGCTCAGCTGGACAGAGCATCTGCCTTCTAAGCAGCCGGTCGTTGGTTCGAATCCAACAGGGGGCGTTTAAAAAGTTGAAACTCTTCAATAACTACTATTGAACTCACAACAAATAACTTCATTCAAATCCCTAATTTAACGACCTAGCTTCTTTAACTTCTTAAAAAATGAAAAAAGCCAACCATGCTCTAAAGATTTTATTGATCAACCCTAAAGCAAAGCAAAATAACCCTTCTTAACAGTAATTCAGGAATTGCAATAGTTATTTTTACTTCACTAAAGCAAAAATTATGGTTTTCAACTTATTTATACGTTTAACTGCGAATCGAACCTCAAATAGCTGAATGGCCTACTCCGAAGCCGAAGTTCTTGCAGGTGGACTCGCTCACATACCCGTCCTCATAGGAGTATTGCTGTTCTGCAACAACCTCACAAAAAGTCAATACCACAAAGTCGCCAAAGAAAAATCCACAAATCAACACAAAGACTCAGGCCCAGGAGAAGCTCAGCAGGCATCCCAAACCAATCCCGTCGTTGCACCCAGGCAGGCATCAGCCAATTACAAAGCCAAGGTCATTGAAGAGAAAGAAGATACTCAACCCCAACTAGAGCAAAGGCTTCAAGCTGAGGCAAACAGACTAGAAGCAGAAACAGAGGCCAAGGAAAAAGAAGATGCAGAAAAGAAAGCAAGAACTTCTCACGATCTATACAAAACCTCTCAAGGTTTTAATCCTTGGCAGTTAGCGGCAATAGCATTACTTACAATAGGAGGAGGAAGCATTTTTCTTATAGAGTCTTCCAAAGATGTTCCTCTTAAAATAGAGCAATTTACCCCTATAAAAATTGAGAAATCTGATAACTAAAATAAAATTGGTTAATTATTAAAGCCTGCGAATCACAAACCACCTAAAAACTCCTCAATTTTCCTCAAGCAGAAGCATAATATCTAGGCAAGACATAAGACATTACCATTGCAGAAAGACTTAGATATATTTATCTATAATTTTTTCACTATCCCCGGCCAACACTATAAATGAACTGGTGGAATGCAGGGTTATAAAAATAAAGCAAGGCGGCGACCAAAAGCAAAATATTCAGTGCAATGACTACGGATGCGACAATAATTCTTTGTCTTTTACCAGGGAGCTTATACTTTAAACCTGCGACAGAATATTCATCAATTCCTGGCTCCTGAGATTGAAATTTTCTTTTCTTAGAGTTTTTAGAACTCCCTTTCTTTGCTTTTGTAGAAGATCCAAATGATTTACCCCCTTCTTCCTTAAGAACTTTAGCCTCAGGCTGCAAATTCTTACTTTGATCATAAGATTTCGCGCTTTGACTCTCAGAGTCTTCCATTGCATTAAATGTGTGGATATTTAATGATAGAACAATTCACCATTAAGTTAATAATCTCTTTATAGTCAGGTCGAAAATGAACTTTTGAAAAGCCCATTTAAAGAAAATTCTGAGATCAAAAATCACGGCAAAACTTATTGACCTGTTCAAGCATTTCAAGAACGCGTTGATTTGTAATTTCATTTTCTGAATACAAAATTAAGTCACTACCTAAGCCTAATGTCCTTGTCTGACAAGCATACATCTTATGCCTTGCGGCAATTTCCTGTAAGTTTTCTGTCTGCATTAAAGCCTTTTGACAGGAAGTTAATTTATTAAAATTAATGCATTCAAGTGTCAAACGATTAACTGTCACCAGATAGGAGTTTTCCATCCTCGCTGGTAATTCGCGTTGCCATGCAAAAAATACAGCCGTGCAAAGAACCAAACATTCAAAAAACTTCTCAAACCTCATCGAATCCCTTAAAACCCAATCTGCTAAAGAAATTTTTCAAAACCAACATTAGCTGACTTTAAAAAAAACCCATATTTATAGGGATTTGAGGCCTAAAAAACAGCTTTAGATAAGTCCCGGTTCTATTGCTAGATCATGAGTCTTGTAACAATGACATTAAACAAGCTCAAGCAATCACTATCTAAATCCCTATTGCTACAGATTTACTGAGATACTCTATGGGTATTGAAAATCAAACTTACGGATGACATTCGATTACCACGCAGTCGCTGCCCTTTTGCACACTGCAATCCCTCTTGCAGCTGGAGCAGCCGGTGTTGGCTATTACGTCATGAGACAAAGAGGAGTTGGCTTTGGCACCGCTCACTTACTAGTTGGAGTTCCAATGTTTGCAGTAGGAGCAGCCGCTGCAGCCTTGTTTTACGCCACCAAATAGCGACAAAGACAATCCAAAGTCTGCCTACCTACGCAAAGTTCTAGTAGGGAGACTTTGGATTGCAATATTAAGACTTCATTTTTTGGAGTCATACTTAATCCTTTCTAATTATTAAAATAAAAGAAAATCCTAGAGGAGAACACCATTTAGGGTTTTCTTATTCTTCTTTAGATGAGTCAACAGTTCATTTGAACTAAGTTTTGAGCCAAACGGAACTAAATTCAATGAAGCTGCTAAGAAGCCAATAATTTCAGAGCTGTTAATACCATTTAGCCTAAAGGATGAAATACCACTATCTAAATTCCGCTTTGCTAATTTTTTGCCATTAACATCCCTCATAATTGGAACATGGGCATAAATAATCTCAGCTTTGTACACTGAGTCAATAATAGCGAGTTGAGAACAAAGCTCTGCTTTAAGATCATTGCCACGAATAACTTCTGAAATTCCTAGAGTGAGTTCGTCAATTACTGTCGCCAAGTGATAAGCAATTAAGCCATCAGAACGCCTTAAAACAATATCTCCACTTGTATTAACAAACTCTTTATTCACTCTAAGCCTCCAGCTAGGTAATCTTCGATTTTCTATTCCCCAGTAAGTCTTTAAATCACGACAGGTTCCTGGATAAATCCTTGATTTAATAGATTTATTAGACCACCTAGAAAGGACCTTCCTACTACAACGACACGGGTACAACCTCCCTTGCCGCTTTAAAGCTGAAAGGACTGAATAATAAAGACCAAGTCTATTACTTTGAACTATTGGTGATTGGTCCCAATGCAGACCAAGCCAAAGCAAATCAGATTGAAGCCTCTCTATAGAGCCTGGTTTATTTCTAAAAGTATCTAAATCATCTAAACGAAGAAGCCACATCCCTGAATAAAGCCGAGCTCGCAACCAAGAAACCAAAGCAGTGCGAATATTTCCTAAATGCATATCGCCCGAAGGGGTTGGGGCAAAACGTCCTATATACCCCTTAATCCTTAAGCGACTACCCTCTTCAAACTGCTTTAAAACATGATCAGGCAGCTCAAGCTGACAGAACGTCATTAGTTACCCAAAGGTTCTCTTGATCAGTTCCAGCCTGCAATAAATGGGAGTCCCTTTAACTACAGGCTGGACTACTAACTCATCAGCCTTGAACGCGATCCTTAAACATTTTCCCCGCAGTAAAAGCAGGAACACGCTTTGCAGGGATTTTGATTTTTTCCCCAGTCTTGGGATTTAAACCTTGACGAGCAGAACGATCACGAGGCTCAAAAGAACCGAAGCCAAGAATCGAGACCTTCTTGCCCTCGACAACTGAATCGATAATGGTATCGATGGCGGCATCAACCACCAGGGAGACATCAGTCTTTGTGAGCTCAGTGCGAGCTGCAACAAGATTGACCAAATCAGCTTTGTTCATTGAAAAGATGGGTTGGAGCGGAGAATGTTAGGCATCGAATCTGAAAAGAGTCGTCACCAAAAACAAGAATCTCGCTAATGGTATGGAGCTTTAGTCAAAGCGGCAACCGAAAGAGCCTGTGGCGCAACGCTTTATACGAAGCCTTAGTCCTCTAATGATTTCTCTTAAAAGCTGATTTTGAAGCTTCCCAACCCACAAGTTTTGCCCCCATAAGCTTTGAGAGAGGGGCGCCAGATGCCAGTAATGGAGATGATTCTGGAGGAATCCACTCTTGTAATTTTTGCAAACTTTTTTGCAGACGCCCCCAATGAAATGTCCTTCGATTTCTTACAGGAGCCAACGAATCTGTTGATACAGGAATTAGCAAACGTCCGCAGAACAGCACATTCCAAGGGTGAGGAGCGTGCATGACACAACTTCCAGGTGAAGGACCTGGAGTCCAAAGCAACTTCAATCCGGCAAGAGTGATGCTTTCCTCCGAGAAAGTATCCAATTTTGTAATTCCTGGTAATAAATACGCTTCTTGCTCTTGAACAAGCACTGGCCATCTAAAAATCGCCTGCAATGAAGCAATCTGGCCGTGTCCTTCCCTATTAGTTAGAACAATTTTTGGTTTTTTCCCCTCCGATAGCTTTTCCAAAGCTTTAATTGTCTGGTTTGTCAAAGGAGGACAATCAACTAAAACAGGTTCAGGAGAACAACTTAACCACCAGGCTGTACCACCATTACAAAACTGATTTGGAGGGAAAACCCAAAGATCATCATTCACTTGCTCTGGAGTATTGCCTGATTGCCTTTCAGAGGTGATAGTCATGACACAGTGATAGTCATAAGGAGTTGGTTCCCCAAGATGTCTGGTGCTTCGCCAATATCATCAAAGTCGATGACAGTTCATTTAGGAAGTCCATGGCCTCTAGGCAGCAAAGTCACAGAGAGGGGAGTGAATTTTTCCGTTGCTGCGCCGAAAGCAAAACGAGTGGAACTTCTGATCTTTAACCAGGATCGTGAAAAAACACTTCAACAAGTTTTTAAATGCAATCAATCTGGCGACTACTGGCACATCGAAATTGAACAACTTAACGTTGGGACTGCCTATTCATATCGTGTATTTGGGGAGAAAAATGATAGTAGTAATACTTTTGATTCTTCAAAAGTATTACTAGACCCATGTTCAAGAAGTATTGGAGGCTGGAACTTATATAAAAGGAAATCATCAATAAGAAATAATTGCAATATTCAAACTTCTCTTAAATCAATAGTTTGTGAAAGGGAAAATTTTAACTTTGCCAAACATCCTAGACCAAGACATCGCTGGGAGGATAGTGTAATTTATGAACTTCATGTTGGTGCTTTTACCAATGGGCTGGATTCCAACATCAACAAAGAAAGGAAGGGAACTTTTCTAGGCCTAATCGAAAAAATTCCATATTTAAAAGAACTAGGAGTTACAACCATTGAACTCCTTCCAATTTATTCTTTTGATCCCAATGATGCACCCCCAGGGAAAGAAAATTTCTGGGGCTATAGCCCAATCAATTGGTTCACCCCTCATCAAAACTATGTTGTCGGCTCAGACCCTTTAAATGCTCGTCTACAAGTTCGCGAAATGGTCGCAGCTTGCCACGACCAAGGAATCGAGGTTCTCCTAGATGTGGTTTATAACCACACAACAGAAGGTGATGAGAATGGTCCAATTATCAGCTGGAAAGGATTTGGCAGCGATTTGTATTATCATCTTGATGAAAATGGTAAGTATCTCGATGTAACTGGCTGCGGAAATAGCATTGCAAGCAATCGTCCTCTTGTAAGAAAATTAATTTTAGAGTCCATGCGATGCTGGGCAAGTGAACTTGGAATTGATGGATTTCGGTTCGACCTAGGAATTGCTCTTAGCAGAGGGGAAAATCTGATACCTCTTGAGAATCCACCTCTTTTCGAAGAAATAGAAGCTGACCCAATTCTAAGTGATTTGAAGCTAATAAGTGAGCCATGGGATTGTGGTGGACTCTATAAACTTAGGGATTTTCCGGCCAAGAGAATTTACACCTGGAACGGGAAATTTAGAGACAATGTAAGGCAATTTTGGAAAGGATCTGATAACAGCACTTGGCCACTTAAAAATCATCTCTTAGGAAGCAATAATCTCGAAGGAATAAACATGAACTTGACAAATAAAACTGTAAATTTCATTACTGCTCATGATGGATTTACATTAAAAGATCTTGTAAGTTTCAATACAAAACACAACTTTGCCAATGGAGAAAATAACTGCGACGGAGAAAATCATAACAACAGTTGGAACCATGGAATTGAAGGGCCAAGTTCAAATCATTCATTAGCCAAAATGCGCCAGCGCCAACAACGTAATTTAATGGCAACCTTGCTTCTTTCTCCTGGGGTCCCAATGCTACTCATGGGAGATGAAGTAGGCAGAAGTCAAGGCGGGAACAATAATTCTTGGTGTCAAAATAGTCCTCTAAGTTGGATGATCTGGTCAACAAGAAATTGCGACATTAACCTCAAGCTATTTACTCGGAAATTACTAATAATCAGGAAACAGTTGTCTGAATTATTCGCTAAGAATTATTCACAATATTCTCTTTCTAAAAAAACCAATAAGAATATAGACAATGACTCTCTTTCAATCCAATGGCATGGAATTGAGATAAATAAACCAGACTGGAGCCATTGGTCACACACAATAAGTTATAGCCTCCATAAAAGGATGAAGCCTCCTTTGCTGTGGTCAGGACTAAATGCGTACCACAAACCTATGAAATTTAATCTTCCATCAACATCTTCGAAATGGCATCAAATCCTCAACACAGGAAGTTCTATCGAGGATGTTATTCCTAATAAGCCAATACCTTGGTCCGAAGACTTCTTAGAACTTAGCGATAGGAGTATGGCTGTAATGGTTACAGATGAATATGCCTCAAAACTAGATTTTGGATAATTTCCTTATGAAGCGGGCGGCGGGAATCGAACCCGCATCATCAGCTTGGAAGGCTGAGGTTTTACCACTAAACTACGCCCGCAGGGTACAAAGCCGGTCCATCCAAACTTTATTGGACTTCTGGTTAAGTACTCAACCATTATGGCGTTTCGCCTTCCCTTTCAAAAGAGATTGACAAATTCGATAGCAACCAAAGGGAACAGTCCTATAAGAATGTTCGTTTCCTATGGATTAGGTGATGCAGGGACTGGACTTGCTGCTTCCCAGTTAGGGTTTTATCTTTTTGCGTTTTTTACCTGTACCGCAGGCTTACCAGCATTTATCGCTGGATCTCTTCTAATGGTCATAAAGGTTTGGGATGGAATAAACGACCCATTGATCGGATGGCTCAGTGACCATACGCAATCTCGCTGGGGTCCTCGCCTACCTTGGATGATTGGGGCTTCCGCACCCCTTGGAATAACACTTGCAGCTATTTGGTGGGTTCCACCGGGGAGTATCACTTCAAAAACCATTTATTTCATTCTTATCGCGGTTCTATTAATGACCGCTTACACAAGTGTCAATCTTCCCTATTCAGCTTTATCCGTCGAATTAACCAAAAGCACATCAATTCGCACACGTCTAAACGCATCGCGTTTCACAGGCTCAATCCTGGCAAGTCTTACCGGTCTAATAGTTGCCTCATTACTTACAAATCAAGGTGAAACTGGTTTTATTGCAATGGGTCGCATTGCCGGAACACTTGCGACATTAGCAACTCTTTTATGTTGCTGGGGTCTTGCACCGTTTGCCAAAAAAGCTCAACGACCTAAGAGGCATAAAGAACCCTTTCGGTTACAGATTTATCGAATACTTCAAAACCCCCTTTTCCTGAAAGTTCTAAGTCTTTATCTAGTTTTATGGTGTGCGCTCCAACTAATGCAACCAGTAGCACTGATATATCTAGTGCAAGCAATGCACGTCCCGACAGAACAATCAACCTGGTTGCTCGTGGTTTTTCAAGTAAGTGCACTTGTCGGTTTACAAATTTGGACAATTTACTCAAATCATTACGGAAGAATAAAAGCCTTGTTCCTTGGTGGTGGTTTATGGATAGGAGGATGCACAATTGCAATGTTCTTGAAACCACTTACGCATTCAGAATTATCATTAAATGGTCTTAATTCCTTGGCTGAGAATAACTCATATGAAATAGTTCCCCTATTATTAACAATAATTCTTGTTGGCTTTGGTGCTTCAACTGCTTACTTAATTCCATGGTCTCTTCTTCCAGATGCAGTTGATTGGGATCCCGAAAAGCCATCAGGAATGTATACAGCTTGGATGGTACTAATACAGAAAATTGGGATCGGACTAAGTATTCAAATTCTAGGACTCCTTTTATCTTTTTCAGGATATAAATCAGCAGAAAATTGCTCAGGTGCAATGTCTTTTATCACCCAGCCTGAATCAGCTTTAGTAAGCATTAGGTTGTGCATGGGATTAATACCTGCTTTCCTAGTAATTGTTGGTTTGCTTTTAATGAGAAATTGGCCAGAAAAGCAACCCACTCTTAAGAAAGAAATTCCATGAGAACTCCACGCTGGCTTAGAAGATTAGGAGCCAGTCTCCTTATTGGTGGTCAAGCAGTTTCTTCTGCTGCTAAAGGAAAAATTAACTTTTTAGATTTATCTGATCAGCTAATGGAGGCGGGGCCAGGAAGTTTCTTGATTGTTTTAATAACAGGAATAGCTGCTGGGACTGTATTTAATATTCAAGTGGCTGCAGAACTGAGCAGACAAGGTGCTGGTTCAACCGTTGGAGGAATCCTTGCCATAGGTTTAGCTCGCGAAATTGCGCCATTATTAACAGCCACACTCCTTACAGGAAAAGTCGCAACCGCTTATGCAGCACAGCTGGGGACAATGAAAGTTACAGAGCAAATTGATGCCATAACAATGCTTAGCACTGACCCTGTTGAGTATCTAGTAGTCCCAAGATTAATAGCAATGGTAATAATGGCTCCTGTGCAATGCTTACTATTTTTAATAGTTGCTCTTTGGAGTGGACAAGTCAGTAGCACCAATCTTTATCAAATCCCTCCTGATGTCTTTTGGACTTCAGTTCGAACTTGGCTTAGCACTGACGATCTACCTTTCATGCTTATTAAAGCCCTCGTCTTTGGAGTTCTTATTGCCGTTCTAGCCTGCGGATGGGGGCTCACCACTAAAGGCGGCCCCAAAGAAGTCGGTACAAGTACAACAGGGGCAGTCGTAATGACACTTTTAACAGTCTCTGTTATGGATGTTCTCCTCACCCAAATTCTTTTCGGCTAATGGCAAAAAATTCAAAAGACATATCAAAAAAAGGAGAGGGAGTGATTCTCACCCCAGCACCACGTCTGCCTTTGACAATTGTTCTACTTGGCTTATTTCTCCTTCCATTGCCCTTAAGCCCATGGCCAACCGTAGTAATTAGTGGCTTTGGCTTGGCTCTTCTATTTCAAGCCTTCACCCTGCGCCTTGAATTCACTAAAACCGACATGATTGTTTGGCAGCTAGATCGTGAATTGCGCCGTTTCCCTTTCAAAGACTGGCTAGCTTGGAGGATTTTTCTGCCATGGCTTCCAGGGATTCTTTATTTTAGAGAAATACAAAGTCCTCATCTTTTACCAATCCTTTTTGATCTTGAGCAATTAAGAGAGCAATTAAAATTAAAAGTCGGAAACCTAGAAAAACCCAAAAAAGCTATTTTATCTAATAAAAACTAAGTATTCGCAATTCCATGCAAGAAGAAGACCTACTAAAATTAGATCTAGTTCCCGAAGGAGAAATTTCATCTATGGACGAATCTTTCCCCTCGGGAAATGCTATAGATCCAGAGAAAGAGAATCATTCAGAATCTGACAAAACAGCATTAGAGGAGCTAATAACTTTGGCTTCGAAAGAGCTTTCACAACGTAAAGAACAACTAAATAATGAAATAATAGATTTAAACAATAGGAAGTTAAAAATAGAGAATGAATTCAAAGCAAATTTTTCAGGTCAATCTGATGAAATCGCAAGAAAGGTCAAAGGTTTTCAAGATTACTTAACAGGCGCCTTGCAAGACCTTGCGCAATCAGCTGAACAACTTGAACTAGTTGTTCAGCCAATGATTGTAAAACCATCACCTCTTGACAAAGAAGAAACAATAATTTCTGAAAATACTCAAACCAGTCCTATCCCTATTGCTGAGACCTTTAAACCAGATGAAGAACTTATCAAGGAATGTCTTGATCAATTTCTAAGCCAACCAGACTTTTACGCAGAACCTTGGAAGTTTCGCAGAAGTCTTAATCAAAAAGATATAAATATTTTATCGGATTGGTTCTTTAATCAAGGAGGAAGAGGCGCTCAACCAAGTATGGGTACTCGATCAAAAAATATCATTTTATCAGCCGGATTAATTTCAATTCTCGGAGAACTTTATGGAGATCGCTTTCAGACCCTAGTTTTAGCAAGCCAACCGGAGAGGCTAGGAGAGTGGAGAAGAGGACTTCAGGATGCTCTAGGGCTAAATCGTGAAGACTTTGGCCCAAATAGTGGAATAGTGCTCTTCGAACGAAGTGACGCACTAGTTGAAAGGGCCGACAGGCTCGAATCTCACAATGAAGTCCCTATGATTCTTATAGATTCAGGTGAAGGTAATGTGGGGATACCTGTACTGCAATTCCCTCTGTGGCTTGCATTTGCAGCAACTCCTGAGGAAATTTATGAGGATGAACAATTACTGTGAGTTTTGAAGATTTCCTATCAGATTTTTTAGTTCTCTGTATTGGGTACTTAATTGGATCTCTACCAAGCGGTTACTTGGCAGGCAAATGGATAGCAGGAATTGATTTGCGAAAATTTGGATCCGGTTCTACTGGCGCCACTAATGTTCTACGTCAAGTAGGGAAAGGACCAGCATTAATTGTTTTTATTTTAGATGTATCTAAAGGAGCTTTTGCTATCTATCTAGCTAAATCATTAGGCCTAAATGAATACTTGGAAATAGCATCAGGTATTTCAGCTTTAGCAGGACACATATGGCCAATTTGGCTTGGATGGAAAGGAGGGAAAGCTGTCGCAACAGGGCTTGGTGTACTTTTAGGTATCTCCTGGATAGTAGGACTTGCTAGCTTTGGGATCTTTTTAGCTGTCTTAAGCTTAAGCAAGATTGTTTCTCTCTCAAGTATCGTTTCAGCGATTAGTCTTCCGATTCTAATGTTGCTTCAATTCCAAGGAGATAATTTTAGTCCTGCTTATTTAATTATTTCCTTATTAGCAGCAGGAATGGTTCTTTGGCGACATCGAAGCAACTGGAAAAGGCTAAAGGAAGGGAAAGAACCTCGAATAGGTCAAATTCAAAATCGCTAAATTTTTTTTAACTCTGTACAACAAAGATTAAAAGCCTCTAACGGGTCATTAGCGAGAGTTATAGATCTCCCAATAACAATTCGCGAAGAGCCTTCTATTAAGGCCTGCAATGGGCTCATAACCCTTGCCTGATCAGACAAATCATCCCCAGGCAATCTAATCCCAGGAGTAATCAATTCAAACGGCAATGGATGCTTAATTCGCAGTGTTTTAACTTCCAAAGGCGAGCAGACACAACCACTTAAACCAGATACTTTGGCAAGAAAAGCCAAGTCATTTACTCGGTCCAAAATAGGCTGACTAATTTTCAATTCTTTTTCCATAAGTCTTGAATCCCAGCTAGTGAGAACTGTTACTCCCAACAACTTTGGAGCAGGCAATCCAACATCTGAAGATCCTTTTACAGCAGCCGATTGAGCCTCTAACAATGCTTTTGATCCTGCGCATGCATGAACAGAAATCATCTCTACACCAAGACTTCCAGCGCGATAACAAACGCCTCTCATAGTTGCAGGGATATCATGAAACTTAAGGTCCAAGAAAATATTCAATCCATATTCTTTAAGGCGAAAAATAATTTCAGGTCCACCTTCAACAAAAAGTTCTAATCCCACTTTCACCCATTTTAATCCTTTTAAACCCGAAGCAAATGAAATAGCTTCTTCGGACGTCATACCATCTAAAGCAAGGATTATTCTCTCTTCGGGACTTAAATAAAAACTCCTTAGATTATTCTTCATTGATTAATTAAAAAGTGATTCTTCGAAATGTTTTCTTTCCCAATTGAAGCATCTTCCCAACCAACAAACTTCTATCATCAAATTCAATATTTGGATCAAGGATCTTATCTCCATCCAACCTCACAGCCCCACCTTTGATTTGCCGTCTTGCCTCACTAGTACTTACACACAAGCCAATAGAACTAAGCAAGTAGAAAGCTTTTACTGGAAATTTCACTTCAGACAAAGAAACTTCAGGGATCTCTCCAATTGCATTTAATCTTCCAGAAACAAGTTTTTCCGCATCAAGTTGAGCTGTAGAAGCAGCACGCAATCCATGAAGACTTGCGGTAACAGCCATAGCCATGGCCTGCTGGCGCTTACGCGGATCAGATGGAAGCGTTAGCGGGTCAAGATCTGTCAAAGAAATCACATAATTCATGACCAAATCATCTGGAACCTTCTCTAGCTTGGAATACATGGAAAGAGGGTCCTCCGTAAGTCCAACAGTATTCCCCAAGCTCTTACTCATTTTCTGCTCACCATCGAGACCCACAAGAATTGGCAAAAGCAATCCAAACTGAGGTCGTTGCTGAAAATGGCGCTGAAGATCTCGACCTATTGCAACATTAAACTTTTGATCTGTACCACCAAGTTCAACATCAGCACGAACTGCTACTGAATCAAACCCTTGAAGGAGTGGATAAAGAAATTCATGCAAAGAAATTGGTGCACCTGAACCATATCTTTTACCAAAGTCATCTTTTGCCAACATCTGTCCAACAGTGAATTGGCTTAGAAGTTTTATTACATCTGCCAATTCCAACTTCTCTAACCATTCACTATTACGACGCACCTCCAAGCGACCAGGTGTTTGAAAATCAAGCAAAGCTGAATCCAAAGATTTGCCTTGTCCCAACTGTGCAAGATAGGTAGCAGCATTTAAGTCTATTTCTTCAGGAGATAGCTGCACTCTGGTATTACTTTTTCCTGTTGGATCACCAATCCGAGCTGTGAAATCTCCAATTATCAGAACTGCCGTATGCCCCGCATCTTGAAAAGCCCTTAGCTTCCTAAACAAAATACTATGTCCTAAATGAATATCAGTTCCTGTCGGATCTATTCCTAACTTTATGCGTAAGGGTTTTTTTTTCTTCAATGCTTCATCAAACCTTGCCTGTAAGGAATCTGAAGGGTCATCGCCAAACGAGCGTGGGAACAAATCGGCTATGCCCCTCTCCAGCCATTGCGGAAGTGGGTTGGCCTCTATAGACATACGACAAATTTATCTAAGAAGATCGTAGAAGAATTAAAGCAACATTATTTAGAAGCATCTAGTTCTCTTTTCATCCTTTCAAGAGTCATATTCATCTGCTCAAACATCTGATCAGGAGTAATTCCAAACTGCCCTAGCTGAGTTCGTAATTGTTCAACAGTCATTTTTGCTTGAAAATCCTCTGAAAGCTCAAAACGCTTCATGAAAATCTTGTAACGACCCATTAACTCCTCCATGGTTCCAATAAAACATTTCTTCCCTTCTCGATCAAATTTTCCATAGTCAGCACCCAGTTTCATCAACTCCTGATAGTCGAGAAACAAACGTTTAGCCTCCTCCTGAACAATCTCGGATTCAAAGAAAGCCATAAAACTCTCATTCAACGTTATGGATTCTGCAAAAGCAGAAAGAAAGTGAACAGTGCGGATCAACGTAATTCATTTTTCAACATAGCTCAAATGGTTTAAAGATCTGTTGAGTTGATGAAGTGGTTTGATTAGAGGGCAAAACAAAGTCTCTCTTCCCATATCAGCAATCTAGGTGGCGAATAAATAGAGGCTAGGTATTCTTTTTGTTAGTTATTTATGTCGCTATGGCCAGAGGCCATTGGTTGGATCCTCTGGCTCGTCAGATTCTTCGGGCCACAGAGCAATTAGCCAACCCAAGACGAATCCTCTTCCAAAAGCAGGTCCCCAAATCTCACGAGATCGAAAAGGAGCTTCACGCACTCAAACAAAAACAAAAAACTACTCCTTTAATTAATCGCTGGACGGTAGATGTAAATCGAGCAAAGCCAGAAGAATGGAGAAAGTTAACGGGTTGTTCAGATGACATGGTGGATCTTCTGATAAGGCTTCAAAAGGGTGGAGTACAACTAAGTGGCATGGATGATTTAGTACAACTCCTTGAGCTGCCAAAAGAAATCGCTGACAAATGGTCACCTCATCTTATTTTTAGATGGTATGGAACCGCTCCAGAACTTGAAAGCAATGCATCAGTGAACTTAAACTCTGCAAGTCTTTCAATACTAAAAAAAACTCTTAAATGGCCAGAATGGCGCCTAGAAAGATTAACTCAAGAAAGAAAAAAACGCGGATTTGATAATTTAGCGGACTTTCAAGAGAGGATGATTCTTCCCGCTTCAGTAATTGAAAGTTTAATAGGGAAAGTTCACTTTGGCTCCAAACTAAAAGGCTCCAAACTAAAAGGCTCCAAACTAAAAGGCCCCAAGCTACCCCCTAAACCTAAGCAATAAAAGATGGAAGCACCCAACAAACAATACAAGCTTTTCCAAAGTCACAGTTTTACAGATAAGACTAATCTGGAAAAACTTACCCTTAGTAAAGAAACGATTCTAAATTGGCAAAAACGTATCAGTAATTACCAAGCTAAATTATTTTTCAGGAGTGAATCCGAAGCCAAGCAATTTTCATTGTTTTCCACATCAAATCAAACCAAAGAAAATAATATAAACCCATTAAATCTAACCCCCTTACCTCTAAGTTTCTGGCGCTGGCCTAATAGTGCGCATAAAGGTCCAGCCATCTATCTAGTAATGGATAAGCCTAAAGAGCTTCCGGCCCCTTTGCTTCTATACGTAGGAGAAACAATTGCCGCAGATCGGCGCTGGAAAGGTGTTCATGATTGCAAAAATTATCTATCAGCCTATTTAGAGGCCCTTTCCTATGTAGGTCTTGAGAGCCAACTAAGCATTAGATTCTGGATGGATGTCCCAAAGAACACAAAAGAGCGAAGGCAAATTGAACAAACAATGATCCAGAAATGGTTGCCACCCTTCAACAAAGAAACAAGATCAAGATGGGCAACGCCTTTTACAACGTTTTAAACGCAAAAGGATCGCTAATATCAGAATAACCAATAATCAGCTAATGCAAATTTCAATTACAACTAAAAGTTTGCAAGAGTGGTCTGGAGCTGTCCTTCTAGTTGGGGTCTTAGAAGAAGAGCTACAGAATCAGCTTAAGCAAATAGGACTAGATTGTGATCATGAGATCGAGCAGAAACTAAAAATAAATAACTTCAATGCCAAACGTGAAGAGACTACAACCCTTCAGCTATTTAGCGAAAAAAATGAGAAGCTAATTCTAGTAGGCCTAGGAACAAAAAAAGATTTAAGCCTAAATTATCTTCGCAAGGCGATAGCAAATGCAATTCGTGGATGTATATCTTTTAATGGATCTTTAGGAATCTTTATACCTTGGGAAGAACTTAATTCAGCAGTCACAGCAGAGGAAATAGCAATAGCAGCAAGGCTCTCTCTTTATAAAGATGAAACTTACAGAAGCAAGCCTGAACCAAGAAGCCTGCCAACAAAGATTCAATTAATTGGCATATCTAAAGAGACAAATTATTCGGAAATAAATGTTAGCTCCGTTTGTGAAGGTGTTGAATTAGCGAGAGAACTTGTAAATGCACCAGCCAATCACTTAACACCTTCTAAGCTGGCAGATATTGCGACAAATATTACGCAGGGAAGCAAACTAGACTTGAAAATCCTTGACAAAGAAGCGTGTATAGAACTTGGCATGGGAGCGTATATAGCTGTATCGCAAGGTTCAGATCTAGACCCCAAGTTCATTCACCTAACTTTTCGCCCCCAAGGAGAAATCAAAAAACGAATTGCCATAATAGGGAAAGGGTTAACTTTTGACTCTGGTGGTTACAACTTAAAAGTTGGTGCAGCACAAATAGATCTAATGAAATTTGACATGGGAGGGAGTGCTGCCGTACTAGGAGCTGCAAAAGCAATATCAAAAATTGAACCCAATAGTATTGAAGTTCATTTCATTGTGGCCTCTTGCGAAAATATGATAAATGGGTCTGCTATTCATCCCGGAGACATAGTCAAAGCATCTAACGGAATGACTATTGAGATAAATAACACCGATGCTGAAGGGCGACTAACTTTGGCTGATGCACTGGTTTATGCATGCAAACTAAAGCCTGATGCTCTTGTAGACCTAGCAACATTAACTGGAGCTTGCGTAATTGCACTTGGCGACGAAATGGCAGGACTTTGGTCAAACAACGATCAACTTGCGAAAAAGCTAAAAAATTCTGCGGATACCGTTGGAGAAGGACTCTGGAGAATGCCTCTTCAAAAGACATACCGAGAAGGACTTAAATCCTTACTCGCAGACATAAAAAATACAGGGCCACGAGCTGGAGGCTCAATCACGGCTGCACTTTTTCTAGAAGAATTTATAGATAAATCTATTCCTTGGGCACACATAGATATCGCCGGTACAGTTTGGAGCGAAAAGGACAAAGGTCTTAATGCCGCTGGGGCGACTGGCTACGGAGTTAGATCTCTAGTCAATTGGATATGCAAATTGAACGAAGAATAATTAGTTATTAGTCTATAGAACATCATTCAAGATATAAGATAAAATCAAATTTATAAAAAATACTTTTAGTTATCTAGAACTTCTTCAAGAGGCAAATACAACCTGATCCCTGCTCTTGATTCGTTCTGAGAAAGAAAGGCACTCAGGTTGCTCAAGGGCATGGATCTGCCATCTCGCTCGATCGGAGCATGAAGACAACACTCTCTCTAAATCCTGGGAAGCCAACGCTGGAGTCGAGTAAGGCCCTACATAACGAGTAACCAATCCATCTTTAACAGTCAGGAGATACATACACACCCTCCACAAATCTCCATGGAATGGTAGTCAATTCCTTAGGATATCGGGATGGGTGAAAACCCGCATTTTTAAAGAGCTCTACAGAAAAGAAGGCTAAATACGGCTTTCTTTTTTATTTACATTTGCTTAATCTTCGGCCAAGCCTTTCCAAGGCTTATTTGTTCTCGACTGCTCGCCCCAAACTTGATCAAGTCGAGCATCTCTCCCGCAGCTAAACCTATAAAAATTATATTTAAGGCTATTATATTCAGCAAAATCTTGATGGTAATCCTCAGCAACCCAAAAATCAGAAGCATCTTCTACGACAACTTTGATGCGATCAATTGGCTCATCAATTTCTTTTGAAGCAAATTCGATACTTTTAATTGCTTCATTTTTCTGATCCAAATCATTTGTAAAAATAAATGGTTTATAAGAGTCTCCTCTGTCACAAAACTGTCCATTTCCATCAAGCGGATCAATATTCCTCCAATAACTAAGGAGCAATTCCTGGTAACTAACTCTTAAAGGATCAAAAGTTACCTTGATTGCTTCTTTGTGGCCTGTATTTTCAGAACTAACTTGACGATATGAAGGGTTAGGAATCTTTCCTCCTGTATATCCACTTTCAACTGACAAAACTCCTTTCAACTCTTGAAAGTCATGTTCTAGGCACCAAAAACAGCCCCCTGCAAAAATAGCATGTTGTTCCAGGGCAACTCCTTCATAAGGCTTTAGTAAAACAATTGCAATTAAACATATCAAAGAAAGAAAAATGGAATTTAATAGCTTGGTAAAATTCATGTCTTGATTGAATCTAAAATTACTTTAGCCGCCCTTTGAGTAACCCCTTTAGTCCCAAGTATTTTCCGGAGGCGCTTATAACCTAAAAGCATGGACAAGCGAGTTTCTGACTTTTCTAGCAATGGTATTGCTAAATCAAGAATTGCTGAAGGGGTGAATTCTTCTTGAATCAACTCAGGTACTAATCTTTCATTTAAAAGTAAATTGACAGGAGAAATATGATCAACATTAAATTTTAGAATATTACGTGCAATAAATGCAGTAATTCGACTAACTCGATAACCAACAATCTGGGGAACTTCATGCAGAGCTAGTTCCATATTTACAGTCCCTGATTTCCCCAAAGCAAGATTAGTAACTGCAAGTACAGTTGATTTTATTGATGCCCATTCTTTTGCAGAAATTACTCTTCCACGCACCTCTGCTTCTTTCAAAGACCTGCGTAAAGGCTCTTCAAAACTTTTCAACCCAGCAGGTATAATCACCTCTATAGATTGATCGCGCTTTTGAAGCAAAGAAGCTGCCTGAATCAAAGTAGGCATTACGTACCTAAGTTCTTGAGTTCGAGAAGCAGGGAGAAGTAATAAGAGCTTCTGCCAAGATTCTAGTCCTAGTTTTTGACGAGCTTGTTTGAGATCTGGGAGTGTAGTTAATGTATCGACCAATGGGTGTCCTACCCAACTAACCTTTGCGCCCTTTTGAGAATAAAATTCAGCCTCTGCGGGGAAGATTGCTAAAATCCGATCAGTAAAAGTAATAAGTTCTGTTGTGCCTCCATCTCCTAAGCGCCAAGCCCATTCTTGAGGAGCTATGTAGTAATGAATCGGAATCAATGGAAGCATCTGTTTGACTTTTTTGCCTAAACGAATATTTGGCCCCATGTAATCAATAAGGACT
Source organism: Prochlorococcus sp. AG-363-J23 (assembly GCA_003280245.1). Taxonomy (GTDB): domain Bacteria; phylum Cyanobacteriota; class Cyanobacteriia; order PCC-6307; family Cyanobiaceae; genus AG-363-J23. The sequence continues at coordinate 27,713 of QCFN01000014.1, forward strand.
ACCGCATCTGGTTTTCTTTGTCTAAGGATTTGATCAACTTTTGCTTGAAGTCTCAAAGTTGGAAGTACATAAGGGAGAGCTTCCCAAAGTCCTATCGCCCCCATTGGAGCAGTATCAGCTATTAACTCTGCTCCTGCATGAGCCATTCGAGATCCTCCTAAAGCTATAACTTCAAGAGAAACTCCTCTAGCAGAGGCTTCTTCATTTAAAGCTTGAATCAAAAGACTACCTTGCAAGTCACCAGAGACTTCTCCAGTACTAATCAAAATTCGAACACTCAATTTAAATCAACCCTTTTAGGCATAGGACCTCTTCGAGAGGTCTTAATGGACTCATTTAAAAACATGCAAAGATGCTTAGCTGCAGGCAAAAGCTCCTCGCTAAATGCAACCTCAAGAGCTTCAGCAAGTACATAATCTGATCGAAATAACAACGTCCATATCTTTTGCAATTGTCTAAATTCCCCTCCTTCTTTCTTATCCAAACCACTTCTCCTTAGACCAACCAAGTTAAGTCCCCTTAAGCGTCCAGGGTGTCCCTCTGCCAAACAATAAGGTGGAACATCTCTATCAACTCTTGTCATTCCTCCAACCATGGCAAGGCGACCAATATGTACAAATTGATGCACACCTAGACAACCCCCAATTACCGCCCGATCTTCTATAAAAACGTGACCTGCAACTTGAATTCCATTAGACATAACAATTCGATTGCCGAGTATGCAGTTATGACCAAGATGGCAATAAGCCATCAAAAGATTTTCATCACCAATTAGCGTTTGATCGCCTTCTTCAGTTGCTCGATTAATTGTTACGCATTCCCTAATTGTATTTCGATCCCCTATTACAACCTCCGTTGATGCACCTCTGTACTTAAGGTCTTGAGGCTCCAAACCCAAACAAGCTCCGGGGAAAACCCGATTACTTTCTCCCAGAGTTAAGCGTCCATCCAAAACAACATTTGGGCCAATCCATGTGTTCGAGCCTATTTTCACCTCTGGACCAACAACAGCTCCTGGGCCAACTCTTACACCCGATCCCAATTCCGCTCTGGGATCAACCACTGCCAAAGAGTGAACCTGAACGGAAGAACTCTCTGATATTTCAACAAAAGGATGACTTAAGTCACTCATAGTCATCAATCAACCAAAGAAAATAACAGTTCTCCTGAACAAACAATTCCGTCTTCCACCTTTGCTTCTGCTCGAACCTTGCCAAACCTTTTTCGTTTTAGGCTTACTAACTCGCAAGAGATGACAAGCTGATCTCCAGGAACCACTGGTCGCTTAAATCGCACACCATCTATACCGGCAAATACAAATAGACCCTTGGGAAGGTCTGGCATCTGAGAAACAATCAATCCTCCGACCTGAGCCATAGCCTCAACAATTAATACACCAGGCATCAAAGGTCGCTCAGGAAAATGTCCCTGAAATTGAGGTTCATTGAGCGTTACATTCTTGATAGCGACTGCACTTTTACCTGGATCATGAGAAACAACACGGTCAACCAAAGCAAAAGGATATCTATGTGGCAGAAGCCCCATAATTTGCTCTGCGTTAAGAATTGGAGAAGTAGGAATTGAATCGGTCAATTGAAATCAGCAGTAAGAAGAAGAGGCTTTGAAAAGTGCACAAGCAAAATCATTATGAAGCCCATGAGAACCTTTATAGACAAGAACTTGGGCTCGAGGAAATCCAACAAGTGCCAAATCACCTATTAAGTCCAACATTTTATGGCGCACAGGCTCGTCTTTAAATCGCAAAGGAGGGTTAATCCATTTATCTCCGTCACAAACAAGCGCATTTTCCAAGGCTCCTCCCTTAATAAGACCAGCTTTTCTTAATTGATCAACCTGATCGCGAAAACCAAAAGTTCGAGCAGGAGCTATCTCATTTACAAACTTCTCAGGAGTGAGATCAACCGCCAAAAACTGCTTCCCAATTGCGTCCTGAGGGAAATCAATCAAACCCACAAGTCCAAAATTGTCGGCAGGAGTTGCTGCGATCACACTCTTTCCACGATTCAAGACTAAAGGGGCATCTAAAGACAATCTTGCGGCAGCCTCTGTGGCAGCAGGACGAATACCAACTTCAGCAATAGCTTCTACCCAATTAATTGCCGAACCATCTAAAAGGGGGACTTCTGTACCTTCAACCTGTATTTCAATATGGGTAAGACCACACCCTGCAATTGCAGCCAACATATGTTCAACTGTTGCCAAACGACGAGAACCTAATTCAAGGGTTGTGCAGAGTGGGCTATCTCTAACTTGATGTGGATTCAGGGTTATTGGAGGATCATTGCAATCAAGCCAAGACAGTTGAATCCCTTTTTTTTCAGACGGAAGTAATCGAATGCGATTAATTTCCCCGCTGTGCAATCCAACTCCTCTCAACGAAAAGCTATCAGCAAGCGTCCATGCGCCTTCGTAATTATCAGGCCAGTTGGCCACTAGAATTTCCAACCCACTCCAAGATTAAAACGCCACTCACCATCTAATCCTTGACTAGCGGCCTCTACACGCAGGGGTCCTACTGGGGTATTAACTATCAATCCCGTGCCAACAGAAAATCCTGAGCCTGGTTTATCTAAAAGTTTTCCTGGCTTACCAGGAACCTTAGATTGAGAACCTAAATCTGTTCCTCCATCAACAAATACCTGTCCAGAAACAATATTCCAAATTGGAAATCGATATTCAACAGAAGCCTCAGCAAAACTCCTCCCAACAGATAAACCACATGAATTCCATCCACGTACAGAACTTGATCCGCCCATGCAAAAGGCCTCGTATGGAGGCAATTCACCAACGATCGTTCCTGCTTTCGCTTGAACTCCAATTGTCTGAGGACAATTATATTTTTCCCCAGGTTTTGGTCTACAACCTTTAGAAATTTTTATCCAGTTTACTGGAATGAAATATGTGTAGCTTGTTCTCGCTCTGTTAAAAGTTGGAGAATTTTCTCCAACTGAGAAAAACTGTTCAGTTCCAAAGCTTGCGAAGCTTCCAGAAGTTGGCGTTCGAGCATTATTTAAATTATTGTAAGATACCCCTGTTCTAATTCCCAAAAGATTATTCTCTTCGGCGCAACCATAGGCTATACAAATTATCTCTTCGTTAGGAACAGATCCGTCTTTAATTTTATTTGTTGCCACTCCATAAGGCTGACTCAAACCTGCAAAATTTATAGGCCTTACACTTTGTAGGTTTAAACCTGCAAGTATTCTCCAAGGCGATTTTCTATAAGGATTTCCTCTATTAAGTGGTCTTGAAAAAACAAATCTTGCTCCCGTTCGCTGTAAAGCAACTGCATCACCTTCGTAGTCAAACCAACTAGTCGATGAATCACTATCTTTTGCAGCAGCAACTGAATCAAATTTCCCTTTAACATGTGCGTCTGAGTTAATATCATAAGCTCGTACAGAAGTTCCTTCGTGATAATCAGATATTCCTCTAATAGTTCCTGAATCTTGACTTTGAAAAGCCTGAGGCACCTCTCTACTTAAAAATAAAGATGTACGGAATGATGTGCGATAACGATCTCCTTTAATCCAGGGGTCATAGAAGCTCAAATCAGCCAATCCTCCAAACTGGCCATAAGTTAAATTCAGAGAAGCGTTCCAGGCACGACCGAATAGATTGCTATCTTGGATTCCTACTTGACCAAAAACTCCCTGACTTTGACTATATCCAATTCCTCCTGACAATGATCCTGTTGACTGCTCAATAATACCAAGAACAATAATAACATTACCAGGCTCTCCTGGCACAGGCTTTAATGTAACTTTGACATCACTAAAAAGAGAGGTGGCATATAATCTTTTTATATCTTCTTCAAGCTGATTTCTATTAAATGATTGACCAGGTCTTATAGAAATTTCTCTTTTAATTACCCAAGGCTTGGTTTTTCCCTTTAGTAACTTTGTCTTATCCTCATCAGAATCACTTTCTTTATTAAGAAACCGCACTTCTACTCCTGAAACCATTCCCTCAATAACCCTTAAACTGACTACCCCGTCTGGAGTAATTCGACTCGGTCCACTAATTCTTGCCAGAGAATATCCTTCATTGAGATACCAATTCTTTAATTCTTTAATTCGAACTTGAAGATTATTCAAATCCAAAGTTTTCCCATAATCATCTGCAAAGATTTGATCAAGAGTCTTCTGAGAAACTTTTGCCCCTACAGGCTCCAATTTGACCTGATATAGCGGAGGGTTTGGCTGAACCTTAACAACAAGCTGAACGCCTAGAGGGGCATCATTAGGTTCTATACGAACTCCTGCGAATAGTCCTGTTGAGTAAATAGCATTTAAATCTAGTTTTACCTGGTCCCTTGTCACGCGACTTCCAGGTCTAACGCTCATCGCGTCATATGCAGCAAGTTCTAAACGCTCCTTTTCTGGATGACCTTCAGTACCTTCGATAATGACCTCTGTTATTAATACTCGAGTCTCATCAGATTCATCCCTCTCTGAACCACCAAATTGATTGGTTTCAGAAGCTTGGCCTTCAGTACTGTTTTCAAGCTGTGAATTACCCTCTGAGATTTTCTCTTGACCAATTAGAGATTCAGATGGATAAATTTCAATAGCCTCAAGCCCTTTATCTTGTACAAACGGGTTATAACCGGCAGGAACTGCCACAAGAGGCACTGCTACAGCCAAGCCATAGGCTCCTTTCCAAAAAGACTCCGAGGATCCATAAGAAGGTGAACTGACCATGAAAAGAAATTAGCCGGCTAAATCTACGTGAAACCAGGCCGACCTTACTTGTAATTGCGTGGAACTGGGCAGATGCTTTTGATTCGTCTCAATATCTCCTCGTAGGCCTCAACGACACCACCCAAGTCCTGCCGAAACCGATCTTTATCAAGTATACGGTCTTTCAAGTCACTGTTTCTCTTGTCCCAAAGTCTACATGTGTCTGGGCTGATTTCATCAGCAACCATTATTTCTCCGGTTACATTATTAATCCCTATCTCAATTTTAAAATCAACCAACAACAAATCAAGCTTTTCGAAAAAAGATTTCAAAACACTATTAACTTGAAGAGATAGTCTCTCAATTTCATCACGTTGTTGAACATTAATTATCTCAAAAAGCATTATCCTTGCATCAGTCATTAAAGGATCTTTTAGGCTATCATCCTTATAGTAAAAATCTAACAACGGCTTTGATAAAATCTCACCAAAAGCCACTGGAGCCTCCTTGCAGAGTGAGCCTGCTGCTATATTTCTAACTACAACTTCCAAGGGAATTATCTTCACATGTTTAGCAATCATCAAGTCCTCTCCAAATAGGCCAAGATAGTGAGTCCGAATGCCATCTCGTTCAAGTAACTCAAAAAGGTGTGCAGATATCTGGCAATTTACCCTTCCTTTGTTTGCTAACTCAGCACGTTTAACAGCATTAAAAGCTGTAGCATCATTCTTAAATTGAACAATGACTTCTTGAGCCTCATTAGTCTCAAAAACGCGCTTTGCCTTTCCTTCATAAAGAAGAGTCCCAAGATCTTGTTTCATGTTTTTGTTTTTCTAGCGAGGTGCATCAATGGAATCAAAATTAAATTGATGCCAGGACTATTTTCAGACAAACTCTTATAGACCCAAAACAATCATTCTCTCCACCATCAAAGGATTTTTCAAGGATATGGACAACAGTATGCACAAGGAATCCCTTTCAAATCCAGAAAATGTTCTTGTAGTTGGTAGTGGAGGAAGGGAGAATTCCTTGGCCTGGGCGCTCAAGAAGAGC
>QCFN01000015.1 GCA_003280245.1 Prochlorococcus sp. AG-363-J23
TCGAAAGGCTCTAATTGCGCAGAACTTGCCACCACTGCTGGTGCTGTATACCAAACAAATGATGGTGGTGTGAATTGGGAAGGTAATGTCAGTGATTCCGCTGGAGGGGTAAGGGATCTAAGACGCTCGTCTAATGGAAATTATGTGAGTGTTAGCAGTTTGGGGAATTTCTTTGCGACATTGAGCCCTGGTGATGAAGAGTGGCAGTTACATCAGAGAGCAAGTAGTAAGCGTGTTCAAAGTGTTGGGTTCCAGCCCAATGGGGAATTGTGGATGCTTGCCAGAGGGGCACAGATTCGTTTGAACAGTGAGCCTGGACAAGTCGAAAGTTGGTCTAAAGCAATTATTCCTATTACTAATGGTTATAACTATCTTGATTTGGCATGGGATCCAAATGGATCCATTTGGGCAGCAGGTGGGAATGGAACACTTTTGGTTAGCAACGACGGAGGAGATAGCTGGGAGTCGGATCCTGTTGGGGATTCAGAACCCTCTAATTTCATCCGAATCTTGTTTGATGACAATACTTCTAAGGATGAAATCAAGGGTTTTGTTTTAGGGGAACGGGGGCACATGCTGCGTTGGGTTGGTTGATTTGATGTCTAAATCTGAAAACTCCACAACGCTCTGTAACCAAGCTGGCCATTAATCCACAGGAATGGCTCTGACTCTTGATAAGATTGCAGAGCTGATACGCCTGAGGTTATGGCTGCCGGCTCAACCGGGGAACGCCCGTTTTTTGAGATCATCACTAGTGTCCGTTATTGGGTCATCCATGCGGTTACACTCCCAGCGATTTTTATCGCAGGATTCCTATTTGTGTCTACAGGCCTTGCCTATGACACCTTCGGAACACCACGCCCAGATGCCTATTTCCAGGCTTCTGAAAGCAAGGCTCCTGTTGTGAGCCAGCGTTTCGAATCCAAGTCCCAACTAGACCTGCGTCTGAAATAAAGCTATGACACAATCCCAAGCCCCTCTAGTTTCACCCCGCGTATACCCGATTTTTACGGTTCGCTGGCTTGCTGTACACACCCTGGCAATTCCAACGGTGTTTTTCATAGGTGCTATTTCTGCTATGCAATTTGTCCGCCGCTGAATCCCTTTAGATAACTATGCAAGTTAATCCCAATCCAAACAACCTTCCCGTTGAGTTGAATCGCACTAGCCTTTATTTAGGGCTTTTGTTGGTTTTTGTGATGGGAGTTTTGTTTATCAGCTACTTCTTTAACTGAATCTTTCTTGAACCATGAGCACAAAGCTTAAGGGACCTGATGGTCGCATACCTGATCGTTTGCCAGATGGCCGTCCAGCTGTTTCCTGGGAACGTCGTTGGACAGAAGGGACACTTCCACTGTGGTTAGTAGCTACGGCAGGAGGAGTTGCTGTATTTTTTGTTTTAGGAATTTTCTTCTATGGCTCATATACAGCCGTAGGTAATGGAATCTAAAACAAAAATAGATTTTCGCGATTTAACTTTTTAGTTCACGCGTATTATTTAACTTAGCATCTCCACAAAAAATTCCTCCTTAGATAGTTTCTAGGGAGGAATTTTTTGTTATTTCTTTTTTGCTTTCCCTTTATGCATTGTTATTGTTTGGTTTAGGGAAAAGTTTACTTTCCCCAATAAGGCTGCGTAAAGAGGTCGAGCTTAGCTCTTGTTTGCTCAGGGACTTTATCTTTGTCTGTCATTAGGCCATCTTTTAGTGCTACATGTGCAGCGCTGCTAGGACGTTGCTTGCTGATTTCTTTCGAGGCTGCAAGCATTATTTCATTCGCTATTTCTGCATTTGCATGAAGATTATCAATGACCATATCTACTGAGACGCTGTCATGATCTGGATGCCAGCAATCATAATCGGTGACCATAGAAAGCGAGGAATATGCAATTTCTGCTTCTCTGGCAAGGCGTGCTTCAGTGTGATTGGTCATTCCTATAATGTTGCAACCCCAGCTTCTGTATAGATTCGATTCTGCTCGAGTAGAAAAAGCAGGGCCTTCCATCGCAAGATAGGTTCCCGATCTATGTAATTGGCGGCCTTCTGGCATTAAATTTTCACCGGCTGTAGCTAGGATTTTCGAAAGTATTGGGCAAAAAGGATCAGCCATAGATACATGTGCCACTGCTCCATTCGTAAAAAATGTCAGTGGTCTTTGATGCGTTCTATCAATGAATTGATCTGGAACGACCATATCTAGAGGACGGACCTCTTCCTGAAGTGATCCAACGGCTGAAGGTGAAAGTATCCAGCGAACGCCTAAAGAACGAAGAGCCCATATATTTGCTCTGTATGGGACCTCGGTAGGAGTAAAGGTATGGTGGCGACCATGCCTTGCTAGAAATACAACTTCCATTCCTCCTAGTTCTCCCATCCGCAAACTATCAGAGGGTTTGCCATAAGGTGTTTCCAATTCGATTTCTTTTGTTTTTTTGAGTTGATTTATTTCATACAGACCGCTCCCCCCTAAAATCCCTAAACGAGCAGATGTAAGAGAGGTGACTATTTGGCTCAACTTCTTGGTTTGGCTATTAATTAAGCATGATATCTTACGGTGAAGATCTATATCAAGTGAACTTCTCGACAACTAGTGGAGCTTTTCTTTCTTGGAAGTAGAATATGATTATAAATCTCTAAAATATTTTGGTGCCTTGTTAGGCTAGATTAGTATTATAGGCAATTATTTAATCTATTAGAAATAGATTAAATAATTGCCTGCTTTGGCTGTATGAAATTCCTTGACTTGAATTTATAGTTAATTAAAGAGTTTTAGAATCTTCAATAAGCTATCTTGGGTTTAAATGAAATTTCAAAATTAGTTTATGAATATCGAAGGAAATCATTGGAGAACAATTTGGTTGGATGAGGGAGGAAAATCTTTCTCGGTTATAGATCAGAACCAATTGCCTCATAAATTTCAGACATTGAGTATCAAAACATGGACTGAAGCTGTAAATGCTATTAGTAAAATGACAGTACGCGGTGCTCCTTTGATTGGGGTTGCTGGAGCATATGGATTAATGTTGGCTTTGCAAGAAGATCCAAGAGATGAGGCTTTCCAGAATGCTTATCAACAATTAATAGCTACTCGTCCCACAGCTGTAAACCTTAAGTGGGCTTTAGATCGTTTGTATTACAAAGTGATTGCTCTTCCAGTTGAAGAAAGAGTTGAGGCTGCGAAAAGAGAAGCGGATTCAATTGCTGAGGAGGATGTTTCTATATGCGAGTCGATTGGTTTTCATGGACTATCTCTTATAAAAAAAATCCAAGCCAATAAGTCTGTTGACGATTCTAGTAAGCCTTTAAATATTTTGACTCACTGTAATGCAGGCTGGTTGGCAACTGTTGACTGGGGTACAGCTTTAGCGCCAATATATAAGGCTCATCATGCAGGATTAAATATCCATGTATGGGTTGATGAAACCAGGCCAAGAAATCAGGGCGCGAGTCTTACAGCTTTTGAGCTGGCTTCTGAGGGGGTTCCTCATACAGTAATAGTAGATAATGCAGGGGGCTATTTGATGCAAAAAGGTGATGTTGATATCGTAATAGTAGGTAGTGATCGGACAACTAGTAGAGGAGATGTGTGTAATAAAATAGGAACTTATCTAAAGGCTTTGGCTGCACATGCTAATAGTATTCCTTTCTATGTTGCCCTTCCATGCTCTTCTATTGACTGGGAAATTGAAGACGGATTAAAAGAAATTAAAGTTGAATGCCGCTCATCCAAAGAAGTCACACATATTAAAGGTATAACTACAAAATCTGATTCTTTGTTAGAGATGGAACTTGTTCAACTTGTTCCTGATGGATGTGTTGGCTTTAATCCAGCCTTTGATATCACGCCAGCTCACTTGGTTAGTGGACTTCTTACTGAATATGGAATAGTTAAAGCAAGTAAGGAAGGATTAAAAGAATTGCTTGAGATTCTATAGATTAATAACTTAAGTATACTTTGGTCGTAATCAGATTTCTTGATTTTCTTCTAATACATCTATATATACTTTCCTATGAGTAGTAAGATTTATACCAAGTTGCAAATTCTTTAATTCCTTTTTCTATTGATGTTGAAGGCTTAAAGCCAACCCATTCATTTAAGGCGGAGGTATCAGCTGAAGTGGAAATAACATCACCAGGTTGCATAGGAAGAAATTCTTTGATCGCAATTTTTCCCAAAGAATCTTCTAATAGTTGAATGAATCTCATAAGTTCAGTTGGTTGATTGTTGCCTATGTTGAAAATCCTATGAGGGGCTGCAGCGGTACTTGGGTCAGGTGACATGGGATCGAACTTTTCGTTGGTAGTTGCTGGTTTATCACAGCATCTCAACACTCCTTCAACAATGTCATCGATATAAGTGAAATCTCGTTGCATTTGCCCGAAATTAAAAATTTTGATTGGTTCATTATTAAGAATCGCTTTAGCAAAGAGAATTGGTGCCATATCTGGTCTACCCCAAGGGCCATATACAGTAAAAAATCTAAGACCTGTGGCAGGAAGCTTATAAAGATGACTATAAGTATGAGCCATTAATTCGTTTGACTTTTTTGTTGCTGCATAGAGGCTTACTGGATGATTTACTGGCTGCGTTTCATTAAAGGGCAAGTTCCGATTACCTCCATAAACTGAACTGCTTGATGCGTAAATCAAATGTTCAACTTCAGAATGCCTACATTCTTCTAAAATATTACCAAAACCCACGACGTTTGATTGTATATAAGCTCCGGGATTTTCGATTGAATAGCGCACGCCTGCCTGGGCGGCTAAATTAATCACTACTTTTGGTTTCTCTTTGGAAAAGATTCTATGAAGATCATCTTTGTCTTCAAGGTTTAACTTATAGAAAATCCAGTTACTTTGAGAATTATTATCCTCGACAACTTTTAACCTTGCGTTCTTTAATCCTGGATCATAGTAATCATTTAAGTTGTCAATGCCAATAACTCTTAGCTCTTTCTCCAGTAATTGCTTTGCTAAAGCTGCTCCGATGAAGCCAGCGGCTCCTGTTATTAAGATAGATTTACTCATAGTGATCCATCTCCTACTCTCCAGCACATCAAACCGGCCTTTGTAACATGCTTAGGGTTGACAATTCCACGCGTATCGAACACCCATGAAGGCTTCCTCATTAAGGGGCTTATTTCACTCCATTGAATATTAGTAAAATGGTTCCATTCTGTAAGTATTAATATCGCATCAGCTCCCCTAACAGCTTCGACAATACTTTTACAGTACATCCAATTACTATCTAATTCGGCGAGATTGGTAGGTAAATCTTGATTATTTTTACTTTCAAAAGCAGGATATTGTGTTAGATCAAGAGAGATTTGCTCTTTAGTGACTTTTGGATCATAGATTGCCAATGTAGCGCCTTCTTCTAGAAGATCTTTCGCGATTTTTATAGCAGGTGATTCTCTGGTATCATTCGTATTAGCTTTAAATGCAAAGCCAAGAACTGCCAACTTTTTCCCTGTAACTGTCCCAAATAACTTATCAACGATTAACTTTGCAATTCTTTTTTTCTGCCAGTTATTTATCTTCACCACACTTTCCCAGTAGTTTGCAACTTCAGGCAAGCCAAAATGACCACATAAATAAACAAGATTTAAAATATCTTTCTGAAAACAACTCCCACCAAAGCCTGGACCTGATGATAGGAATTTAGAGCCTATTCTGCTGTCACTCCCAATTGCATTCGCTACTTCCTGGATATTTGCACCGGTTACTTCGCACAGAGCTGCTGTTGAATTAATTGAGCTAATACGTTGAGCAAGGAATGCATTGGCAATTAACTTTGATAGCTCACTACTCCAGAGGTTGGTAATTAAAATCTTTTCCGGATAGACCCATTGCTTATAAATAGAAACAAGAGCTTCTATTGCATTAGGATCTGAACCTCCTATAAGCACTCTATCAGGCTTCTCTAAATCATTTATTGCAGTACCCTCGGAGAGGAATTCAGGATTTGAAAGTACAGAGAAGCTTGGATTTGCTTCTAGAGCTTCTTGTGAGCTTGTTGCTTCTAGGATTGCTTGGATTGTTGCTGCAGTTCTAACTGGCAGAGTACTTTTCTCAACGACTATCGTATGCCCAACTGAAAATTGAGCAACTTGGCGTGCACATGCTTCTACCCACTTAAGATCACTCGCTTGTCCTGCTCCAAGTCCTTTATTCTTCGTAGGAGTATTCACAGAAATAAAAATCATATCTGCACTTTGAATTGCTTTTTTTACATCACATGAGAAATGCAGGTTGTTTCCTCTTGCTCTCTTGACTATTTCATCTAGTCCAGGTTCAAAAACAGGAAGCTTTGTTAGATCTGGATTATTCCAGGCAGAAATACGATCCTTGTTTTGGTCAACAACTACAACTTGTATATGCGGACATCTGTCTGCAATTACTGCCATGGTAGGACCACCTACGTAACCCGCACCTATACAGCAAATAGTGCGGATTTGAGTGAAGGACATGATGGCAAGAGCTGATCAGAATTAATAGAACTTCTTGGCTTTTAAGCACTTAAGGCTGGCAACTTTGCGAGATGTTGTTACCTATATTAATTGCGTACTTGATCCACAATACTAATGTAATTATCTAGAGAGACAATTTTTTCGATTGGAGATTGAGATTTTTGAGCAGAGTGTCCTCTGAGATTTTTTAAACGACCCTTACCTTTGATGGCTTCATCATCACCAATAATCAATGCCCAGGATGCATGGCTTCTATCGGCACGTTTGAATTGTTTGGCAAATGAGCCTCCTGAGCTGTCTAGATCCACTACTAGGCCTTCTTGCCGAAGGTTTACCGCAATTTTAAGAGAAATTTTTTCAGCTAACTCTCCTTGATTTATAAGGTAGATATCAGGTTTTTTTTCTGTGATTAAAGAAGCGGCTTTACCTATTGGATTGGCATTTGCTTCTGCTGCGAGAACTAGCATTAGTCTTTCCATTCCAATAGCCCATCCGATCGCAGGAGTTGAGGGACCTCCAAGTTTTTCTACAAGACCGTCATACCGACCTCCACCACATAAGGTTGATTGGGCGCCTAATTGAGTGCTAATAATCTCAAACGCAGTATGCCCGTAGTAGTCCAGACCTCTTACTAGGTTTGGATTGATAGAGAACGGAATCATTAGAGCGGCTAAAGCATCTTGAACATCTTTGAAGCGTGATTGACTGCTCTCGGAAATTGAATCTAGGAGTTTCGGTGCTTCTTTTAATAACTCTTGAGTTGCAGGAATTTTCGTATCTAGAATTCGGAGAGGGTTTGTATGAAGACGTTTTTGAGAATCTTTATCAAGATTCTCAAAATTCTTTTCTAGCCAATTAATTAGTGTGGATCGATATTTTTCCCTGTCAGTTGAATCTCCAAGAGTATTTATTTGTAGAACAAGCTTGTTTATCCCTAAGGTTTTTAGTAGCGACCAAGCGAGGGCAATAGCTTCGGCATCAACAAGAGAGCTGCTCCAGCCAAAAAATTCGACTCCTAATTGGTGAAATTGTCGTTGCCGGCCCGCCTGAGGTCGCTCATATCGAAACATTGGACCGTTGTACCAAAGTCGGTGTTTCCCATTGGTGAGCATCCCTTTTTGAATTGCGGCTCTAACTACTGAGGCAGTCCCTTCAGGTCTCAGAGTGCAAGACCTTTGTCCTCGATCTAAGAACGTATACATCTCTTTCCCTACAACATCTGTGTTTTCGCCAATTCCTCGTGCAAATAAGTCCGTAGCCTCAAGGAGAGGAGTTCTTATTTCTAGAACCCTTGCCTTAAGAAAGTGATTTCGTGCTTCAGCCTCGACTGCTTGCCAGCGATTGGTTTGATCTGGCAAAAGGTCAACCATTCCTCTAAGACTTTGCAGCTGGTCCACGATTTGGTACTAAGCAATCCTTAGTCTGACTTAGAGCCTCTTTTTTGTAAGCTTTGCCTTGCGGCTCTCAATATTCAATTGTTCAGATCTTTCTCGTATTAATTTGTCTAAACGCTTAATTTTCAGATTTCTTCAAAACTATTAGAAGCCATATGCAACTTTCTGAGTAGTTTTTTTAGATGAAATAAAGATTAAACCCATTCTATAGGCTGTTAGATTGTTGAGATTATTGATCGAAAATAATTTATTGTTAGAGCTAATCCTCTCGATAAGTTCACTTCTGGCTTCCAATCTAATGCTGTGAGCGCTAGATTGATATCAGGTTGCCGTTTTAATGGGTCATCTTCTGGCAAAGATTTATAAACTATTGGTATTGATGGATTGATCTCTTCTCTTATTAAATCTGCTACGTCTCGGATGGTTATTTCCATTGGATTTCCTAGGTTTATTGGACCTGAATGATCTTTATTCATAAGTCTCATTAAGCCTTCAATGAGATCATCAACATAACAAAAGGATCTTGTTTGTAATCCGTCTCCGTAAATAGTTATGGGTTTATTACTAAGAGCTTGAACTATGAAATTGCTAATTACTCGGCCATCATTAGGAAGCATCCGAGGACCATATGTGTTGAAGATTCTTGCTACATGTACTTTACAGTTATGAACGCGTTTGTAGTCAAAACATAATGACTCTGAAATGCGTTTACCCTCGTCATAGCATGAACGTATACCTGTTGTATTTACATGACCGTGATAATCCTCTCGCTGGGGGTGAACTTGTGGGTCCCCATAAACTTCACTGGAACTAGCAAGTAGAAGCGGAGCTTTTGTATTACGGGCAATTTCTAACATGTTGTATGTACCCATAAAATTAACCTTTGCGGTATTTATGGGATTTTTCTGATATTGATTAGGAGATGCGGGACATGCTAAGTGCCATATTTTATCAACTTTAAGCTCGATAGGATTTATAATATCGTGGTTAATTAGCTCAAAATTTGAATGATCAATCCACTTAGATATATTAGATTTCTGTCCTGTGAAGTAGTTGTCTAGGCATATGACTTTTTCTCCTGCTTGCATGAGTTGGTCTACAAGGTGAGAACCCAGGAAGCCAGCGCCGCCGGTGACAAGATTTTTGGAAGTCAAGTAGGCGTTAGGTAGCTTTGATATTTATGTTAGCTCCTTAAATCTTCTAATTGATATCCTCGCCAAGCTTTTTATCCTTGAGTGTTTGTTGATTAATGCTGACTTGTTAAAAAGTTGGTGGGCGTCGATTTTGTTTTAGGAAATGTTTTAGAAAGCTTATTCATTCAATTATCATCGCAAAGTTTTTACTAGGTTAATGACTTCACTCATTCAGCTTGGAAAAGTATTCTATAGCTAATGTCAGAGTTGTTGATTACTGGGGGTGCTGGGTTCGTCGGCAGCCATGCCTGCCTAGTCCTGCTAGAGGCTGGCCATAGGATCGTTGTTCTGGACAATTATTCCAATAGTTCGAAGGATGCATTGAAGAGGGTTGCTGAATTGTCAGGTTGCCTGAATGATGATCGCTTAGTTGTTTTGGAGGGGGATATTTGTGACAGTAATGCTCTGGACTTGGCATTTAATGCGTCACAGAAGAAGATTGATGGCGTGATGCATTTTGCAGGACTAAAGGCTGTTGGTGAATCAGTTAAATACCCTATGAAATATTGGAAGGTGAACTTTGGAGGTAGTTTTTCTCTTGTTGAAGCAATGCGAAGAAATGATTGTCGCACTCTTATTTTTAGTAGCAGTGCAACTTTATACGGATATCCTCAACAAGTACCAATTTTAGAAACGGACAAGATTCAACCAATTAATCCTTATGGCCATACAAAAGCTGCTGTTGAAAAGTTCTTAGATCATTTGGCCGCTAGTGAGCCAGGTTGGCGTATTGCATCTTTACGGTATTTCAATCCAGTTGGTGCACATTCAAGTGGTTGGATTGGCGAAGATCCAAACGGGATTCCTAATAATTTGTTCCCTTTTGTTAGTCAAGTAGCAATTGGAAGGAGGGAGGTGTTGAATATTTTTGGTGGAGATTGGCCAACCCCAGATGGAACATGTATTCGTGATTACATACATGTAATGGATTTAGCAGAAGGTCATAGACTAGCTTTAGAAGTTCTTCTTAAGGAAGATCCGCAAGTTTTAACTTTAAATTTAGGTACAGGGAAAGGACACTCTGTTTTTGAAGTTGTTAAGGCTTTTGAAGAGGTAACAGGAGTTAATGTCCCTTGCAAAGTGATTTCTCGAAGAGAGGGGGACGCGGCTTGCACTATTGCCGACCCATTTTTGGCGAGTAAACGCTTAGGGTGGAAAACAAAGAGAGGATTAATTGAAATGTGTCGAGATGCATGGAGTTGGCAACAATTCAATCCTGAAGGTTATTAAGACTTAGAAGAAGGCAGGTTTTATTCTTAATGTGCTTCTTCGCTTTAATTTTGCCTTCAAGGTTGATCTAATCGCTTTAATTACAGTGTCCTGGCGAAATCCCCGCAGAAATCTACTCTTATGTGCAGGCCTTGATGTTGTGGGTCTATTAGTTGTTTTATTTTTCCTGGCAAGTATTTGGTCTCTTCCTCTTGTTGGTCAGCTTGGTTGGATATTTGTCACTATTGTTGTTTATTTGCTTTTGGGATGGTTATTAGGAACTTATACGGTTTTAGGTTGGAGAAGTTTGTCGCAATTGAGATTAATACAGCGCCTTGGGTTATGCCTTTTAATGACATTAATGTTGGTTGCAATTTTGCGATGGTTTTGTAATCCATCTTTAGACATTTGGATAGTTTTTCGAAGTACTCAATTTTCTTGGCTCATTCCTGTAATTGTCTGGTCTTTTTTTGTGAGAGTCAGCTTGCGACGCGGAGTTATTCAGGCTGAAGACCCTTCTCTTGTCCTTTTGGCTGACGAATTAGATGCTGTGCAGGCTCTTCAGGCTTGGCAGAAAACCCCGAAGCGTTTGATGCCAAGTTGGATACCAGCCTCTGAGGTTGCCAAATTGCCAGGCCCCTTGGTTTTGGCTATCGCACCAAGAATGCGCAAAGATCCAAAATATCGCGAATTATTTGAGGTTCTTGATCAACGAGACCCTCGGGAATGCAGCCTGACAACACCTCTTTCTCTAGCGGAAAGACAACTTGAGCGGCTCCCTCCAGCTTTATTGCCAGAACCTTGGCTTAGTTATACAGAAATACCTTGGAATGGATTGTTTAGTGCTCAGCGCCAACTTAAAAGAGTCGCTGATGTGGTACTAGCAATTATTTTGTTAACCATTACTGCGCCATTAATTTTCCTGGCGGCCTTAATTATTTGGATAGAAGATCGAGGACCAATGTTTTATATCCAAGAACGTACAGGTTTGCTTGGACAACCTTTTCAGGTTCTGAAACTTCGCACAATGCAGGTTGCCCCAGCTCATGCACCAGTGACTTGGACAATGCCTGATGATCAGAGAATTACGAAGGTGGGTAGATTGTTGCGTCGTAGTCGCCTGGATGAATTGCCGCAATTAATAAATGTTCTTCGAGGTGATATGAGTCTTATAGGACCTAGGCCTGAGCGTCCTGAGTTGGAGCAGGAATTAGAGGCAAGCATTCGTCATTACAGAAAACGGCATTGGATGCGACCTGGCTTGAGTGGTTGGGCGCAAGTTTGTTCGCCCTATGCAGCAAGTATTGAAGATTCTGAATTAAAGCTTTCTTATGATCTTTATTATTTAAAACATTTTAGTACTTGGTTGGATTTGTTAATACTCTTTCGTACAATTAAAACAGTCCTCAAAGTTGCAGGTCGCTAAAAGCCTTTAATGATAAATATTCTTTTATTGTTATGACTTTCGAAAGAAATATGTGCAAAATAAAAATATTACATCAGAGCCCATCTCTCTGAATGCTTATGAGAAATGATCACATTGTTCTTGCTGGTGGAGGTCATGCTCATGCGCTTTTGCTCAAACGCTGGATAATGATGCCAGGCCTTAAGCCTGGAGGGCTAATCACACTTGTTAGTCGATATGGGGCCCTTCTTTACTCAGGAATGTTGCCAGGCTTAATAGCAGGAAATTACCATAGAGAAAAATTAGAAATTGACTTACATTACTTGTGTAATAAGGCTGGTGTTGCCTTCGTTTTGGCAGAGATTATAGGTATTGATGTTCATAAGAACCTTCTTCATTTGTCTGATAGAGCATCAATTGCATTCGATCAATTAAGTATTGATGTTGGTTCTGAAACCTATAAAAAAGGGCAACCTATACTTGATAAAAAATTGTTCGTGGCGATTAAGCCTTTAGAGAAAACTCTTGCATGGCTGAGTCTTCAAGATGATAAGACTTTTTGTGAGGGTGAGATTCCTTTGAAAATTATTGGCGCTGGGATATCAGGAATTGAAGTATCACTTGCTCTGCGGAAACGTTGGCCTCGAAGAAAACTTTGGCTTGTTGCCAAGGCTAATTTTTTAAATCAGAAGTTCAAAAGGATTTTAAATGACGAAAATATTGATATTTTTGATATTAATGCTTCTCTTGATTTGGATGTGCCTACTCTTTATTGTACTGGAAATAGAGCTCCAGACTGGCTTGCAGATAGTGGACTTCCCGTCAATTTTCTTGGTCGAGTAAGAACGTCTAGAACTTTACAGGTTATTGGTTTCCCACATCTTTTTGCTGTGGGTGATTGTGCCATTGTAGATGAAGAGCCTCGACCAGCATCTGGGGTTTGGGCTGTTAAAGCTGCTGTCTTTTTAGCTAAGAATTTGGAACGTTCTAGTCGAAGTTTGCCTCTTGTTAAATGGAGCCCTCAGCTTAATGCTTTGCAGTTAATCGGGATCCACTTCATTGATCGTAAATCTTCTGCTTGGGCTGTTTTTGGAAAATTAATTCTTGGACCTAGCCCATTCTTTTGGTTTTTGAAAGAGTTGATTGATCAACACTTTATGGATGGATTTCATCAGCTCTTTGTAATGAATAATATTGATGATCCTAAAATGTTGTGCCGAGGCTGTGCTGCCAAAATTCCTGAAAAAGTTTTGAAGAATTCCCTTAAAAATTCAGGATTCGAATCCTTGGCTAATAAACCTAAAGATTCAGTTGAGTTAGCAACCCTTGTAAATGGAGACACTTTACTCCAAAGTGTCGATGGATTTCCCTCCATTATTAGTGACCCTTGGGTAAATGCTCGGATCGCCGCACTTCATGCATGCTCTGACTTATGGGCTTGTGGTTCGATGCCTAAATCTGCTCAGGCTTTGATAACTTTGCCGCTAGTTAATTCAAGCCTTCAAGAGCAACTTCTTTCCCAGACATTAGCAGGAATTCATTCTGCTTTAGATCCGCAAGGTGCCAAGTTGATTGGCGGGCATACTCAGGAAGCTCGTGATACATCACCAGAACCATGTACCCTTGGAATTTCTATAGGTTTGACGGTTAATGGTTCATTGGCTAAATATCAAAAATATTGGTCCAAAGATGGACTAAAACCTGGTGATAGCTTGTTCCTAAGTCGGTCTTTAGGGACTGGTGTGATGTTTGCGGCAGCTATGAGGGGAGGTGTTTTGGCAAGTTATTTTGATAAAGCTATTAGTCAAATGATTTCTAGTCAGCATCATCTTGTAGAGCAATTAATTTTAGAGAGGAGCCTAAATATTTCAAGACCAGTTATTCATTCTTGTACTGATATTACTGGCTTTGGACTTTTAGGCCATCTGGGTGAAATGCTTGATTCAACTAATAATCTTCGGAAAGAGACAATGTTGCCACCATTAAGGATAATTCTTGATTTATGTTCAATTCCTGCATTGCCAGGAACATTAGAATTATTTAAACAAGGCTTTGCAAGTACATTGGCACCAGAGAATAAATATTCATATAGATACTTAGATCCATGTTATAAATCCATGCCTTTGGTCGATTTAAATATTGAAGGCCTTAGAGAAGGAAGTCCTGATCATTTGTCCTTGCTAAATTTAATCATTGATCCTCAGACATGTGGGCCTTTGTTGATTGCATGCCCTAAAGGCTTTTCGGCGCAGCTTGTTGAGAGTAAAATATGGATAAAGATTGGGAGTGTAGAGCAATTCTGATTTTAAAATTCCTAATAGCAAAAACTTATCTATGATATTTGCTATCTTCTAGTGTTTCTATTTCTTGATATCTAAGCCTAGAAATTTCAGCTCCTAAGGAAGGGCCTGCTTCCCATCCTGAAGAAATTAATTCTGCTGCGCTTTTAGGAGATTTTATGTGCCTCCATTTTAGATACCATTTGAGAAGTTTTTCCCATGAGTTGACTCCAAAACAAATTGCTATGCATATAGATTCTTTGCTCCATTTCCTGCTTTCTAGTATTTTGCACCAAAATATAGGTGAAGAGTGTTCTTCCTTGATTTTTAGATTAGATAGATAAGATTTTAAATCAAAGAATTCTTCCATGACTTTTTGCTCGGATGTAGGTAGTTGTAATTGCTTTGCAAGTAAGTTTGGATTATCTGCTCCAGCAATAAAACAAAGTAATCGTGGAACTCTCAATCTAATTCCCCAATGAATTCTTCTTTTCCATCTTTTGTCGACCTGAAGTCCCCCCTCAAGTATACTTAGCGCCCCCCATTCCTGCAAAAGTTCCAAGCAAGATTCCCAAGGCTCCTTATTAAATAGAAGGTTAAGCTCCATCCGCATTCTTGTGCTAAGAGCATGAGGGAATGGTTCATTATGAACGCTTCCCCATGGCCATAATGACAAGGTAGATTTTATTTGCGAAATAGATTCCGAGCTTAATTGAAAGTTAAGCCTAGCTGCATATCTTGCTGCACGAATAATTCTTGTAGGATCCTCTTCAATACTTCTAGAATGAATAAGAATAAGTTGCTTGGATCTAATAGCATTGATGCCATTATATGGATCTATAAGTTGTTGAGTTTTGGGCTCGAAAGCAATTGCATTGATAGTGAAATCTCGTCTATATAGGTCTTCTTCTATTGTTGTAGGTGAGACTTCTGGATTAAATCCAGATTTATTATATTGTTCTTTTCTTGCAGTAGCAATGTTAATTTTAATTCTGTCAATACTTAATTCAATTGTCTGATATTTTTGATGTATTCGAAAATTACTTACTCTTTTTGAAGTGAATTTTTCGAGGAGCAAGTCTGAGAGCTTGATTGGAGAACCTTCAACGACAAAGTCAAAGTCGTGAATTTTTTGAATTTTTGTTATTTTGTTATAGTTTATAAGACAATCTCTTACTGCTCCACCCACTAAAGCCAAGCGTGTGACCCCAGCCTGCTTGGCGGCAATCTGGATCAAGCCAAGAATTTCCTTGAAGGGGTGGGGAAATTGAAGTTCTGATTCTGGTCTTAGGGGTATCTCCATCGCTATGGAATGCAGGAGAATGAAAGCATCATCACCAACTTAAGGTTTGTCTGCATTAACTAATTGCTTAAAAGAGGAGGCGGCTGCAATTTTGGCAGCAGCTCAACGACTAAGCACTGCTCAGGTTGAAGGGGCTTTGGCTCTTTTAGAAAGGTGTGCGAATCAGCGAGCGAAGCTCGTGATTACTGGGGTTGGTAAGAGTGGAATTGTTGCAAGGAAAATTGCTGCGACATTTTCTTCAATTGGATTAATGGCTCTTTATCTCAATCCTCTGGATGCCTTGCATGGTGATTTAGGTGTTGTTGCTCCAGAGGATGTTTGCTTATTGCTTTCAAATAGTGGTGAGACTTCAGAACTTTTGGAAGTTCTTCCTCATTTAAAGAGGAGGGGGAATTCTTTGATCGCTCTTGTTGGGCGAGTTGAGTCATCATTAGCGCGTGGAAGTGATGTGGTTTTAGAAGCAAGTGTTGATAGAGAAGTTTGCCCGTTGAATCTTGCTCCTACAGCTAGTACTGCAGTGGCTATGGCTATTGGGGATGCATTAGCAGCTATATGGATGGAAAGAAGAGGTATCTCGCCTGCAGATTTTGCTTTGAACCATCCAGCCGGTTCTTTAGGCAAACAGTTGACATTAACTGCGGCTGATCTAATGGTCCCTATAAAAAACCTTCACCCTCTTGGTCCCACAAATCTTTTGCCGGATGTTATTGGAGGACTTACTAGAGATGGTATTGGGAGTATTTGGGTGGAAGATCCAGAAGCTGTCGGAAAGTTATTAGGCCTAATAACTGATGGAGATTTACGTCGGGCACTTCGAGATCACGGGGCTGAGAGCTGGGCAACTCTTAAAGCATCTGATCTGATGACATCAGACCCAATAACAATTGAAGGAAATTTACTTGCGGTTAGAGCTATGGAGCATATGGAGCGAAATCACCGAAAAGCTATTTCTGTATTACCAGTTGTTTCTTCTGTAAGTGAAGGTGCAAAGCTGTTAGGCCTTTTGAGGCTGCATGATCTCGTTAGGGCGGGCCTGACATGAATCTAAGTGCTTCTATGTTTAATCCTTTGATTTGGGCAAGAGAACTGAGGTGGATGAGGCTTAAACGATCTTTTGCCAAAATCAAGCTAGTAATTCTTGATGTAGATGGCGTCCTCACCGATGGTGGCCTTTGGTTTGATAATCATGGAGGGGTTCAAAAGCGTTTTGATGTAAGAGATGGTTTGGGTATTCGCTTGCTTCAACAGGAAGGATTAGTTCTTGCTTTTTTGAGTGGTGGAGTTGGAGGTGCAACTGAGGCTAGAGCTCGGCAACTGGGTGTAGAGCATTGCTTGGTTGGGATAAAGGATAAGGCTGGTGAAGTTCTAAAGCTTCAATCCCAACTGGGTATTTCTGTTGAACAGGCAGCTTTTCTGGGTGATGATTTTAATGACCTTGCTGTTCGTAAATCTGTTGGTTTTTTGTTTGCAACTGGGGATGCTTGCTTTCCTTTGAAAAAGTATGCAGATGCGATTTTAAATAGCAAAGGAGGACATGGGGCTGTTCGTGAGTTAGCAGAGCGGTTGTTGCACTCTCGTTCAACTGGGAGATGGAAGAATCTTTGCCAGGATGGATGGATAGATGTTAACGATTAAAGCTCGATTGTTGATTTCAATATCAAACATATTTATTTGGATATAACTAACTTATTTCGGATAGAATTGATGATTGACTGATAAAAAAATATGCTTAAATCCTTGTTTGAACAATGGATTCTTTGGTTAGATAGCGATTGCCAACGTTTTTACTTGGCTGTTCGTGGCTTTTAATTGTTTTACCTAATGACAAAATTATTTTAGCAGTTAACATAATAAAATTCATGATATTTTCTTATGCCTATCTTGAGCTCAGTCTCTTTAGGAGAAATAATTTTTTCAAATGACAGGCCTTTTGTCTTGATAGGGGGCATAAATGTTTTGGAAAATAAGGATTTTGCTATTGATGTTGCTGGTCAATACGTTGAAGTTTGTAGGGATCTTCGGATTCCATTAGTTTTTAAGGCTTCGTATGATAAGGCAAACAGATCTTCTGTAAATTCTTATAGGGGCCCTGGTCTAATAGAAGGCCTTGAGATTTTAAAAGCCGTTAAAAAAGAATATGAAATTCCTGTTATAACTGATGTTCATACACCCAATGAAGCAGCTTTTGCAGCTAAAGTCTGTGATATTATTCAGCTCCCTGCTTTCTTAGCAAGACAAACAGATCTTGTTAAGGCAATGGCTCAAACAGGTTCAATTGTCAATATAAAAAAGCCACAATTTCTTAGTCCAAGTCAAATGAAAAATATTGTCGATAAGTTTATAGAGTCTGGTAATAACAAATTGTTGCTCTGCGAGAGAGGAACGAACTTTGGTTATGACAATTTAGTTGTTGATATGTTGGGCTTTGGAGTTATGAAAAACACTTGTCAAAACATACCCTTGATTTTTGATGTGACACATTCTTTGCAGTGCCGAGATTCGGGGGAGGCCGCATCTGGCGGTCGTAGGTCGCAAGTTGTTGATCTTGCAAGATCAGGAATCGCTTTGGGTTTGGCAGGGTTATTCCTTGAGTCTCACCCTGATCCTGATAAAGCACTTTGTGATGGCCCTAGTGCCCTGCCTTTAAATTCTCTTCGACCTTTCTTGGAGCAAATGAAGTCCTTGGATGAATTAGTTAAGAGCATGAAAAATATAGTGATTCTTTAGTATCTTTTATATTGATTTAACTTAGTTGTTCCTCATTTATAGATTCAATAGGAGCTAGTCTAGGGTCTATTATTTTGGGGCCCATTCCATCAAACTTTACAGCTATTGATCTTCTTTCGTTGCTTCCAAAAAGATGAGTTACTACACCTTTTCCGAATGAGTTGTGTATTAGATGGTCTCCAACATTCCATTCCTTTGATTGTCTTCTAATTGCGTTTGAAGGAGAAGAAAAAGATCTTTCTTTTTTAGAAGAAGTATTTTCTTTGCGATCAATTCTTGTAAGCCTGGGGAGATTCTTCTGCCTTCTTAATGAAGTCCCTCCACTCAAAGGGAGATCACCTTTGATTAACTCTTCAGGGATTTCTGATAGAAAAATTGAAGGTACTGCAGGCTCGCGCATTCCACCCCATAATCTACGCTCATTGGCATGAAAAAGAAAAAGCTGCTCTTTTGCACGTGTTATTCCTACATAGCAAAGACGACGCTCTTCCTCGAGTGCTGAGGGGTCACTTAGTGATCGATAGCCAGGGAAAAGACCTTGTTCCAAACCAACTATGCAAACAGCAGGAAATTCAAGACCTTTACTGCTATGAAGTGTCATCAATGTAACTCGATCAGCTTCAGTATCTTTCTTGTCTGCATCACTTGCTAGTGCGGCTGATGCTAAAAACCCTGAGACATCAGATTCTTCATTTTCATCCTCGAATTGAATTGCAGCATTGACCAACTCTTGTAAATTCTGCCTTCTTTCTTCTGCTTCTTCAGTGGCTTCAGCGATAAGTTCATTTAAATATCCGCATCTTTCCATTACCTTTTGAATAAATATTGATGGAGATGAGTTGATTAGCTCCTTGTCTAAGCTTTCGATAAGTTGAGTAAATTCAAAAATACCCTTTGCGGATCTTCCTGCCAGTGATCTTACTGCTTCAGTATCAGTTACTATTTCCCATAAGGGAATTCCTAATTGACTAGATGCATCAGTTAGGCGTTGTATTGTTGTTTTACCAATACCTCTTCTGGGTACATTGATTATTCTTAGAAGGCTGAGGCTATCATTTTTGTTAACCAGTAGCTTTAAATAAGCCAATATATCTTTTATCTCTCTACGGTCATAGAATCGCAATCCTCCTACTACTACATATGGAATTCCCCACCTAACTAAAGATTCTTCTATAGCTCGTGATTGCGCATTGGTTCTATATAAAATTGCCATGTCACCCCATTTTAAATTGTAATTATTTGCTTCAGTTAATCTCAACCTATGTATTACAGCCTCTGCTTCACTGATTTCATCATCACAGCGTGTAAGTTTAATTAATTCACCTTCTTCTCTAGTTGCTTTTAAAACCTTATCTATTCTTTCTTTGTTATTCTCTATTAGTGAATTAGCCGCTTTTAGAATTGTTGAAGTTGATCTATAATTATCTTCTAGCTTTACCATTATTTTATCTTTATTTTCTTGTGAATGATTTTTAAAGTCATCTTGAAATCCCATAAGTATTGTAAAGTCTGCAGCCCTAAAGCTATAAATGCTTTGATCAGCATCTCCAACTACAAAAATCGATCTATTTTTCCAATTAGTGTAATTTTTAGGAGAAACTCCGTTGGTAGTTAATAACTTTAATAATTCATATTGTGTGCGATTTGTATCTTGATACTCATCAACCAGAATATGACGAAATCTGCTATGCCAGTAATTTCTAACTGCCTCATTCTGCTGTAGTAATTGTACGGGTAATAAGAGTAAGTCATCAAAATCTAATGCATTATTTGCTGCTAATGCTCTTCTATAACGCCTATAAAGCTCTGCTGATAGTTTGCCATTGTGGCCTTCAAATTCTTTTTCTAATTGATCAGCTGTCCATCCATAGTTTTTTGCTTTACTTATTGACCACCTTGCTTTTTTGGGCTCAAATCTTTTTGGATCTAATTGAAGCTCTTGAGTAATTATCTCTTTTACTAAATTTAATGAATCACTTTCATCATATATTGAGAATTGTTTGGTCCAGCTTAGTCCTTCTGGGTCAAGATATTTATCGATGTCAAATCGCAAGAGTCGGGCAAATATTGCATGAAATGTTCCAATCCAAAGATCTTTTGTTGTTGATTGGTAAATATTGCTACGAATTTGTCGTTGATGTACTTGATCTAGTGATGACCAAGATTGAGCATATTTATTTTCCGCATAATTTTTTGCAAGTAGGAGCTCCAGCCTCTCCTTCATTTCTCTGGCAGCCTTATTTGTGAAAGTAACTGCAAGAATATTGCTAGGGTCTGCCTCACGTTCTGCAATTAAATGGGCAACGCGATGAGTTAATGCTTTGGTTTTCCCGCTGCCGGCCCCGGCGATTACAAGTAATGGTCCATTGGTATGCCCCACGGCTTTTTGTTGGGCTTTGTTCAGATCGGAGAGGAAACTCATTAGGGCAATATTTTGTGGTTGGTGCGATTTCCCTAGAAGTTATTGCATGGAAACAATTTCCTTAGAGTTAGAGGTCCTGAGATCGACCTCATAGACCACCAGAACTTTAGGGTTTATAAAGCGGCAAGGGTCAAAAAGACCAATTAAATACTTGATCTTTCTTATGGATGAATCTGGATTGGCAATGCTGACAGTTGCATATCATTCCCAGGCGGCATTGAGCTTGCTATCTGAGGATTTGAAAAGACAGACTTTTCAGCCATTTAAGTGGTTGGTAGTCAATAATAGTCCTGAGAGTGCACCGCCTATAAGGCTTGAAATCTCTTGTGCGGTTTCAATAATTGATGGTCAGGAAGGAGATGGGTTTGGTGTTGGTTGTAATAGAGGAATGGCTTGGTTGGACCGTTTGGGCTGGAAGGGCTGGGTATGGTTGATTAATCCAGATACTTCCTTACCGGATCCTGAAACGATTAAAAACCTTCGGGAAGAATTAACTGCATTCCCTAAGAAATCTATTGTAGGGACTGTAGTTGTTGATACCCAAGGCAATTTAGAGCCTAGTGCAGGATGGATTAACTATGGCTTGAATTTTAGGAAGCATTATCTTCAAAATAATCATCTAATGTCTGCAGGAGGATCACCAATATGCGTGGACTGGGTTAGCGGCTGTAGTTTGTTGCTTAAGCCCTCGACTTTTCCAAGTAGACCAACTTTTGAACGGTTATTGCCTCTTTATTATGAAGATATTGATCTTTGCATAAGACTTGCAAGGCAAGGGAGTGAAATTTTTTTACTCCCCTCGGTTCATATTATTCATAAACGTTCTGAGGGAAGTGAAGTCTCTACTTTTCGCAGATCACGTCTTTCGAGTTGCAGTTACATTCGCTTTCTTCAGCGTCACTTTTCTCTTTGGGTGCTGATATTAAGGAGTCTTCGACTTATATTGCTTGCATTGATTAGATTACCTTTAACTCCTAACAGAAGCATTGCTTTGATGCAAGGTTTCTTGGAGGCCTTACGGGAACCTATTTCGTGAGTTTATCTTCAACACCTCTTGCATTGTTTAATGGAAGTTATTTAGGTGATAGGCCAACAGGCATAGGAGTGGTCTCTCGTGAATTGGTTAATGAACTAAATCCCGAACTAGTTGCATTGCTTGATCCTTTGGGAGGCTCGCGTCCAGGAACTATTTGTATCCCTAGAGGACTTACGCCAGATTATGGAAGGAAAGGTCATATAAGAAGGTTGATTTGGACTCAGACGGAAATACCTAATTTATTAAGGAAATCTGGCGCTGATTTTTTACTATCTCCTTTGCCTGAGGCTCCTATTCTTAAAGGTATTCGTTCCATTGTTTTGGCGCATGATTTGATACCTATTCGCTATCCTAGAATTTCCCCACTTTTGCTATATCATTTAACTTATGTTCCTTTAGTATTGCACTCTTCTACAAGAGTTTTATGTAATTCTGAGGTCACTGCACGTGAGATTCATGACATTATTGGAATACCGAGAAATAAACTTATTACTATCCCATTAGGTGTAAATATTGACCAGAATTTTCCTTTAAATCTGCCTAGGGAAAACTTTTTCTTGGTTTTAGGACGCCATGATCCACATAAGAATTTATCAATGATATTGCGCGCTTTTTCTTTGCTATTGGATGAAGAAATAAAGCTTAAGTTGGTAGGTCCTGAAGATAAAAGGTATACACCAAATTTAAAAGCTTTAGCAAAAGAGCTTGGCATATATGATCGCTGTCATTGGATAACTTGGGTTTCCGATGAAGAAAAACTAAATCTGTTGAATAAATGTCAAGCTTTGGTTATTGCTAGCCTATGGGAAGGTTTTGGGTTGCCTGCTTTGGAGGCAATGGCTTGTGATACTCCAGTAATTGCTTCAAATGCTGGTGCTCTTCCTGAAGTAATAGCTGATGCAGGTTTAATAGTAAATCCAAGAAGTTCTGAAGCTATAGCCGATGCAATGAAAAATATTTTACTAGATACAAAGTTGAGAGAGCAATTGGTATTAATGGGAAGAAAGAGAGTAAAGATTTATAATTGGCAGAAATCGGCAAAACAAGTCGAATCTATTATTCAAGAGATCTAATCTAGAAATAATCTCTTTATAGGTTATTATTTTCTTGAGGATTACTCAGTGATGCTAGCTCTCTAAAAGTATCCGAATATTGTCGTAGGTGCTCAAAACTTCCTGATGCTTTGATTCCACCATCTCCAAATTCATATATGCAATCACATCTTTTTACAGTGCTAAGTCTATGGGCAATAACTAAAGTCGTACATCTTCTGCCAAGAAGTTGCAGGGCTTCTATTAGGTCCAATTCAGTTCTATTATCAAGAGCACTAGTCGCTTCATCTAAGACAAGAAATTTTGCATTTCTATAAAAGGCACGAGCTAGGCCTAGGCGTTGTCGCTGCCCACCTGAAAGCTTTATCCCATTTTCTCCAAAGGGGGTATAAAGACCATATGGGAGCTCGGTAACAAAATCAGCTAATTGTGCTGCTTCTAGTGAGTCCCATATCCTGTCGAGTTCAATTAAATCTTCTTCTACACCAAAGGCAATGTTTTCTATTACATTTGCATTTAATAAATTTATAGACTGTGGAACATGCGCGCAGTTAACTTGCCATGCTGGTAAATCATGGGGACTTACTGGTACACCATCAAGTTGAAGGGCTCCTTTCTTCGGAGTCAGCAAACCTAATAATAAATTAGCAGTAGTAGATTTTCCGCTTCCAGTTTTTCCAACAAATGCTAGCCTTGAACCTATTGGAATATTTAAATTAAGATTATCAATTATCCACGGTGAATCTTTGTTGTAACTATAACTAACTCCTTTCAAGCTAATTGCGTTTCGTGGGGCAATTCCTTCTGGGCTAGGCACTCCTGGAGTAGTAAGATTAGGTTTGTCTGAAGGTAAATCTAAGACTTCTAATAGTTCACTAACATGTGGCAATCCCCCACGTAATTGTGTAATTGACCGAAAAATATCTTGTAGTGGTGGAGTAAGCCTTAATGCTGCGACTGCTACAGAAGAAAGGAATGGAACAATCCCTCTGATTCTGTCTGGATCGCCACTGATTAATGCTGGCAAGGCGCCAACGGCGAAAATCATAGATATCCCAAACGGTTCTATTAGTATTCTTGGGATTTCTGGTAATAATTCACTAACCCATACATATCCCTGGGTTGCTCTAATTGTCTTATTAAATCTCTTACTAAAATACGGCTGTGTTTGACTAAGTTGAACATCTTGAAAAGCTCCTAGAGTTTCAAGAAGGAGCTCTGAAGACCTTCCCTCGTTACGGAGTCTTCCTTTTGCGGAAAGTCTAAGATAGGGTGTTGCTATTAATGAGATCAGAAGATATAAGATCACTAATGATATAATTAATCCAACAGATAGTAGCTTTCCGATAAAAACAATTCCAATCGATAATAGTAGTACAGAAGGTATAGCGCTAAGCATTAAAAGAAAAGGAATTACCGTTGATTCAGCAACTCTTCGAGCATTGCTTAAAAGGAGAGCTGAGAATCTTCCACGACCTTGATTTAGATGATAGGAATAGCTTTGTTGAAGTAACTTTGTATGGAGAAGTCTGGATATATCACCCCAGACTTGTGCTGTTAGCCGATACTGAAGGAATCGCAAAGTTACTTTGGTAATCGAAGCCAGCCACGCAAGAGTTATGAATATTCCAATCAACCAAAAGCTTTGATTTACATCGTCACCTCCAAAGAATTTTATGCCGGGTAAAACATTCGCCAACTTGGTGCCTACTAATGCACCCATTAGGCGCCCCACAACTGCAATGGAGGCAAGATCAATAATTCCAGGCAACATCGAGATTGGAACCAAGACAAGCAAGGTTCTAAATCGTCTTTTTGGCAGATAGGCGATTAGACGCCTTAGCTCAAAAAGAGTTTTGCTGCGAATTGAAGCGTCAGCAACCAAACCAACAGTTTGCACATGATCAAACCCTATGGCCCTTAGATCATCATTTGTTGGATGTTCGGCCAGCGGTTCAGCCGCCCCTTCAAGGGTTTAACTAATTGGCAGCCACTTGAAGTCGGAGGATTCGTCCGGGTTGTTTAGTCTATGGTCCAATTAATCGAGTAGCTGTCTTCTTTCTCGCTCTGCAATTAATTGAGAAAGAACTTTGTTGATTTTTTTTAGTTCTCCATGGTCTTTAATTGTTGATTCATATTTTTCTTTAGGCATGTTGAGTCTTTGAGCGGCTCCAGCTACTTCGTTGACGAGGCGCTCTTTGTAGCTGGTGAGATCCTTTATAGACTCTTCCAGCTCTTCAAAACTTGCTTCTACCATGGTTCCTTTTAGTTCTAATTAGCCTAGACGGCCTTGGTTTTGGAATTTGTCTTATGGAAAGCTCCCTACCGGATCTTTACTGATAGCAGATGCTCCTCTGTTCATAGTTTGGTGTTATAAATCGTTCTAACCATTCCTCCTTGAGTTACGAACCGTTGCACTAGCTGAGCTAACAGGCGTTTCTTTAATAGGCAAGTCGTAGGTTTACAAAGTTGACTGCCGATTTATACGGATCAAGAAGGGGAATTTTCTAGGCAAGAACTTTTTTGAGCCTTGAATTGCCAAAAACCCTCCTTAATTCCTGGGGTAAACAGTTTTCTCTGTATGCTTCGATTCGATCAGTTGGACATTGTTCTCGCATAGGCCTTACTAAAAAATGCTAGACGCATTCTCTCGTGCTGTAGTCAGTGCTGACGCCAAAGGTGAGCCAATTGGGAGTAATCAGTTAGTAGCTCTTAGGAAATATGTCGCAGATGCAAATAAGCGTATAGATGCAACTTTGGCAATTACTCAGAACGTTTCTTGCATTGCGGCAGATGCAGTTGCTGGAATGGTTTGTGAGAATACTGGGATGACTCAGCCAGGTGGAAACTGTTATCCAACTCGTAGGATGGCTGCATGCTTGCGGGATGGAGAAATAATCCTTAGATATGTGAGCTACGCCTTATTAGCTGGTGATCCCTCTGTACTTGATGATCGCTGCCTAAATGGTCTTAAGGAAACTTATGTCGCTTTAGGAGTTCCTATTGCTAATGCAGTACGTGCCGTTGAGATTATGAAAGTGGCGACAGTTGCAATAATGACCGAAACTAATTCTGGTCGAAAGATGTTTAAAGGGATAAATTCTGGTTCTGGTGATCAATGCAAGGAGATCGCCGCAGAGGCGGCTTCATACTTTGATCGTGTAATCAGCGCTATTAGCTGATTAAATACCAACTATTGCTTTTCTTATAAAGGAAGTACAAGATGAAATCAGCTGTTACTACTGTTGTGACCTCAGCAGACGCTGCAGGTCGATTTCCTACTGTTAGCGACATAGAAGCTGTTAAAGGCTCTTTTGATCGTGCTCCCGCTCGCATGGAGGCGGCCGAGAAACTTGCTGCTGGTCTAGATCAAGTAACTGCTGATGCAGTAAATGCTGTTTATGGCAAAGGGGTTTATGACCAAGCTAAAAAAGATAAATGTGCACGTGATATTAATCATTATTTAAGGTTGATTAACTACTGCTTGGTTGCTGGAGGTACTGGGCCATTAGATGAGTGGGGAATTGCTGGAATGCGAGAGGTGATTCGAGCACAACAATTGCCTACTGCAGCATATTTAGAGGCTTTTACACATATACGCGACAGGGTTTGTGTTCCTCGAGATATGAGTCAGCAAGCCGCAGCAGAATTTAAAGGACTCCTTGATTATTTGATTAATGCACTTTCATGATTAATTAGCAGACTTCTATACGAAATTTATTGATACTTTCATTTTTTTAATTATTCGGAATGGCTGAAACTTTTGCTGATAAGCCAGATATAGATTCTTTATTCAACGATCTTTCTCATCCAAATCCTTATATTAATAAAGAAGCTTATATGAGTTTGAAGCAGTTTTGGGTTGAGGAGTCTCTCCCAAAATTGATTACTAATTTGGTTAGTGAAGATATCCATCTTAGGAGAGTTTCAGTCAAGGCTCTTGGATTTTTTGGCTACATAGTTTTAAAGCCTTTGGCTGAAATTTTTAGAAATACAGATAATATAATTTTGCGTATTAGTTGCCTGAAAACCTTTCTACAGGTTTCTATTAATAATCCTTTCCATAAATTCCCAGAGGATATTATGCAAGTTATAGAGCTAGCAATGGAGGAGAATTCACCAGAAATAATTCTTTCGACAATTCCGCTGCTTCGGCAACTTGGAGAACAGGGACTGCCTTTGCTTATAAAGGCAAGTAGAGATGTAAATATTTTAAAGGTTTCCTCAGCATTGACTGCGCTTGGTGAAGTAGATAGCCCGCTCGCAAGAAATGCATTGCAAGACTTCTTGAAAAATGATAATCATGATCCAATGCTTCGTGAAAGTGCCTTAAATGCGATTAAAACCTTTCATCAGATTGAATCGTTTGATCTTTAGGGATTTAAATCCTTGGATAGGATTCGCTTAAGCTTCTGAATAGCAAGATCAAAAACTGCAATAACCTCTTTAGCTGTTTCTGCCTCTCTCTGAATAATAAGAGGGTTAATCGCATCTAAAATTTGAAGTCTCATTAGAGAAATAGCCGCACTTTTTCTTACTTGTGGATTTTTATCCTTTAACTGAACTAGAAGTAATCTATGTGCTTTTTGGGGATCATTTAGCCTCCCTAGCAAAATAGTTGCTTCAACTCGAACATCGCTAATAGGGTCTTCTAAAGCTGTGAATAGCAAATTCCATGCATCTTCATCATCAAGTCTGTTGATTTGATCTCCTAATGCAGCAATTGCGGCAGATCTTACTCTTGAATTATCTGAGGAGGCGGCTTTTAGGAGAGCTTTAGGGGCTTCAGTTCCTGCAAATCCAAGCCCCCAGCTTGCTAGCCCACACTGCATCGCACTGCTTTGAGGATTTGATAGAACTTTCTCCAAGAGTTCTACAGCTGCTTCTCCAAAAATGGCCATAGCACCTGCAGATGAACCTTGTACGACTGGATCTGGATCGTTGATAAGTGCTTCTAGCAGCTCTGGCAAAGCACTTGGATCGCCAACCAACTTGAGTGTTTTAGCTGAAGCTCGCCTAACAGTCACATTGGGATGATTTAATAGGGCCTCTTTAAGAGCTGGAAGCGTTACTGGACCAGCTGCTCCTAGTGCTTCTGCAAAGGTCCTTCTTATTAGTCCTCTTTTATCACCAAGTCCTGCAATCATTTTGTTTATATCGTCGTCATCCACGTTTTTTAAGGGCTTCTCTTCTTTAAGTTGCTTTTTTAAAGTTGCTGCAAGCATGTCAGCTTCTCCTTCCTGAAGCTTAATTTCTCTGAACCTTTTGGGAATGGGAGTTTTTGGGTTCAAATCAACATCAAGATGGTATTAGGTGATCAGCTGGAATCCTCTATCACATAGTTAACTATCAATCTGCTTGGAATTGCAAGAACATTTCATATTTTCAAATGATGAATTTGACTTAATTTTATTTAGAAGAAGTTTTTTGTTTTCTTGCAAAGTATTGATAGAATTCTTGCTGAGAGACTTATTTGTTAAATTGATTGATAAGAATTTACTTATCACATGCATCTCAAGTGACAGCATATCCATTTGATAATCTTCCTTCTATGAGCAAGGAGAAGGCTTTGCAGATACTTAAGACACCTATTGATGAATTGAAAATCTCCAGTGATTACTATAAAGCTGTTTTTCACTTACTTAAATATCCGGGATTGCAGACTGAAGATGCCTTGCTTAAACTTTTAAAGTCTAATTCTGAAGAAAAGTCAGTTCAATTGGCAAAAAGAAAAGCTGTTGAAGTATTGGCTAGACTGGGTTCTCAAAAGTCAATTAATGAAATTGGTAAATGTCTCGATAGTAAGGATCTTTTTTTGGTTGAGAATGCCGCTTGGGCTTTACAGAAACTGGGCTGTAAGGACTCTGCTTTGCATTTACGCATGATTCAGCTTTTAGATGAGCCTAAATATAATAGAAGAGCTTTAGTTCAATGTTTGGCTGAGCTCGAAGTCTCTACCTCGATTATCAAAATTAAAGAAATTTTGAAAGGAACCAAATCGCCGAGACTTCGCGGAGCTTGTATAGCTGCTATTTGTAGATTATGTGGAGAGAAAAGTTGTCTTGATGAGATTGGAGATCAATTGCTAACCTCAAATCAGACTGATCGTTATTTGGCTGTTCAAGATGTGATTAATAGCAAGGATCCTCATCTTCTTGAATCTGTAGTTAAAGCTCCTGTTGCTTTGTCATTTCGAATGCGTGCTGTTGAAGAAATTTGCAATTCAGTTGAAGATAATTCCAGGAAAATTGACCCAATAAAGATTCTTGATCAATTAATAATGGATCATCCAAGTAATATTATTTTATTGCATTCTTATGATTTTGCTCCATCAATAGAGTTTCTAGTTAATGAATTATTTGAGATAGATTGCAGTAGATCTTATCTTGCACTAAGTAATTTAATTAAAGAAAGTCCAAACAAGCTATGGCCTGTGATTAGTTCGTTTTGGGAAGAGTTCAAAAGTGATTATAGCGCAGTTTATTTTTTAACTATTTTGTTTAGATATGTGCAAGGATGGAATCATTCTCAGATTAAGGAAATAGAGGACTTGATCATTTTTTTACTATCTGATAGTTGGCCAGAACATATGAAATTTAGGCCTGCAGCTGTTGTTACACTTATGAAGATTAATTCGAATTTAGGTATGAAGAATATTCCTAGATTGTTAGACCCTAAGGTATGTCTCTTTTGGCCAACTCGTTATTCTGCTTTGATGTCAATAGATTTTTTCCTGCCTATTATTCATTATCCAGATGTTCGTGATTTAATTAGATCTAGTCAGGATGATCCAAATAAATTTATTCGATGTAGAGCAGGTTTAATATTGGATAAATATAATTAACTCATGATAGCTAGTGAAAACTTGTAAGATATTAGATGCAATAAAATGCATTTAAATTTTATTTATAATATGAATAGATTTAGCTATATAACCAGTCTTCGGTTAACTTGTCACCAAAATCGCAGATTCTATTGAAATAATGAGGGCCATTTCTTCCTCCCCATATTTGCTTATTTGTTTCTAACTCTCTCCCAAGGTCGTGACTTACCCAACTATTTGCATTAAGCTCTACATTGCTTTCTAGGTATGTGGATACTCCTTGTCTCTTTACTATGCAGCTATTTCCGGGCTCAACTTGACCTTTATAGTGACCAGGAGAAACCTCGTAAAAGTGCATTGCGCAACCTTCTCTTTTCTTGATTTTTGAAGAGCTCAATTTATTTAATAGCGAGCTATTTCTTCCTCCTCCTGCAAATCTCATAGGTGATAATATCTCAAAATTTTCAAGAATAATTGTGTCTGCTTTCGTGTCAAGAAAATGTAATCCTTGTCGATAAGGCCTCCAAGGATCATAGTCATAACTTTGCTCAGAATAAAAGCTTGGGCGTCCTAATAGCTGAAAGTCTAGAAGAGGCCGAAAGAAAATATTAATGTGAGAAAACTCAGAAGGATTTGCTTGAGATTGTTTGTAATTGCTAAAATGTGCTGACAGTGTCTTGGAAAAATTTAATAGCGACTTTTTGTTCATCTTTAGTTGATTACTATTTATATTTTTATTTTCTTAATTTCGGAGGCAAATGTTGTTTGAAGGATGCCTTTCCCATTATATGTCTGTAATGTTGTAGAGCGACAACGTACATACTGGGAGACAAACCATATACGCTCTTCTGTACGTGAATTTTCATATCTACTTGTCATTATAAACGTATCATTTTTTTGTATCTTATAATGCGAGACAACCTGTGCCTTTTCTGCATATCCAATACTTCTAACTAATAATCCTTTTCTTTTTGTGATTGGTAAAGGCACTATTACGCAGGAGCCAAAGTCTTTATCCTCTTTATTTTCCGTGCTCCAATCACTTTCTATATGCCATTCCATAAAAAACGGAGATATAGGCTTGAGATTATAGGAATTGTTTTGAGATAAAATATCTTTTACTCTTTGGTCACTAGTCTTAAGCAGACTAACCTTTATAGTGCTAACAATTTGCTCAAACTGCTTGAATGCAAGAGAATGACTGCTTCTCATTGAGGTCCATATACCTTCACTTTGAGCAATAAATTGCTCAATTTTCATCTAAATAATCAGTTGAATCGTGGAGGTCTAACGTTGTTGAATTGTTATTTGCTTTCTGAATCATGCGTACCATTGAATCAACCATCATTGACATGGCCATGGGGATTTTTTTCCCTGATGGTGTCTTTGAAGATTGGTTCCCTGGCTTTTCATTTGAAGGTGGTCGCAGGAGAGACATAGATTCTCAGTGAAAATTGGAAGATCGTTTGCCTCTATAGGCTTATAGTTCCTCGAGGCTTGTCTTAATGAGCTTCCCCTTACAATAATCCTATATCGCTATAAAACACTTTTGCAGAGATATATGATTATTGTAAGAAGATTTTTTGCTTTACATTTTTATAGTATGTCCAAGTGAGTTTTTGTATATATTGCATGTTCTGGTAGTTTTATATCTTTTGCTAAGCCTTTGGCTAAGCTATCCAGTAGTTGGCTTCTTCCACTGGGATTTAGGTTTGAGCTCGAATAGTTCTTATTAATTGCATTGTCACTAGTAGCAGTGCTTCGTGACAGGGCTGCAATATTTACAAAGCTAGATGTACTAAGACCACATGGTGAATCCCAGCATCTTATATAAGGAACTATATACAGTCCAAAAACTTCTTGATACTCTGCAGAATCAATTAATGAGTCAATGTGTGTGTCAAATCCGTAGTTATGTATGAGTTCGACATGCCTCACTATTTCCATTTGATTGCTTGGCGGACGACCAAGGAGATGCTTGAAATTAAGTTCAATAGATCTTTGTTGATTAACCTTCTCAAAGTAATTGACCTTATATACAGGTGACTTTGCAAGGCCTCTAATAAATTCCTTTATATTTATATCGCCATTTCTTAGCCTCCTTGGTAAATCAACCGGTAATTCACTTTCCATTAGATGCAAGTTGCCAAATACTTGGCGGTAACTTGCGTTGATTGCAATAGTTAGTGTTTCATCATCATGTGGATAGTATTCTTCAAAGGTAAATGCGTGCGGACATATTTCAGGTGATCGTGGCCCAATTGGGATTCTTAATTGAGAACATCTTTCGCTTTTAAAAGCATTTTGAACAGAATTGTTATTTATAGGCGAG
Source organism: Prochlorococcus sp. AG-363-J23 (assembly GCA_003280245.1). Lineage (GTDB taxonomy): Bacteria > Cyanobacteriota > Cyanobacteriia > PCC-6307 > Cyanobiaceae > AG-363-J23. The sequence continues at coordinate 31,645 of QCFN01000015.1, forward strand.
CCTAGATTTGGTTTTGTGAGAGAGTTTGTGATAAAGACTTCAGGCTGCCCAGGCATGCATCCCGCTTTGGACGAGAGGATATAACTCATTTTGCTGCTACCAGACACTCTTGATTTCCCATAAGAAACTGGTTTTTTGTTTACGCTAATAGCTCCAAACTTGAATGCTTCTGTTGGGATAGAGGCCATGTGCAAAAGGGTGTAAGAAATTAATTGTTTATTTCAATATAAATGGATAAATTTTCATAGAGTATCCATTTATATTAAACACTAGCATTAATGAAATAGAATCCTTTTTATACAATATTGATAATGTAATACTCTTATACTAACTGGTGGACCGCCGAACTGGATTAGTCCAGGTCTGCCATAAGTATTGCTGCCATTTTATTTTTAGTGTCATCCTGAAATTGTTTAATATTCACTTTTCTGAGAACTAAGATTGAAATAGCCATAATAGCTATTTCAAGGATAAATACAAATGTAAATGCTAAAAATGGTTCATCT
>QCFN01000016.1 GCA_003280245.1 Prochlorococcus sp. AG-363-J23
ACTCTCTCGAATTAATTACCCTTTAACGAGAAGTGAGTTGAGCATGGGAAGCGTCTTTGGAAACCTTTTCAGAACCAGTACTTTTGGAGAGTCGCATGGTGGTGCTGTTGGAGTCGTCTTGGAGGGATGCCCTCCAAGACTCAAACTGGATTTAGAAAAAATCCAGTTTGAGTTAGATCGACGTAGGCCTGGTCAAAGTAAAATCACAACACCGCGCAAGGAAGCAGACAAGCTTGAGATTCTTAGTGGTCTTTTAGAAGATAAGACTTTAGGAACTCCTATCGCGATGATTGTTCGTAATAAGGACCAAAGACCTGGTGATTATCAAGATATTAAATTTGCTTTTAGGCCGTCTCATGCTGACGCGACCTATCAAGCTAAATATGGGATACAGGCTCCGACTGGTGGAGGCCGAGCTTCTGCTCGCGAAACTATAGGACGTGTTGCTGCTGGAGCGATCGCGAAACAGTTACTTTTCAAGGTTAATGGGACTGAAATATTGGCTTGGGTCAAAAGAATTCATACGATCGAAGCCGATATAAATCCTCTTGAAGTGAATCTGAATGATGTAGAAGCAAATATTGTTCGTTGTCCAAATCAGGAGGTAGCGAAGGAGATGGTTCAAAGAATTGAAGCCATTAGTAGTGAAGGTGATTCTTGTGGTGGGGTTATTGAGTGTGTTGTAAGAAAACCTCCTTTGGGATTAGGTATGCCTGTTTTCGACAAACTTGAAGCTGATTTGGCCAAGGCACTGATGTCATTGCCCGCAACAAAAGGTTTTGAGATTGGTTCCGGTTTTGAAGGTACTTTGCTTAAAGGTAGTCAACATAATGATCTGTTTCTTCCCAGTAAAGATGGAAGGCTAAAAACAGTGACCAATAATTCTGGAGGTATTCAGGGCGGAATTACCAATGGAGAGCCAATTCTTATGAGAATTGCTTTTAAACCTACGGCGACAATTCGAAAGGCACAGAAGACTGTTGATGCTGAAGGGGAGTCAATTATGCTCGCACCTAAGGGAAGGCATGACCCTTGTGTTTTGCCTAGGGCTGTCCCAATGGTTGAAGCAATGGTGGCCTTGGTACTAGCAGATCATTTGTTAAGACATCATGGTCAGTGCGCCATTTTTAATGGCTAATCACAATCAATTGGAATCTTCTTATTTGTAGGTCTTTTTTCTAAATAGTCACAATTTTGGAGACTTATTCATTTCGCTACCAACATAAAAGCTCCAATGGTATAAAGAGGAGACATTCCACTGCTTTTGAGAAAGTTAGCTCCTCTTTATAGATAAAAAATATTGTGTAGTTGATTTTGGTGGTTTGTTGAATTTAGGGGCTCATAGGCTTTTTAGAAAGAAGCTATTCACAGTTTATTTGTAACTGATGCTGTTGATTTTTGAACAGCTCTAGTTTTGCGAGCACGTCGGGCAGGGCGAGCGGTTCCAACTTTTTTACTTGATGTTTTTGTAATAGATGCTGTTTTAGAGACAGTTTTTTTTACCGATTTATCTTCAAGTGACTTGGCTTGAGCAGTTTTGGTTGCACTTGCTTTCTTCCCGGAGGATTTGGTTTTGGATATCTTGTTGAGAACTGAATTTTTTGTGTGAGCTTTAGTGGAAAGGGATTTACCTCTAGTTGCTTTTCGTGCTGATGGGGTTGTTTTCCTACTGCGATGGGATAACACCATTGCCCACTCTTCGTCACTTAAGGAGGAAGGCTTGCTTCCATGGGTATTGGCCAGTTTTGCGGCCTTTTCGATGTCTTTAATTAAGTTGCTCCAAGACGTTGCAAAGCGTTTGTCAGATTGTGATTTTGCACCACTTTCCACCAGTGTCTCTACTACGCCTGCCGCGGTAACTTTTTTGCGACGACGATTAAAAATTTCTTTTTGAAGCTGTGCGATTAGAGCATCAGCCTTAACACTGAGTTTGATGGTGATTTGAGACATTTCATAGTGAATACCTATCTTATATGTAGCATCTTGACCTCATGTCGACACAAAGTTGCCTTTGTTTTGATTGTGATTACTTCTTAACCAGTCTTCTAAGGTAGGGTCAAGATTTCCTTTTGAGACTAGCTTCCTGCCAATTATTACTGCATCGTATCCTTGATTCAGCCAGGGTTCAATGTCTGAAACTGTCAGCCCTCCTGCAGCAATAACGAATGGGACTTGTGTAAGTGGGATTTTTGCGTGAGACCAAAAATCTATGCCAAGTGATATTGCTGGAAAAAGCTTTACTACTGTCCATCCAAATTTGCAGGCTTGGTTTATTTCTGATGGAGAGTACACCCCTGGTATAAGGAGATGATTCAGTTCTATCGCCATCCTTTGTAGGTGTTCATCCCAGAAAGGACACATTGAAAAAGAGAGCTCAAGCTCTGCTACACAACTAAGAGCTTCTGGAGAAGTTATTGAAGCCACTCCTAATTGAAGTTCAGGAAAGCTTGCCTGAGCGTATTGAATTAGAGACTTCCATTGGGGTTCAGGTGACCATGCGATTTCAACATGTTTTATTCCCTTATCGTTAAGCTGAGCAAGACGAGATATTAGTGGGTTGCTATTTGGATTGGATTCAAGCTCCTTTGGAGTTGGTCTGCATACAACTATGAGAGGTTGTTTCTTTAAGGAAGCTTTGAGAGCTTCTTGCCTTTGACTCCACAAATTTAGGTTCTTGACATTAGGCGTAATCTGCAACACTTACTTCTCTACGGGTTAGAAGTTCTTGAAGGTCTTCCGAATCGACTGTTTCCTTGTCTACTAACATCCCAGCTAGTTCATCGAGAACTGAGCGGTTATCAATAAGAACTTTAGTAGCTCGTTTATAAGCTAGATCTACCAAAACAGACACTTCTTCGTCGATTGTTGCAGCAGTGTCTTCGGAAAAATCTCTTTCTGATGCGATATCTCTGCCAAGGAACATTCCACCTTGTGATCTTCCAAGAGCTACCGGACCAAGTTTGTCACTCATTCCAAAGCGAGTAACCATTTGCCTGGCGACTTGAGCTACTTGTTTGAGATCATTGGAAGCACCTGTAGTGACCTCATCCTCGCCATAGACGATTTCCTCGGCTACTCGGCCTCCGAGTGCTACAGCCATTTGGTTTTGGAGATATGACCTTGAATAAAGGCCAGATTCCATTCTCTCTTCACTTGGGGTGAAAAAAGTTAGTCCACCAGCCTGTCCGCGAGGAATGATAGATATTTTTTGTACAGGATCATAGTCAGGCATTAGAGCTCCCACTAGTGCATGACCTGCTTCGTGATATGCCACTAACCTTTTTCTCCTTTCGCTCATTACACGATCTTTCTTCTCAGGACCAGCCATTACGCGTTCTATAGCATCACTAACTTCGTCATTACTTACTTCTTTTAGGTCGTTGCGTGCTGCAAGAATTGCTGCTTCATTTAGCAGATTGGCAAGATCTGCGCCAGTAAAGCCAGGTGTTCTTCTTGCGACTTTATCGAGATCGACATCTTTCGATAAGGTCTTATCTCTTGCGTGAACCTTAAGGATTTGAAGACGACCGGTGTAATCAGGCCGATCAACAACAACTTGCCTATCAAAACGACCTGGCCGCATTAGGGCTGCATCTAATACATCAGGGCGATTTGTTGCTGCAACGATAATTATTCCTGTATTTCCCTCAAATCCATCCATTTCGGTTAAGAGTTGATTGAGTGTCTGCTCACGTTCATCATTCCCTCCGCCAAGACCTGCACCTCTTTGACGGCCGACAGCATCGATTTCATCAATAAAAACTATGCATGGAGCATTCTTTTTGGCTTGTTCAAAAAGATCTCTTACTCGACTAGCTCCAACTCCTACAAACATTTCAACAAACTCAGAGCCTGATATTGAGAAGAATGGAACTGCCGCCTCTCCTGCAACAGCTTTTGCAAGTAGTGTTTTTCCTGTTCCTGGTGGACCAACTAATAGAACGCCTTTGGGAATTTTTGCTCCAACAGCAGTAAATCGATCAGGGTTCTTGAGAAAATCAACAACCTCAGTTAGCTCAAGCTTTGCTCCTTCTATTCCAGCAACATCTCCAAAAGTTACCTGAGTGGAAGGTTCCATTTGAAGACGGGCTTTGCTTTTACCGAAATTCATTGCGGGATTCCCTCCTGATCCGCTTTGAGCTCTTCTAAATAGGAAGAAGAGCCCTCCTAAAAGCAAAAGGGGAAAAATTAAACTACCTGCTGCCTGCTGCCATGCACTTGGCTGACGATTAGGTTGAACTGCAATATCAACGTCGTGTTTTGTAAGAAGGTTTAAAAGGTCTTTGTCTGGAGGTAAATTTACCGCTGAGCGACTACCGTCACTTTCAACTACTTGGGCGCTTGCTTGGTCTGGGGCGAGAAGAACACGACTTATTTGGTTGTCTTCGACTGCTTCGATGAAATCGCTATATCTAAGGGTTTTGGAAGCATTTGAAGGATCTGGCTTTTCAAGAAAAGCAGTTCCTACGACGATAACTATGACAACGAGAAGGACGTATAGCCCTACATTGCGCCAGCGCTTGTTCAAGGTTCTGAATTATGTGATGAAGGAATGTTACTAGGCGTGATGCTAGTTATGTGGACCTTAGAACTTCTACAACGCTCCTGAAAGCAAACCATTCTGGTATCTCTTCGCCGCTACGAAGTAACTGCCTGAACTTTGTCCCACTCAACTTCTTGACATGAAGTCCTCTGGCTTCTGCATGTTCGGCGGTTACATAGCCTTCCTCCTCGGTGTACACCAAATTTAGAGAGGGCACTGTTTCCATAGCAATTTCGGAAGCACACTCATTCGCAAAATTTTGTGCGTCATAGGCTCCATAGAAATCTTCTCCTGTTAAGGATGATTTGCAGCCAGCCATGTCTCTTCCGATGATGAAATGTGTGCAGCCATAGTTCCTTCGAATAATCATGTGCTGAAGTGCCTCTCTAGGACCAGCCATGTGCATTGCATAGGGTAGATAGGCCCAACGGATACGTTGATCATTAACTTCTGCGGCTAAACGTTCATAGGTCTGAAAGCGAATAGGGCCAGGGATATCGTCATGTTGAGTAGGACCGCAGGTTGGGTGAACTAGCACAACAGCATTCTTGCTGACATTGCATGCTTGTAGTGCCCTTGTAAAAAGCTCATAGTGTGCACGGTGGATTGGATTTCTACACTGAAAGGCCACGACATCCTCTCCCTGTGGCAGTTCTTTGCGGAGCTGGGCAGGAGTTTTGCAAGGGAAAATCCTTTTGGGGAGTTCAAGTCCTTCTAGGCTCCCTCCTAAGTAGAAGCGTTTCCTTTCGGTTGCAATCATCCTTACTGCAGGGTGTTCTAAGGAAGTGGTTCCATAACATCCTTTTGCTTCAAGAACTTTGTCTGGTTCCCATTTGTCTTCAACGTGCAGTACAGCGAGATCTTGACCCTTATAAGTAAGTAGTACCTGATCGCCAATTTCAATATCTTCTCGATCGGTATCCATCACAATTGGGAGACCGAATAAATATCCTGAGGTTGTTCGATAGCCCTCTACAACAGCATTGTAATCAGCTTGATGCATAAAACCTCGTTCAGGAGAGAAGCCCCCTACAACAAGCAATTCCACGTCGCAAGCATTGCGGTCTGAGCATTCGACACTTTTATTGGCACTTTCTTTAATGACTTTTTTATTCTCTGTAGTCACCATCAGGTCTACGAGATGTCCTCCATAAGGTGCAATAACTCCTGAGGACTTTTGGGTTAAAGGTTGGCTGCTAGTCATTTAAGGATTGTTAATGCGAGAAATTCTCCCAGATGATGGTCGTGAAGGAAAAAAAAAGAGGCCTTAAGGCCTCTTCCTAATTACTTCTATTTTTGAAGCAGAAAGCAAAGCTTAGTAGCTAAATCTTTGATCAAGCTACACGGCCATAAAGGTCCCCAGTGACTTTTACGTCAGCTGGATCTTTGGAACCAAGATCATTATCTGAAGGTTGAATTGCAATGAAGCTACCTGAGAACTCTTTTGTTGCACTATCAACGCTGTCAATAGAAAGAGTTATCTCTCCATTGCCAGTTAGATCGCGTTTGATGTTTTCTCTTTGGAGCTCTTCATCATCACCACCTAGTGCTACTAGTCCTTGGGCATAGTCAACGCCTGTGTCCTTAGCACGACTTTTTGGATCAAGGAAGTCGCCAGTGCGGTAGCTGGGAACGAAAGTGGAACCTTTGAATTCTGAGCCTGGAGCTATTGATTTGTCGCTAGAAGTGGCAACAAGGTCTTTGACTGAAAATACGAGAGGAAATTCCTCTCCGTTTGGAGCCATAACTGTAAATAGGGAGAAGTCAATTCCACCCTTTTCGGTGAATTTGCCTCCTGAAAGATCCCCATAAACTTCAGAGATACTTGTGTTGAAGCGAGGACTGATAATTTTTGAATCCAAAAACTCAGCTTTTTGACGCTTTCTGGTAGCAAGCTTTACTGACACTGCAGTTGGCTTTAAGCAAAGGTCTTTAATGCGTCCATCAGCATTAATAGAACCTGCAGACCCTGCTTTTAGGGTTGGGCACTCGCCGGCTTTGCCACTATTAACGGTTTGAGCAAATTGAGCATTCCCCCTTTCTTTGCCAGGGACGAACTCGGCAGAGACACGGCTCGGGGTAGCTACAAAGGTGAGACAGAAAGCCAGCACCAGGGCTAGCAAAGGACGAAATCGCATGGGTGGAAGCCAAAAGGCCAGATGAATGGGTATTAACCGCCCAACGGGACCTTGGGATCCTACAAGGGGTTAATGGTTGAAAGGTTTTACCTTTTGCAGCTTTAAACAAACCCTCCCCTAAGTATTTTGCTCTTTTTGAGTGGTTGCCAATCATCGCCAATGCTTGGTGCGAATGGGGTTTTGGCTTATTGGTTTTTGGTTTTGTTATTTGAGTTTTTTAAAATCTTGCGAATTTTCGAAGTTGCACATCTAGACATTTGACACTTTATTTAAGGAGCGATGGGCTTAACTCATAGGTTTAATTACTTATTTTTGGCCTTGGAGGCTGAAGAATTAAGGATTAGAGGTTTGGAATTGAGTTTTTTTGATCGCATCGCTTTTTAGGCCTCTTTCGATTTTTTTTGTGCAAATGAGAAATTTGCCTTAGTTACAACTTAAAATTTTTCTTAATAAAACAATTCCATTCTCATCGTTGTTTTTGCTGCTTATTGCCATCAAAAAGGCCTGGCATGAAGCCAGGCCTTTTCCTGAAGAGCTTGAGAAATTTTAGGTTTCTTTAGCTGCCTGGATTAAAACTGTTGACTGATTCGGAGGCTGGAACGTAAGCATCTGAAAGAGCAGCACAATTGAGGCTGTCATAGGTGATACCACTTGCTCTTGAGCAGAGATCCTCCTGCTGAGATCTGTCAAGAAGTGCATCACTGAAATCAGCACCATCAATTTTGGCGCCTTTAAAGTTGCTCTTGAGGAGATCTGCTCCTCGAAGATTTGCACCTGAGAGATCTGCATTGTCAAAGCGGGTTGCATATGCAATTACGTCTTGCAAGTTTGCTCCGCTGAGATTGGCATTTTTCAGTGAAGAGACACTGAAAAAGGAGCCAGTGAGGTTCGCATCACTTAAGTCAAAACCTGAAAGAGAGTATTTGACAAACTCCTTTCCTTGAAGGTTTTCACCATGAAGATTGGAATTGAGATCCTTTGCCGTTTGATCGTTGAAGTCACTGGGATAAAGAGCGTTAACTGGCATCGGAGTGATACCAAGGCCCAGTAGCAGCACTGGCAATAAGATAAGCAGTCTTGTAAGGGACCGTTTCAGGGAAGTAATTAGAGAGGCCATTGAGAACGCCAGCGACTGACGCAAGCACCGTACAAGACCATTCTTTCACGGGGTGGCATTACCTTTGACTTGGAATCACGAACTGTTGCAGCGTGGAATATCAAAGTTCACTTTTCAGAATGGCGTCTAATAGCTCATGAGCCAATGCCAGTTTGGATTTCCGAGGAATCTCTCGCGAAATATCACCATTTCCTATAAGCCAACCTCCATTGAAATCTTCTTCAAAACCTTGATTAGGGATGTCAATTGGATTAGCAAGAAGTAGGTCGCATCCCTTTTTTTTTCTCTTCGCTTCTCCGATTCTTTTTAATTCGTCTTTATTTCCTGTAATAGCAGCAAATCCCATGATTACTTGTCCATGAGGCCGTTTGGGAACAATTTCTGCAAGTAAATCGGGTACTTCTTCAAGATCTTGTGCGATTGAGGCGAGTAAAAATTTTTTTTCTAATTTCTTTTGATCGTTTGGGTTCTTTTTGCGAATATCCGATACAGCCGCTGACATGCATACAGCATTTGCCTTGGGTTGTAATTGCAAAAGCATTCCTGCCATTTCTTCAGCGGTTTGTATTGGGTAGGTTTTTAGTCCTTCAAGCCATCCATTGGGAATTTGAAGAGGACCATGTATTAGATCTACCTTTGCTCCTCTGAATCGTGCTGCTTGAGCAATTAGAACTCCCATTTTCCCACTGCTTCGGTTTGTAATAGTTCTTGCTGGATCTAAGGCTTCGACTGTTGGTCCTGCGGTTACCAGAAGCCTTTTCCCTTTCCAGTCATTACGGAGCTTGGTTTCAGCATCTAATTGCAAAAAAGCACTTTGAATAGATAGCTCTATCAGATCTTGATTAACCATTCGCCCTTCTCCTTCTCTGTCGCAGGCAAGAAGTCCAGATTCAGGCTCTAATCTCAATATTTTGGGATTTTTGGCAAGTTGCTCCCAGTTGTTTTGGACGGCTTGATTCGACCACATTCCAGTATTCATAGCCGCAGCGGCTATGACAGGTTTTTCATAAGCCAATAAAAGGCTTGCTAATAAGCCTTCCCCAAGTCCATGACTCCAGCGGGCCATAGTGGAGGCACTAAGTGGAGCAACAATGATCATTTCAGCCCACTCAGCAAGGGCTATATGAAGTGGTCGGGGCTCATTCGGACTCCATTGATCTTCATCTAGATAGCAACGATTCCTACTAAGACTTGCAAGTGCGATAGGGCTCACTAAATGCGCTGCACTTGGTGTTAGAACACATTTGATTATCGCTCCTGCTTTAACAAGACTACTTATCAGCATTGGAGTCTTAACAGCTGCAATGCTTCCACTGGCGGCCACAATTAGACGCTTGTCTTTAAATGAGCTTTTAAATTCAGTCTTCATCAAAAGGTTCCTGATCTACTAAATGCAGGTAAGGCCTTGTTAGCTCGGGTCTATGAATAGCAAGTGCTCTAAAAAGATGCCAATCATCCAATCCGTCAAAAGGTGTTGTGTAGTCATCATCTTCTAGACGCTGCGCGAGTATTGCTACACCAGCCTCGTCAAATTCACTTAGTTTATCAACGTTGATCACGCCTTAATTCCAGTAAAGGGCTGAGGGTAGTGCTTCATTTTTTTCTATAAACTTCTTGATAATCATTTTGCATGCAGACTAGTTTTTTGTCTCTTGGGGAATTAGCTCAATTGGTAGAGCGCTGCGATCGCACCGCAGAGGTAAGGGGTTCGAATCCCCTATTCTCCATAATCAAATCAGTATTGTTAGCCTGAGTGGGTTGAAGAGTCTCTGAATTTGTTGGTTTCAAGTTTGTGATGATTGGCTTTTCTTGGGAAATAAATAAAAACTATTACAGGTTAATTTGACTCTCCTCAGAAATTGTTTTATCTATGATAATCATAGCTAATTAGCGATTTTGATTAAACCAATTTAAGAAAAAATATGGTTTTTAAGAGGCCAATGCTTTTTGTTTTTTTGTTTTTATTAGTTTTTGCTGCAGTTTTAGCAAGGCCTTCTGCTGTTATTACATTTGGTTTGGTTTCCCTATCAGGAACGTTAACTAGTCAGCAGAAATCATGATAGTGAGTGTTTATGAGGTAAAAGTGTATAAAACAGAGTGAACCTCAATGTCTCAATCTAAACGCGAGCAGGTTATAAGCCACCTAAGATACCTTCGCCAAGAACTTCGTGAAATGCATCAGGGTGTTTTGGATGATGGCCTTCTCCCAGATGCAGGAGAAATTCGAGGTGTTATGGCTCAGACGGAGGCTCTTCTTGAATTGTTGGAGGGTAAATCATCAAAGAAAGCAAAAAATGAATGAATTCAAATAAATTTTTCATATTTATATTGCTATTTTTTATTGTAATTGCTGAATCCCGAAGTATTTTCCTTTGATTTAATAAATGGCAAAAAAGATCCAATTCACTCGTCTGCATAAAAGTTCTGGTCTCGCATTGAAGCGAATTGATGAATGGGCTTCAAATCCATGGAGAAGATATTCCCTCCTTACAATTGTCTTCCTTGTATTTTTTTTGTTTGGAAGTGCTATTGGAATGATTAATGGAGTACTTGCATTGATGGATCCTGTGGGCGCCCTGATTACTGTTTTATCTTGGGAGTTTATGGTAAGAATTAGACGTTTTTGGTCATTGAAAGAAAGACAAATCTTGTCTTGCCAAGTTTTGGACTTTGCAAGAATGGGGATGTTATATGGACTTCTAGTAGAAGGCTCAAAGTTATTTGGATAAACTCAATAGATTTATGCTGAGAACAAATAAATTATTTGGACTGATTAGTTGTATCTTTTGCTGCAATTAAGTACAGAAGTGCCATTCTTGTGGCTATTCCATTTTTCACTTGTTCTTCTACAAGTGAAATTGATTTGTCATCTAATAAATCACTACTCATTTCAACTCCTCGGTTAACAGGGCCCGGGTGTAATACAGGGACCTTTTTTTTGCATAATTTAATTCGTTCGTGATTTATGCCATAGTTATTGTGATAACTATATAAATTAGTTATCAAGTTCTGGCGCATTCTTTCTTTTTGTAGTCTTAATGTCATGATTGCATCTGCACCTGGAAGCGCTTCCTCCAGGGTTCGTTTAATTTGTATTTTTCCTCGTTTAGGAATAAGATCAATTTGTTGACCAGGTGGTGGTGCATCAACAAAATTTTCGAAAGATTCTGGTAAAAGGCTAGGTGGGCCACAAAGGATTACATCTGCACCACAGCCAGTTAAAGCCCAGAGATTTGATCGAGCTACTCTTGAATGCAAAATATCTCCAACAATCACAATCTTCTTTTTCTTTAGTGCTTTGGGAGATGGTTGGTTTGGAGAGAAGTATCGGGCCAAAGTGTAAAGGTCAAGCAAGCCTTGGCTTGGATGACTGTGTAAACCATCTCCACCATTTAATACTGCGGTTTGTTCACCTGCTTTTTCTAGAGCCTTTGCTAATTGTGCAGGTACGTTTGTTGATCCGTGCCTAACAATTAAAACATCCGCTCCCATTGCAACATAGGTTCGAGCGGTGTCGAGCAAAGTTTCTCCTTTACTAAGTGAACTTGTGCTTGGGCTAAAGCTTTGAACATCTGCAGAAAGGCTTCTTGCCGCGAGTTCAAAGCTGCTTCGAGTTCTTGTACTTGGTTCAAAGAAAAGAGTGACTACGAGTTTTCCCTGGAGAGCAGGGAGCTTCCTTGAGCCTGTGGTAGGGATCGATCTGAATCTATTTGCTAATTCTAAGACTGACTCATAATCCTCTTCAGAAAAAGTTGAAAGATCAATTATGTGGCGATGATTCCAATCGCTCATGATTTATTAAGGGGAGCAGGCTTCCAGGCAAGGGAATGGTGCGGGGTGGGATCTCCTTTTACTCTTTTGCTAATACTTCTACTGTTTTTTAAGTACCAACGCCAAGTTAATTCCTTTGCGTTTGAAATGCCTATCCGGGTTGTTCTCATTATTTCCAATGAAGCTGGAGTGGCTGGCTTAGAAGCTATCCAAGTCCCATTCTCTATCGATATGGGGCGGCTGTCATCAGACAAATTAAATCCAAAACGTTTTGCCAGTAAGGCTGGTCCTGCCGCAACTCTGTCATGTTCATCCGGCATGGAGATTGCTCGTAAAAGTACTCCACTAGCCCAGTTGCTTTTGTCGGTGACTACATTTATGCAGAGATGAATTCCGTAGCAAACATATACATGAAAGTAGCCAGGCTCCCCGAATAAAGTCTCATTGCTTGGACTGCGCCTTTTGTAGCCATGGCAGGCAGCCTCATTTTGTGAATAGGCTTCGGTTTCTACTATTACACCCCAAAGAATTTTTTTATTTTCGAGTCTCTTTACAAGTCTGCATCCTATTAATTCTGGTGCAACAATCTCCGCTGGGCGAGAGAAGAATGATCTTGGCGTTGTGTGGAAGATGGAAGTTTTTATTTGCGCATCCTAGTTGACTTCTCATATTAAATGATACAGAAGAAAATCTGGTTTTTTTGTATGTCTTATAATTTCATCTTTATCATTGTTTATATATTTGAAAGATTCATAATTTAATTGTCACCATAAGCTTCCCTAGGCCTTTGGGATAATTAACTGCTTGCAGGAATTTTGATGTTATGCATCACATCTTCTTCTTATGTCGTCTCCAACTCATTTTTTAAGTCCAAGGACGCAAGACATTTGTCTTGCGTTGAAAACTTGGCCTGAGGTTGAAAATTACTTAGAGGTAAACAAGGGCGTAATCATTCCAATTGGTTCCACGGAACAGCATGGCCCTACTGGTGCGATCGGAACTGATGCAATAACTGCTGAAGCAATTGCTCTTGAAGTTGGTCGCCGTACAGGTGTCTGGGTTACGCCTGCTCAAAACTTTGGAATGGCAGAGCATCATTTGGGTTTTGCTGGCACGATGAGCCTCAAGCCATCTACTCTTTTAGAGGTTGTTCATGATCTTGTTATTTCATTGGCTACTCATGGGTTTGAAAGAATCTTTGTAATTAATGGTCATGGAGGGAATATTGCAACTACTAAGGCTGCTTTTGCTAAAGCTTATGGAACTGCCTCAAAACTGGGGTTGCCGGCTGCAGCAAAACTTCGTTGCAAGCTAAGCAATTGGTTTATGGTTGCTTCAGTTGTGAATCATGCGCGTGCTTTGTATGGTGATAGAGAAGGCTGTCACGCTACACCTAGTGAAATTGCTTTAACGCTACACATGCAACCGTCGTTGCTTACTAAGCAGAGACAGCTGCCTGAATCTGCTCCTTCGGGTTCTATATATGGTCCTAAGGATTTTAGAAGACGTTATCCTGATGGGAGGATGGGATCAGATCCCTTTTTGGCTCAGCCGGACCATGGTAAGGCGTTTTTAGAAATCGCTTCTTCATCTTTAAGTGATGAACTATTTTCTTTTTTAAATGAATTATGAATAAAATTACTGCTGATGAGGTTCGCAAGGTGGCTAAACTTGCAAGGCTTGATTTGCCTGATGACCAAATTGAAAAATATACTGAACAGTTAGAAGGTATTCTTGAATATGTTGCGCAACTTGAAAAGGTAGATACTGAATCTGTTCCTCAAACCACAAGAGCCGTTGAAGTTGTAAATGTTACAAGGGAAGATCAAGTTTTATATGAAACTGATCGGAATGATTTATTGGAATTAGCACCTCAGAGAGAGGATGACTTCTTTAGAGTTCCTAAAATACTTAGTGATTAATTAAATTCTTTTTGAATTAGGTATAACAGCTGTTCGATGAAGCAGTTCAATCCACTTTCTGCGTAAGTAAGTATTAGGCAAGAGTTTTGCTAGAGGACGCATTTTGCTTCTTCTTTTTTTATGACTTCTAACACCAAGGATAATATCATATAAAAAGTTTAATCCATCAGAACGAGTTTCAAATATTCCCATCCTTTGAGGAGAACCTTTTTTGTCCAGTAGTGGTTTAGTTGCTTCGTATGCAGGTTTATATTCAAACCAAGGTATAGATGGCCATAAGTGATGTACTAGATGATAATTTTGTCCCATTATTAGCAAATTCATTAACCTGCTTGGATATACACGAGCATTTTTCCATCTGTTGCGAGAAAGAAAAGGACGGTGTGGTAGATAATCAAAGAATATTCCAAGAGTTACACCAACCATTAGGGCTGGTCCAAACCATAAGTTATATATTACATTCATGAAATCAAACTTAATTCCCGCAAGAACTATTGATAGAAATAATCCTCTTTCTAGCCCCCATTGCATAAGTTCATACTTTCGCCATAATCGTCTTTCAAAGAAAAAGTATTCGTGATAAAAGAAACGAGGAGCTATTAACCAAACAGGACCAAAGGTGCTAACTATGTGATCAGGATCATTCTTGGGATCATTTACATGTGAGTGATGCTGAAGATGGACCCTTGTAAAAACTGGGAAGCTGAACCCAAGTAAAATTGCTGAACCATGTCCCATTGCTTGGTTAATCCAACGGTTTGGATGGGCGGCATTGTGACAAGCATCATGAATTACTGTTCCTTCCATATGAAGAGAAAGGAAGGCGATAGCAACCAAAACTGGCAAAGGCCAATCACCTTTATACCATTGCCAAATGGTTAAGAAAGCTAAGCAATATCCACCTATAAATAAACCAACTGTTGGATTCCATTTATTTGGAGGGTCAAGGTATTTCTGAATAGAACTTTTCCATTCAGAAAGGGATTGTGGTTGGTTCACCACCTTGGGTGAATTCTCTATTGCGCGTGTCTGGGTCATTGAATTCTGTGACTGGCGCTAAGAAAATGAGAAAGAAGGTTGGAATGGATGCCCACCGGGGGACTTGAACCCCCACGACAAAAGTCACTGGTACCTAAAACCAGCGCGTCTACCAATTCCGCCAGATGGGCGAAGCTTGATTCTAGCTAATACATAAGAATGGGGTTAGGTCGTTAGTTGATGATGCTGGCCATTCTGGTAGGAAATGTTTGCTTTGTTATTGGCAGTATTCTCCTGATGCTACCGCTTGTGGCGACAGAACTAAGTCGTCCAAGAGACGCAGCTTGGGGGGCGTTGACCCTGTTTCTTGGAGTGGTGCTTTTAACCAATAGTGATCGTTTGCGTGGCGAGTTAATGCTTGTAGTTTTACTAGGGGGACTTTTAATTTTTAGACTTGGGTTTGAAGTCTCTCAAGGTCGATGGCAGCAATTGAGTGACGAAGAGAAGGTCAAATTTCGATCATTTCAAAAATGGAGTTTGGCTTTCGATCAACTAACTTCAGCAATGTTAAAACTGGCCAGCATTCCCGGTGAAACATTGAAAGTGCTAGCTTTTAAGCCGGAGAAAAGTATTCCTCGTAAAAAGTGGGTGCGTCCTGAGCAAGTTGTCTCTGAATCTGAAGGAGCAGCTCTGTCTTCTTCTGATGAAGCCTTGAAGCCATCTGCAGATGGTTCCGGTGAACTTTCGAAAAAGTCTTTAGAAGAAGAGAGTAGGTCCTAAGATTTGTAATTCTCAGCCGAGATCCTCTTGTGACTAAGGAGAAGACATTTGGCGGTGAGGACCGCTCAAAGTCATATAAAGAGACTCTCAATCTCTTAAAAACAAGCTTTGGTATGCGTGCCAATGCGATACAGAGAGAGCCGGAACTACAAAGATTCTGGGCAGATAAGGGAATTGATTTCAAGCTTGGCTTGCTGAATACTGGACCAGTTTTTACTTTGCACGATGGACCTCCATATGCCAATGGTGCATTGCATATGGGACATGCCTTGAACAAGATTTTAAAAGACATAATTAATAAATATCAAATTTTGTGTGGGCGAAAGGTTTGTTTTGTTCCGGGTTGGGATTGTCATGGACTGCCCATTGAATTGAAGGTTTTACAGAATCTTGATAAAGACCAGCGGAAGGAATTAACACCTTTGAAGTTGCGCAAGAAAGCTGCTGTATATGCAAAAAAACAGGTTGAGAGCCAAATGATTGGTTTTCGTCGTTGGGGTATTTGGGGTGATTGGAAAAACCCTTATCTAACTCTCCAAAAGGATTATGAAGCTGCCCAGATAAGAGTTTTTGGAGATATGGTATTAAAGGGTCATATATATAGAGGCTTAAAGCCAGTTCATTGGAGCCCTAGCTCAAAGACAGCTCTTGCAGAAGCTGAATTGGAGTATCCGGAGGGTCATGTCAGCGATAGCGTTTATGTTGCGTTTCCGGTAATTAGCGTCCCGCAAGAATTATCCCAATTATTAGAAAGACAAAGTCTTCTATTACCTTCAAATCAATTAGATTTAAGCAAGATACTTTCTTTGTCTATATGGACAACAACACCCTGGACATTGCCTGCAAATGTTGCTGTAGCTGTTAATGATCGCCTGGAGTATTCATTTGTAAAAGATTCTTCTGGAAAAATACTCATCATCGCAGATGACCTAGTCAATGAGATCTGTGAAAAATTATCTCTTAAAGGAAATGTTCTCGCAACTGTAAAGGGTCAGGCTCTGTCAGGCATGACATATTGTAATCCTGTGATGAACTCTATTTCGCCTGTTGTAGTAGGGGGTGAATACATCACAACAGAAACTGGTACAGGGCTTGTTCATACTGCTCCAGGGCACGGAGTTGATGATTTTAATACAGGGCGTAAGCATAATTTACCGTTATTATGTCCAGTAGATGAGGCCGGTTATTTGACAAATGAGGCTGGCGATTTTGCTGGTTTAAATGTGATTAAAGACGCAAATATATCAATTATTAATGCATTAAGCGCTTCTGATTCTTTGCTCAAGCATGAGTCATATGCACATAGATATCCATATGATTGGCGGACTAAGAAACCAACAATCTTCAGGGCTACTAAGCAGTGGTTTGCTTCTATTGACGGATTCAGGAGAGAAGTATTGGATACTATAGATCAAGTTGAATGGTTGCCAATATCTGGTAAGAGCCGTATTCAATCGATGGTTAGCGAAAGGGGAGACTGGTGTATTTCTAGACAGAGAACCTGGGGCGTTCCTATTCCTGTATTTTATGAAAAAAATGGAAATAATATATTATTAAATGCTCAAACTATATCTCATATAGAAGGATTAATTTTAGAGCATGGTGCAGATATCTGGTGGGAACTAGATGAGTCAAAGCTCTTGCCAAAAGATTATTCTAACGAGGCAAATAAATGGGTTAAAGGTACTGATACTATGGATGTTTGGTTTGATTCAGGATCTAGTTGGTCTGGTGTTCTGAGGAAGCAAGAAAATCTGTCTTATCCTGCTGACCTTTATTTAGAAGGCTCCGATCAGCATAGAGGCTGGTTTCAATCTTCATTGCTGACTTCTACAGCAGTAAATGGGAAAGCTCCATACAAAAAGGTTCTTACTCATGGATTTGCGTTGGATGAGCAGGGACGAAAGATGAGTAAATCAGTTGGAAATGTTATTGATCCAGAAATTATAATTAGTGGAGGTAAGAATCATAAGAATGATCCTCCTTATGGAGCAGATGTATTAAGACTTTGGGTTAGTTCTGTCGATTACAGTGTTGATGTCCCAATTGGATCAAATATTTTACGGCAACTATCAGATGTATATAGGAAGATTAGAAATACTTCTCGCTATCTTTTGGGTAACTTGCATGATTTTAATCCTGAGAAGGATTCGATTGATTTTCAGAAATTACCCATTCTAGATAGGTGGATGCTTCAGAGAACTGATGAAGTTATCAATGAGATGACTATCGCTTTTGATCATTATGAATTCTCGAAATTTTTTCAGTTAATTCAAAGCTACTGTGTTGTTGACCTTTCAAATTTTTATTTAGACATAGCTAAAGATCGTTTATATGTTAGTTCTAAAGAGGATTTTAGGCGTCGAAGTTGTCAGATGGTTATGTCTTTGATTGTTGAGAGACTTGCTGGAATGATTTCACCAGTCCTTTGCCATATGGCTGAGGATATTTGGCAAAATATACCTTATAAATTACCTGAAGAATCAGTCTTTCTAAGAGGTTGGCCGAAGGTTAATGAGTCTTGGCGAGAGCAAGATATAACTAAACCTATGCAGCTTATTCGTGAACTTAGAAATGATGTAAATCGCGTTTTGGAGATTTGTCGATCTCAAGGCAATCTAGGTGCAAGTCTTGAAGCATCTGTAAGAATAGAATTGAGGAATGATGCGCTTAAGAATGCAATTGACTGGTTATTAAGTGAAGCGGTTGGGGATGTTGATTCTTTGCGGGATTGGTTTTTAGTTTCTTATCTTCAGTTAGGTGGAGAACCTTGGGCAGAGATAATTGAGAGCCAAGAAACTAATCTAGCTTTAATAGAAGTCAGACAAGCAACAGGTTCTAAATGTGAGAGATGTTGGCATTATGAAACTGATATTGGGAATGATTTAAGCCATCCATCTCTTTGTACAAGATGTTTAGATGTAATCAAAAAATAAAGTTTAAGTTGTTAATTATTTTTTTTGGTATTTCTTTCTATTTACTTATTAGAAGCCTCCTGCAATTCTTCCAGATTTTGGAAGACGAACTAGTATCCATTGAAGTATACCGATTAGGTATGCAGTTAAACCGAGGTAGCCAACAAATGCTGCAACACCTTCACTCCATTCCCCTCCGAATAAAAACCTAAAGAGTTGTTCGATAATGTCATGCAGTCCTTGTGGAGCTTCTATCCATGCAAGGCAATATTCGGATTTTGCTTCTAGCACACAAGAAAGACTTCTAAACGCGAGGAATGTTGAGATTAATCCAAGAATACTTAACGACCATCTCCATACTCGAGTTGTAAAAGGTAATGGACGCCAAGGTGGGAGATTGCTTAGTTCTTCGTTTAAGTCAATCCAGTACCATACTGATGAAACCATCATGACTGGGGCTGCAAAAGTTGTTATGTAGCCAATTGGACGGTAGTCGGCAAGAAGCAGAAAGCTAATTGCCATAAGACTTGCAATCTTCCAATAAAGTTCTAATAGTCTGATAATAGAACCTTCTTTTTTTATGGATGCCCAGATTAAAAGCACAAGAGGTAATCCAAAGGCAAACGTTGCTGCTAGGCGATAAGTGAGCCAGACCATTGAGCGGTATGAGATCTCAGGCATTAGGATTTTTATTGATTAATTCATTATCAGTCCTCGTTGGAAATTCATTTGGGTTGTTAGTGTCAAAAGATGGTGACGTTTTCTCCTGCTGATTGGTTTAGGGGGCGTTCATTGCAGCCCAGCTGTCTGACAGCAATGTCTTGCAAGCCTTCTATGGAGGGAGCTGTTAGTGATGTAACCAAAGAACTTTCTGGTAATCGCAAGGCAAACCTAGGAATAGTTTTTGTCTCTACTCATTTCGCTAGTGATCTGCCAAGACTTTTGCCTCTTCTGAAAAGCTCATTGACTGCAGATCATTGGCTGGGATGTGTTGGTGGTGGAATTATTGGAACTCCATCAGATGGAATCGCTTCTGAAATCGAGAGGAAGCCAGCTTTAACTGTAACTATGTTGAATTTGCCTGGAGCAGTAATTAGGACCTTCTCTTTAGATACTCGCAATCTTCCAGATCTTGATGGCCCTGCGAATCAATGGCAGGATTGGATTGGATTCCAACCACAGAACAACAGCAGCATGTTGTTGTTCATTGATCCAACTTCTCAGAAGATTAATGATCTTATAAGTGGATTGGACTATGCTTATCCAACTTCAACTATTTTGGGAGGCATCGCAGCACCCCACAATGCTTTGCATGGTTCTTTGTTTTGTAATGATGGGGTTACATTAGGCGCTGTTGGTTGTGAGATAAGTGGTCAGTGGACTTTTGAAGTTGTTGTAGCAAAGGGATGTAAGCCTATTGGACCTATTTTTGCAGTCGAGCAAGTTCAGAAGAATGTTCTTTTTGAACTTAGTCATGATGATCAAAGGGATACTCCCGTTGCATGTTTGCAGAACGTTTTAGCAAATCTTTCTGAGGAAGATAGGGAGCTTGTTAGGAACTCATTGTTTTTGGGGGTTGAGCGTAGAGATTTGGTTATCAGTGGCTCAGGCAGACCGCAATATCAAGCTTCTTTTTTAGTTAGAAACTTAATTGGCGTTGATCCTACTAATGGAGCTGTTGCTGTTGCTGAGCATATGCATATTGGACAAAATGTTCAGTTTCAACTACGGGAAGCTAATGCTTCCAAACAAGAGGCACAACAACTGTTGCTTGCTTCTAGGGAGCGTTCGACTAGCAAGCCTATTTTTGGCCTGTTAATTGCTTGTCTAGGAAGAGGTAAAAGTTTATATGGTGTTGTTAATGGTGACGTTGATATTGCTCGCGAGATAATGGGAAGCTTCCCTATTGCAGGGGTCTTTTGTCATGGTGAGATTGGACCTGTAGGGCGAGCCACACATGTTCATGCTTATACAGCATGTTGGGGGTTACTAAGGAAGATTACTTAGATTAATGACTTAGCTTTTTTTAAGTGCGCCAACATGTCAACCCTTTAAGTAGATATTTTCAGCTTTCTCGAGAGCTGCCAGGTCTTAATGAAATCTTTTATGATGCTAACTTGCCTTTGCATCTTGATATTGGATCTGCGCGTGGGAAGTTTCTTCTTTCTATGGCAGAATTACATCAAGAATGGAATTTTTTGGGAGTAGAAATACGCAACAAATTAGTCGAGTCAGCTAAAAATCAGAAAGATAGTCTTTGCTTAAGTAATCTTGAGTTTTTATTTTGCAATGCAAATATCAGCCTTGAGTGTTGGTTGAAATCTTTGCCTAACGGTATTTTAAGGAGAGTTTCTATACAGTTTCCTGACCCTTGGTTTAAAAGAAGACATTGGAAAAGAAGAGTTATGCAACCTTCGTTGTTACATTGTATCGCTGAAGCTATGCCTTTGGATGGACAAATATTTATTCAGAGTGACTTATTTGAAGTCATCAAACCTATGGCTTCTTTAGTTGAATTAAGTAAATGTTTTTCTTCATGTAATACTAATGATTGTTTATGGGATGAAGCTAATCCTTTCGAGATACCTACCGAAAGAGAACTTTATGTTTTGAAGAAAGGTGACCCTATTTTTAGAGCTCTTTATCGCAGAAATAAAGCCCCTGTTCCTAGATTAGATGATTTTGAAGAGATGTGGTTAGAGATGAATACGTAAGGATTAAGAGTGCTTTGGATTGTATAAGATTAACCTAACTAGAATTTCTTAATAGCAAAGGTGTTTTTGAGCTATTTTGGCTAAGTAAATGCTAGAGCTTTCGACTAGTTTTTTGTCAGAAGCTTCAACCATTATCCTTAGGAGAGGTTCTGTTCCGCTTGCTCTTATTAAGATACGACCCTCACTACCCATTTTTGATTGTGTAATTGATAGAGCGTCTGCGAGAGGCTCGCAAGTCTCCCAGTTTTTTAGAACCTCTTTGTTTTTTATAGGTACATTAATTAGTTTTTGAGGGTATGGTTGAAAGCTTTCGTTCAGCCACTCAGTAAGGCTGATATTTTTTGATTTGCAAATAGTAGCTAATTGAAGGGCTGTTAGTAATCCATCCCCGCAAAGCCCATTGGTTGTTGAAAGTATGTGTCCAGACTGCTCTCCACCTAAGGCTGCACCACTTTTTAACATGGCGGAATAAACATTTTGATCTCCTACTGGAGTTCTTTCTAGTAAGCCACCTTTAGCAATCCAGGCTTTTTCAAATCCAAGATTCGACATTACTGTTGCTACAAGAAGGTTTTTGGGTAAATTTCCCTTTTCTTTTAATTCTGATCCCCATAAAAATAAGACATGATCTCCATCTATAGTCCGCCCGTGCCCATCAACTGCTAGGACTCTGTCGGCATCACCATCAAATGCAAATCCCATAGATGCACCTGTTTCAATTACGGCTTTTTGCAATGGTTGCAATGAAGTAGAGCCACATCCAACATTGATATATCTCCCATCAGGCTTGTTATGTAAAAGAGTTAGATTTGCTCCAAGCTCTTCAAAAACCTCTTGTGCACATGAGGTTGCTGAACCCCAGCAAAGATCAAGCACTATTGAAACTTTTTCTAGGTTGGTTGTTGTTAAAAAATTAAGAAGATCTTTTTTGTAGCTTGCCATTAATTCGCTTCTATTTGAGGCTATCCCATAGGGATTTCGAGACTTAGTATTTATTGCTTTATTGATTTCTCCGCGGAGTCCTGATTCAATGACTTGTTGTTGACTTGAAAGAAGTTTTTGTCCGTTTCCTTCAAAGAATTTGATCCCATTGTCTTCTGGTGGATTATGACTAGCAGACACCATGAGCCCACCTGCTGCATTAATGGTTTTAATGAGATTAGGGATGGCTGGGGTTGGACATATTCCTATATGCCAAACATCTCGACCGACTGCTGTAAGCCCTGCTGTTAAGGCTGATGTAAGCATCATGCCACTCAGCCTTGAATCCATGCCTATTAGAACCGGACCTTCTTGTTGCAGGATTTGTCCAAACCAGTATCCAATTTGTAGTGCGATTGCAGGTGAAAGAACTTTTTCGACATTGCCTCTGATTCCGTCTGTTCCAAAATGTGCCCCGTTAGCCCAAAGTGGTGCTCCGATCACTTGTGAGACAGTCTCATCCATTTATCCGAATTATCCGCAAAAATTTCCTTAAATAATAAATGAAAAGGGAATCTAAATTACTATAGAGAAATTCTTCAAAAGAGATTGTATTCTTTTTCTAAATCCATGCCTTGTTATTTGTTATAATTTAAACTATTAAAGGTTCTTATAGCTTGTGAAGTAAAAAATGCGTTATATTGTTATTTAATCGTCTGAGATCTCTTTTAAAACCTCGGAAGGTTAATTGATTCTTAGAGATTTTTATGAACTTATTTTGGCAAGGGAATAAAAAATTATTGAGATTTCAAGTAACTAGATCTAATTGTGGTCTGGTTATTTTGATTTCGATATCAATACTTACCTTGGGAGTTATCCCTATTGGTAAATCCGTAGTAAAAATTAGTCAAGAGCAAGTCGATATGAGTATGTCAGAATCTCGGCTTTGGAAAGTTTATAGATGGTCTGTTGACCCTTATTTAAGAAGAAAGGCTGCTTTTCTTTTGGTTGCGAAATCAGAGAAGTCATTTTTAAGGAAGAAAAGACTTCTATCTTCTCAAGGATGGGGCTCTGAACCATTGGCAGCTGTAGCTGTAAAACTTCAGGCTCAAACTGCAATGTCTCTAGGTGAGGATTTAAGGGCCATTAGCTTGTGGAAGGAGTTATTGAGGCGCTTCCCTGATACAGCTTCATCTGCAGATGCTTATTATATTTTGGGTAGAAAGAATAAAAGTCTTAGGAAGCTTTTATTAGAGAAACATCCAGCGCATCCGGCAGCTTTGGCTAGTGCTCTAGAGATGCAAGGTAACTCTCGAAACGCTTATCTAGGTGCTCTTCACTTGGCTCAATGGGGTGCACGTTGGCATGGAGCTAAAAATGTAATTTTTCGAGCTTGCCTTTCTGGAAGAAATATTCTTTCAAATGATGAAATTCGAATTCTTGCCTCTGCTCTCGCTGAGCTTGGTCTAGGCTCTTCTGCAATTGATTGCCTTAAAGATGTAAAATTAACACCAAAGACGAAGGTTGTTGTTGGTCAAGCTTTATTGAAAGGTAATAAGTATGAAAAACAATTGGGATTAGAACTTCTTAGAAACTTAATTTTAGAAAATCCTAATCTTTCAGAAAGTTCTCTCGCTCTTAGATCTCTTGCTTCAGCCGCACAAGTTGACAGGAGTCTAATCGAATCCCTTCCTGATTCTTTTGCGAAAGATTCTTCAATATTAGCTGTAGAAAAAATCCGCCTTTCTTTAGATTCTGAGCCATTAAAAGTATTGAAGCGATGGCAAAAAAAAGATGTTGCTTGGGAACTGCAATGGGAACTTACAAGAGATGCTCTACTTAATCGTCGATGGAATAAAGCATTGGTTTTTCTCAAAGCTATTCCGATTGAAAATTTGCCTCAACCTATTGCAGTAAGAAATGAGTTTTGGAGAGCATTCTTGGCTGATAAGATAGGTAGCACTTCTGAAGCGCAAAATATTTGGAGAGAAATTATTAATACATATCCTCCTGGTTATTATACATGGAGAGCTGCTATTAGGCTTGAACAAGAAGATTATATGAATCTAATTTTAGATAATAGAGGTAAATACATCATAGCTCATCTTGAAGAAGAATCTTTGGAAGGACTTGAAAGTAAAAATAAGTTAGTCAATGAATTATGGAAACTTGGGTTAGTTAATGAATCTTGGGAAACTTGGAGAAGTTTATATTTAAATCAGAATATTGATGAGATGCAGCCTATGGATCTTGTCGTTGATGGAAGACTTCGTATTGCTGTTGGAGACGAATGGAATGGTTTGGGTAATCTCTTCTTAGCAAGTGTTAGATCTGTGAAAGAGGATGATATCAGTGAAAAGATTTTGCATAGATCTCAATACCCAGTTAGGTTTTTGGATGAAATATTATTCGTTAGTCGAAAGACAAACTTAAGACCTGAACTTATTTTGGCAATAGTTAAGCAAGAATCTCGATTCTCCTCAACAGTTGTATCCAGTATGGGTGCAATAGGATTGATGCAGTTAATGCCCTTGACTGCTCAGGAAGTCTTTGCAACTAACTTAGATTCAGAGTCATTATTTATGCCAAAAATTAATCTTCTTTTAGGTGCTTCCTATCTCAAAAATTTAATTGAACGATGGGATTTTAACCCTTTACTTGCAATTGCTAGTTATAACGCAGGTCCTTCAAAAGTTTCGGAATGGTTTTCTTCTGAGATTTTTTCTGATCCTGAGTTATGGATAGAAAGAATTCCTTACCCTGAAACACGTATTTACACTAAGAAGGTCTTAGGAAGTATTTGGAGCTATATGAATTTAGAGAATTAATGCTTGTTTAAGCACTATTTGATATTATTGCGATTTTAAGAAATTTATCGGACTATTCTTATAGTATAAATAACTGATTAAACGGTTTTTTATTTATTATTGATTTATGGACATTGATTCTTCTTCTTCTTCATTAGGAAAGGGACAAAAAATATTACTGCTTTTTTTAGGTTTTTCCCTTGCTGCTGTGCTCTTATTGATAAGAGGTGACTTTAACTCTCAAGCGCCACTTAATCAATTAGCAAGGAACTCTATGGATCCTGAAAAAGCTCTTTTGAATGGCCGGCCAACTTTGATCGAATTTTATGCGGATTGGTGTGAAGTTTGTCGCAAGATGGCTCCATCAATGCTTTCTTTGGAAAATCAGTTAGGAGATAAAATTGATATAGTATTATTAAATGTTGAAAATGATAGATGGGCTGATTTAATCGAATTGTATGAAGTTAATGGAATACCTCAGTTAAATATTTTTAATAAAAATGGTAATTCGGTGGCTAAAATCGTTGGCTTACATACCTATGAAGAACTCGAAAATATAGCTAATTCATTATTGATTGACAAGACTGACATGAATGAGTTTTTAACACTTAATATCCCTAGGGAAAGTACTAGAGAAAGTAATGATTTCAAGAATCAGCAAATATTCGTTCCAGAAAGCTCTAGAACTTCACCTAGAAGTCATGGTTAGAGAGTCTAATATTTACACTAAAAAGAATTGGTGTGTAAGAACTATCTATAAACTCCATGATAAAGCCTCAGCAACTATTGGGAATTGATTGCAAAATATAATTTTGCACGCTTTTGCTATATCCATGTGCTCTTTCTGTGTTCCATGACCTGATCTCAATCCAATATAGTGAATCCATGAACGGCAAGAGCCTGTCATGTAAATTCTTGTAGGTGTTGCAAGTGGAAGAATAAATCTTGCACACTCCTTTGCTATTCCTTCGGCAAGCATTTCTTCATATAATTCAAGCGAGTTTTTAAATTGAAGTTTGATTTTCTCTTGAAATTTATTTATTACATCTTTCCTTAGGTCATTAGTTGAGTTTTGCCTATTTTTTTCATCCTGTTTGCGAAGCTCTGGCAAAGGAATATTTCCAAGTTGAGTGCTTTCAGCATATCTTTGAGAGAACTCTTGAAATGTAAATGACCTGTGGCGAAGTATTTGTGCAGCTATCCCTCGATTTGTTTCTATCTTAAGTGTCATATAAGCTTGTTCAAAAACACTCCAATGTTCATTTTTTATGCAATAACTTAATAGTCTAGAGAAGTTTTGGTTGTCTTGATTCTTGGGATTGCTAACTCTGGCAATGAAGGCCATTGTTTTCTCTGCATCTGGAGTTGATGCAACCAACTCGACCTGACTCATCTGGCATAATATTTTTTAACATTATAGCACATTTCAAGGCTAAATTAATCCAATATATTTTTATCTTGAGCTTATTCTCCTGCTTTTTGTTCTGCATTATATGCCTTTAATTGCTGATTATGTCTGAAGCAACTTCTGGAAGTATTGGTATTAAACTTTCGCAAGAGTCACCTTCTCTGGCTGATGTTGGTATTTGCCTTGTCGATCACTATATGTTGTTTCACATGGATCACCTTCAAAGAAAAGAAGTTGGCAGATTCCCTCATTTGCATAAACCCTACAATCTGCTCCTGAGCTATTGCTAAATTCCAAAGTTAAATGACCTTCCCAGCTTGCTTCAGCTGGGGTTGTATTAACAATTATCCCTAATCGTGCATAAGTACTTTTGCCAAGACATATTACTGTGATGTTTGGGGGAACTTTCATCTTTTCTAGGGCTACGCCTAGTCCATAGGAGTGAGCTGGAAGAATAAAGAACTCTCCATCTCTATCTTTCTGAAGAGGAGTTGCCTCTAAGTTTGCGGGGTTGAATCTCTTTGGATTCATTACAGTCCCTGGAACATGTCTAAAAATGAGAAATTCCTGAGAAGAAAGCCTCAGGTCATATCCATATGACGAACAACCAAAACTGAGTACTGGGTCAAGTTTTTGTTCAGGATTAAGGTGCCTGATCAAGCTTCCTTGAAATGGCTCTAGCATTCCTGCTTTGGCCTGTTCTTTTATCCAGAGGTCGTTTTTAAGCATTAAAATCCAGAGCGCAATTCTGTTACCTGATCAGCAATAGCCATCAGGCGAGAAGGTATGGAAGGGCCAGTAATGATTACATCCATGGTCTCTTGCCTTTTTTCGAGAGTAGCTATTACTTCCTCTTCATTGAGATATCCCAACGCAATTGCAAGACCAATTTCGTCAAGGACTAGTTGGTCAAGGTTTCCTTTGATTAAATGATTGCTGCATATATTCCAAATGTCTAAGACGCTTTTTTGAGGATTAGTAGCGTCTTGCTTTGAGAATGGTTCACTAATGCAATAAGAGATTTTTGGACGCAACCACTTCAATTGTCCGCATAATTCAATTACACCTTCGGGTCCTTGGTTAACGCCGCCTTTCAAAAATTGAACAATCATTACTCTGCTACCTAGCCCAGCGGCCCTTAACGCCTCGCTTAGAACCTTGGAGAAGCTTCCTCTATATGAAGCAGTGTTTATCTGAAGCCTCCCTTCCGGGCTCACAAGGTGAAGGGGAGGCCTGATTTGGGTGGAGGGGACAGGCCTTAATGTCGGCATGCCGGCTTCGCTAAAGGTATGAGCAGCCCTGTTTTGAGCCGAGAAATTTTTGCGGTCGTTCAGGCTTGCTGTCATTAAAATTCGGACATTCGGTGAAATACCGATCAATGCAAATCTAGCGTCAGTAAATTTGCTAACAAGGGTCCTGACACTATTGATGGTGTAGACCCCCCTTTAGTTTGATTGCTATAGCTTGATTGCGTAACTTGTTAAAAAATGCTCAATTCTTCCAAGCTTCGAAGAGATGGTCGACTTGCTAATGAGCTCAGAGCCTTTCAAGTCAATTGGGATCCAATGGAGTTTGCTCTTAGCTCCTTGATAATTTCAACGGGTAAAACTTCAGTGCTCTGCAGTATCTCTATTGAGAATGATGTGCCTAATTGGCGAAGTGGGAGTGGAAAAGGTTGGTTAACTGCTGAATATCGCCTTCTTCCTGGCTCGACTCCTCAACGTAAGAAAAGAGAGTTTATGAAACTTTCTGGCAGGACCCAGGAGATTCAACGTTTGATCGGCCGCAGTTTGAGGGCTGTTGTTGATTTTTCGTTACTGGGAGAGAAGACATTGCTTGTGGATTGTGATGTAATACAGGCTGATGCGGGGACTAGAACTGCTGCTATTACTGGATCTTGGATTGCTATGGCTAGAGCATTTGAGCGTTTGATTTCGCAGGGACTAATAACTGTTAATCCTTTGATAGGACAGGTGGCTGGTGTTTCGGTTGGGTTGACTGATGGAAATTGTTTTTTAGATCTTGATTATTTAGAGGATTCGTCAGCAGATGTGGATATGAATGTTGTTATGTCTGCAGATCATCGTTTCTTGGAGCTTCAAGGCACCGCTGAGAGAGCTTCATTTAGCAGAGCGGAGCTAAATATAATGTTGGATTTTGCTGAACCGGCATTGGAGAAATTGCATCTGGCTCAGAAATTAGCCTTAGAGCAACAAAATTAAAATTGTACCTATTGATACAAGTTTTTTTTTGTTCTCTAATTAACGTCTTTCCTTGTTACTTGGCAGCAATTTTTTACTGCATTAGCCTTATTTCTTATAAACGTGTCAACAACTTTTGCTAACGCTTCTTTGAATAACAGCAAAAGCCTGCTGGAGATCATAAGAGAACTTGATGGCTCGAGTTCTGAATTGGTCGATAGATCTAAAACAATTTTTTTCCCAGGAGACCCTGCAGAAAGGGTATACCTCATTCGCAGGGGTGCAGTAAGGCTTTCAAGGGTGTATGAGTCAGGAGAGGAAATAACCGTTGCTTTGCTTCGTGAAAATAGTCTTTTTGGCGTACTGTCACTCCTTACAGGGCATAGATCAGATCGTTTTTATCATGCTGTAGCTTTGACGAGGGTGGAAATGCATACAGCACCGGCCTCTTCAGTTAGACAAGCAATAGAAGCTGACCCAGGTGTTGGTTTGCTCTTGTTGCAGGGTCTCTCAAGTCGAATTTTGCAAACTGAGACAATGATTGAGACTTTGACTCATAGGGATATGTCATCCAGATTGGTTAGTTTCTTGTTGGTTTTGTGTAGAGATTTTGGAGTGCCTGACGAAAAAGGCATAACAATCGATCTGCGTTTGTCTCATCAAGCAATTGCAGAAGCAATAGGTTCCACACGTGTAACTATTACAAGACTTTTGGGAGACTTGCGTAATTCAGGCCTTGTTCAAATTGACCGAAAGAAAATTACAGTTTTAGATCCAATAGCTTTGTCCAAGAAGTTCAATTAACCTTTTTCAATTAACCTTTTAAGAGATTTATTTTGACGGGATGGATTCTTATTTTTATTCTTTTGTTGTTAGGAGGTGTCCTTGCGACTATTGGTGATCGATTGGGCAGTATGGTTGGGAAAGCGCGTTTAAGTGTTTTTAATCTTAGACCAAAGCGAACAGCTGTATTTATTACGGCTGTAACAGGGAGCCTAATTAGTTCACTTTCTTTAGGGTTACTTTTATTGGTTAGTCGTCAGTTAAGAGTTGGACTGTTTGAATTAGGTGACCTTCAAATGAGATTAAAGGATGCTCGCCAGATGTATGTGCAAGCCAACGGGGAGTTGAAACAAATTCAGAAAGATCTTATTGCTTTTAGGAGAGGTGATGTTGTTTTAACTAGTGGACAAAATCTTGCAACCTTAACTGTTGAATTGGAAACAGCGAGTGAAATCAAGGGATTAATTGATGGCCTTTTGCAAGAGGCAAATCTTGAGGCCTATCAAAAAGTAAGACCTGGAGAGATTCCTAATAGGCAAATCTTATTAGTCCCTAAGGCTGATATTCAGAGACTTGAAAGTATTATAAGTGAAAAAGGATCATGGGTTGTTAATTTTCGATCGGCTGCAAATGTACTGCGAGGAGAAAGGTTTGTTTATGCTTTCCCAGAAGTTCTTCCCAATATAACAATAGTTAAGGAAGGTGAGGTATTGGCAAGTACATGGCTTGAAGAAGATGAAAGAAGTTCTTCTTCGGTTAGAACAAGATTGAACCTTCTTCTTGCTTCTGCTTTCGCAGAGGTTAAGCGTCGTGGATCTCTTCGCTCTGGATTGCAATTTGATGCGAATTCAATGAATATATTGAGTCGAGAAATGTTAAAAAGGCGTACCCCTCGAGTTCAGTTAGATGCTATTGCGATTCAATCAAGTGATACTGCCGACCCAATTGCTGTTGTGCTTAGAAAAAGTTCTGAAAATTAATGAATAGGTATTAATGAAAAACATTATTTCAATGGATCCAGGGAGTCATAAATGTGGACTCGTATTGGTTGATTTGGACCAAGGAATTGTTCTTGATGGTAAGGTCTCTCCATCCAGTGGAGTTGTTGATTTGATTAATGATTGGATTCAGAAAAATCTTGTTCAAGAAATTTTCTTAGGAAATGGAACCAGTAGTTTAAGGTGGCAAAAATTGTTGCTAGATATCCTTCCTTTGAAACTAGTTGAAGAACAAGGTACAACCCTTCTTGCTCGTCAACGGTATTGGGAGATTTGGCCGCCTTCAGGTTGGCGAAAATATATGCCAAGAGATCTAGTGCTTCCTCCTCATGATCTCGATGCTATCGCTGCGCTTCTTTTAGTCGAAACTTATTTGCAAAGAAAATTCTTTTGGCCTGGAGAACCTAACTTTAAAATCTCGCCCTGACTTTAAAAACGTAGTCGCTTCCTGCTTCAAGGCTATAGTCACTTTTAATTAGGAATCTTAGGAGTGCGTCTTGAATTAAGGCACGCCCTAATGATGGCTCAACTATTAGCTCGCCTTTCTTAAAGGCCCACCTGAATTCCCAATCAAATCCACCTGCAGAT
>QCFN01000017.1 GCA_003280245.1 Prochlorococcus sp. AG-363-J23
TCGTTATTCATAGATTAATTCGTCAAAATATTGTGAATAATATTAAGGCAGCTAAAAAACTTATTCAGCGTGCGGACGATGAGGTTATGCAAGTTTTGCAAGAGGTAATTGATGGGCATCCCATTCTTCTAAATAGGGCCCCAACTCTTCATAGGTTAGGCATTCAAGCTTTTGAGCCAAAGTTAGTTGATGGCCGTGCGATTCAACTTCATCCTCTTGTTTGTCCTTCCCAAGGCATATAAGCGACAAGTACATTTTGTCCCAAGGCAATTTCTCCACCTTCACACGCTGAACCATCAGCTAAAACCTGGCCAACAATTACGGGATCTCCTTGTCGAACGATTGGACGCTGATTAAGGCAAGTGTCTTGATTAGATCTCTGATATTTCTGTAAATAATGCGTATGATCATTTCCATCCTCATCCTGAACAACTATAGCCGTAGCATCAACAAAAGTAACTGTTCCATTTACCTTAGAAATAGGAACCATCCCAGAGTCTCTAGCAACTTGGGTCTCCAATCCAGTTCCAACTAAAGGTCTCTCAGGCCTCAAGAGTGGCACAGCCTGACGTTGCATATTTGAACCCATTAGGGCTCTATTCGCATCATCATGCTCAAGGAAAGGGATCAAAGAAGTTGCTACAGAGATAACCTGAACAGGAGAAAGTTGAACATAATCAACCTGCTCTGGAGGAACCTTTTCAAAGTCTTGACGATACCTAACAGGTATTAACTCAGCAATTATTTTCCCATCGGAATCTGTCGCAACATCACCGGGCGCAACCCTACATTCATCTTCTAGATCTGCAGACAAATAAATAGGATCACCTTCCTTCATCACTCGACCATCCTCAACCCTCCAGAATGGTGTCTCAATAAATCCATATTGATTAACCCTTGCATGAGTAGCTAGAGAATTAATTAGTCCTGCATTTGGTCCTTCAGGCGTCTCAATAGGGCATAGCCTTCCATAATGAGACGGATGTATATCTCTAACAGCAAAACCTGCACGCTCTCTAGTCAAGCCACCTGGACCAAGAGCAGAAATCCGCCGTTTATGAGTTAACTCAGCCAATGGATTTGTTTGATCCATAAACTGACTTAATTGACTAGAACCAAAGAATTCTTTAATTGCTGCAACCAATGGTTTTGGATTAACTAATTGAGCCGGAGTCAGAGAATCAGTCTCCCCAACTGTCATCCTTTCTTTTATTATTCTTTCTAGTCTATTGAGGCCTACTCGGACTTGATTTTGCAGCAATTCGCCGACAGAACGTACTCTTCTATTGCCTAAATGATCAATATCGTCAAGAGATGCTCCCCCAACATCAAGCTCAAGATTGATTAAGTAATCAAGCGTTGACAAGACATCTTCATGAGTAAGAGTTCGAACAGTATCAGGGATGGTTAGCCTTAATTTTTTATTAATTTTATATCTTCCTACTCTTCCAAGATCGTATCGCTTAGGATCAAAAAATCTTGTCTGCAGAAGTTGCTGGCCACCGCTAACAGATGGGGGCTCTCCTGGTCGAAGTTTCTTATAAAGCTCTAATAAAGCTTGATCTTCTGAACTAATACCTTCTTCATTAGCTGCTTCAATAGATTTCTTGTAATATTCAGGATGCCGAAGTTTATCAATAACATCATTATCTGAGAGACCCATTGCCCTCATAAGAACATGAGCATTGATTTTTCTAGTTTTATCTACGCGAACATGCAACAATCCATTCTTATCTGTTTCAAATTTTAGCCAAGCCCCACGATTTGGAATTACACTTGCGTTATAAGTTTTTCTGCCATTTTTGTCTTGCTCATCTTTAAAATAGACTCCTGGACTTCTTACAATTTGATTAACAATTACCCTTTCCGCTCCATTAATAATAAATGTCCCCCTTTCAGTCATTAAAGGCAACTCCCCTATAAAAACTTCTTGCTCTTTGATCTCTCCTGTTTCCTTATTAACCAAACGACAAGTTACATACATTTGAGAAGCAAATGTTGCGTCTCTTCTTTTGGCTTCTTCAACATCGTGACGAGGTCGCTTAAGTCGGTACTCACTTCCGACAAAATGGAGCTCGAGCTTGCCAGTGTAATCAGTAATTGGCGAAAAGCTTTCAAGCTCTTCGATTAAACCTTTTTCCAAAAACCACTTAAAACTTGCCCGCTGAACCTCGACAAGGTCGGGTAGATAGGTCGCAGTCTTAGCAACCTTAATAGCGCTTCTGCTCATGCGGAGTAAGGCAGTTGAGAAGGAGTTGTTTAGTGGTCCTGAATTGTGACTGGATTCTCGCTTCTTAATCTCCCAAGCCCACTTGTAAGGCATCTGCTCTCTCAGAAAGGAGCATATGCAGATGCCTTACATATCGGCCAAAAAATCAAGAAAAAGAACGACCGTCGTCAACAATGAAGCAGGATGAAATTGACTCTCGGACGATAGGCACAGAAATTCTGCGTCTAGCAAGGCCAATTAAACATCCTACACCTAAACGAAAACGGGAGAAACTACAACTAGTTTCAAGGCAATCCAAACAACTTTCTGGCATTAGCAGTAGAACTCCCTGCTACTTGATCAATAGATTCACCGCGTAAATCAGCAATCCTGGACGCAACAGCCTGAACAAAGGCAGGTTCATTTCTCTTCCCTCTTTTAGGAACAGGTGCCAGGAAAGGGGAATCCGTCTCAACTAACAACCGATTAGAAGGCACCTGGGAAGCACATTCGTGAATTGCAGCTGCCTTAGGAAAAGTAACCGTGCCACTGAAGCTTATAAAAAATCCCAATTCCAAAAAATTATTCATCTCTTCTACAGTGCCTCCCCAGCAATGCATGACCCCCCTAGGACAGACTCCTTCTTGATAACGCTGTTGCAACTCAGTAATCATTGGCTCAGCGGCATCACGGCAGTGGATTATCACTGGTAAATCAAGTTCAACTGCTAGATCTAACTGCGGTCGCAGGATGGCCAACTGCTCTTGCAGGTTTTTATCTCTAAAAAGATCTAACCCCAATTCTCCAATAGCTACAACTCGTTGATCATTAATAGCGGCATTTCTCAGAACAGATTTGGTATTGCTTTGCCAGTGCTTAGTATCAAGAGGGTGAACTCCTACGGAATATCTCATTTCTGGGAACCTATTTGCTAAGGAACGAATTGCAGGAATCTCTGAAGGCTCAACACATGCATGCAACAAACTAACTACGCCTACTTCCCTCCACCGTTCGGCAACTTGATCTAGATCCTCAGCAAAATTTCTGAAAACTATATGGCAATGACTATCAATCAGTTCAATAGAAGACACCTGAAAAAAAAAAGCTTTTACTATTCTGCCTTTAACCAGTCACGAAAGGAACTTTTCTAAAAACAAGCATTACTTTCACTAATTTGCAGAATCAAGTACCCCTTTGACTGCCATGCTTAGCCTTGATTTTTGATGAGCTCCCGCATTTCTATGCATGACCCCTCGCTTGACGGCTTTATCAATTTTACTAAAGGCAGCATTCATGCTCTCTTTAATTGATACCTGAGTTTTTTCTCCAGGCTTATCAGAATATGCCTGGCATGCACTAATGCAGCGCTTCATTAAGGTCCTTACTGCTGATTTATAGGACTTGTTTTCTAGTCGATTACGCTCGGCAATTTGAACGCGCTTCTTAGACGACTTGTTATTGGCCACAGATTCCGTGTTCTTGTAGATAATTTTTGATATTAACTTAGAACAGACCTCTTAAAGGTGTTAGGTGCCTTCAAAAAAATTCTCAGAAAGGTCCTAGCTTGCTTTTAGATTTGGATTTGCAGAAATTGAGCGAACAAAACCAGTCCAAACCTTTTGAACCCTTCGAAATTATTCAATGCATAAAGGGATGTCCAGCTGCAAGGCTTGCAATTAAACGCTTGTCGGAGCGCACGAGCCACAAGTCACAAGAAAAAACAATCTTTGCAGTTAATGAGATTCTCCAAGCCGTTAGGGATCAAGGAGATAAGGCGCTTATCCGCTACACCAAAGAATTTGATGGCTTTAGCCCCGAACCAATCAAAATCCATGCATCCAAACTTGAGGAAGCCTGGCAGAACACAGCAAGTGACCTGAAAGCTGCTCTCAAACTCGCAAAAAGTCGTATAGAAGATTTCCATCAACAACAATATCCAAAAGATCTTTCCATAAAAGGCATTCATGGTGAAACCCTTGGACGGCGATGGCAAGCGGTAGAACAAGCCGGTATTTATATCCCTGGAGGGAGAGCTTCCTACCCAAGCACAGTGCTTATGAATGCAATTCCTGCAAAAGTTGCAGGAGTGAAGCATCTTGTAATGGCCTCACCCGCAACGAAAACAGGAGAAATAGACCAAACTGTTCTAGCTGCTGCTTATTTAACAAGGGTGGATGAAGTAATAAGAATAGGGGGAGCACAAGCTATTGGAGCTTTGGCATTTGGGACGGAGAGCGTTCCAAAAGTAGATGTAATTACTGGTCCGGGGAACATTTATGTGACACTTGCTAAGAAAGCTGTTTATGGGCAAGTTGGCATCGACTCACTCGCAGGACCTAGCGAAGTTTTAATAATTGCAGATCATACTGCAATTCCTGAACAAGTTGCTGCCGATTTACTAGCTCAAGCCGAACATGATCCTTTAGCTTCAGCTGTTTTATTAACCACTAATGAGAACCTTACTAGGGAAGTTCCTAATCAATTAAAAATTCAACTTGAATCACATCCAAGACAAGAAATCTGCGAAGCTTCGTTAAAAGACTGGGGGCTAATAGTTTCTTGCGAAGACCTCAGGTCCTGTGTAGAACTTAGCAATCAATTTGCCCCAGAACATTTAGAATTACTTGTACAAAATCCTGAAACACTAATCAAGCAAGTGTCCCATGCAGGTGCAATTTTTATAGGGAAATGGACACCTGAAGCAGTTGGAGATTATTTAGCAGGGCCAAATCACACCCTTCCAACATCAGGAGCAGCCAGATTCAGCGGAGCCTTAAGTGTAGAAACTTTTCTAAAAAGCACTTCTATTGTTCAATTCAATCAGAAAGCCCTACAAGAAACTGGCTCCGCCATAAAAGCTTTAGCCTTAAGTGAAGGCTTGCACAGCCACGCAGAATCAATAAAAAAAAGAAACTGCTAAATCTTTTTAAGGTTAATAACACCTGCTTTCCCCTCCGAGACTTCCCCAACTAAAACTTCATCTGCTAAGTCAACAAATAAACCATTTTCTAAAACACCAGGAATATTATTAATCGTCGGTTCTAGAAACTTAGGGTCAGGGATCCCGCCCTCAAAACTCACATCAAGCACAAGATTACCTTGATCAGTAACGACCGGACCCGCTTTTTTTGTTGCCATCCTTAAGTCAGATTGACCACCCATATCTAATAATGATTTCTTAACTTGCTTCCAAGCACCCGGCAAGACTTCAACAGGAAGCTTAAAACTAAGGTTTAATCTTTCTACAATCTTTGTAGAATCTACTACAACAATAAAACGTTTAGATCGCACAGCAACAAGTTTTTCTTGCACATGACATGCCCCACCTCCTTTAATTAATTGAAAGGCAGGGTCAACTTCATCGGCACCATCAATTGCCAAATCAATGCCAGCTATACCTTGCAAAGTAGCAAGAGGGATTCCTAGTTCCGATGCCAAAACTTCTCCCTGAAAAGATGTAGGAACACCAACAATTTTTTTTAACTCCCCTGAGGCCAACTTTGCACCAAGGGCCTTGATCATCAGTGCTGCAGTTGAACCCGATCCAAGCCCTACAACCATTCCATCTTCTATTTGTTCAACAGCCTCTAAAGCTACGGCTTGTTTCATCTCAGTTTGAAGATCAGCCATTACGATTAATTGATTAGCGCGACAGTAGCAAGAGAGGGGGCTTCAACGAACACCTGGCAATGCTTCAGGTCTTACAGCAAGGTTTAATTCAGAGCCATTCCGTATCACTTTCAAAGAAAAGGTTTTATCAAGCTCAGATTGCTCAACTTGCTTAAGCAGGGACTGTGGGTCACTAACTGTTATGTCACCAGCTGCAACAATCAAATCACCCCGTCTTAGACCAGCTTTCTCTGCCGGACTTTCTGGGAGAACGCTCTGAACTAATGCTCCCGAGCGCTCCGGCAATTCAACAAGAGAATTTGGATCGAGATTATGCTCCTTTGCAATACGAGGAGTAAGTGGAACTAATTGAACACCTAAGTAAGGATGAACAACCTCTCCATTGAAAAGTAATTGATCTGAAACACTACGAGCTAAATTGATTGGAATTGCGAAACCCAAACCTGCTCCAGGGCCTGAGCGAACAAGTGTATTTATACCAATAACCTCTCCTTTCCCATTCACCAATGGACCACCTGAATTACCAGGATTTATCGCTGCATCTGTCTGAATTAAATCTAACCTCTTATCTGTAAAGCCAAGGCTACTTATGTTGCGATGCAAGCTACTCACAATTCCAAGGGTAACCGTACTTTCAAGCCCATATGGAGTCCCAAGTGCAATCGCCCAATCTCCAACTTCAAGTGCTTCAGAATCTCCCAAAGGTGCAGCAATTAAATCACTCTGACCTTGAAGTCGAACCAGCGCTATATCTGTAACTACATCAGTTCCTATAACAATTCCATCAAGCTGATTCCCATCAGCAAGTGTGATATTTACAGCATCAACTTTTTCAACGACATGAGCGTTTGTTAAAACAAGTCCTTGATTATCAATTAGCACTCCTGATCCTTGTCCTCTCTCTCTCTCTGGGAGCATGCTTGGATCTCCCAACAAATCCCTTAATAAAGGATCCAACAATGTTGGATCAAAAGGTTGCCTCTCAACAATTCTTTCGGTATCAATTCGAACCACTGCAGGTGCTACACGACGAACAGCCTCTGCAACGAAACTATGGCCACCATCCCCCATTTCAATTGACAAAGCATATGCATCGCTTCCACTAAAGAAAAAAATAAATACTGACGCAAACGTCAAGACAATCTTTTGAAGCTTGGTATACAAAAGGAAGATTTGATCCATGCAACTCTGAAGATTCATTCTTGAACTGAGCTCCCAACAGAGATTGATAGGACATTCCAGTCCACCATCCCATACCAGTACTTCCTTCCAAAGATAGAACTCTTAAACCCTAACCACATAGTGCAAAAGTAAAGCAATCACTTAGATTGCAGAGGTGCCTGACGGGTACCTCCTCAAAAGGGGGCAGGTAACTGCTAAAACCGGTCGGGCAATGTCCGACTTACTGTCTGCTCTTGCCTCACAAAAATCTTGCTGAATTGGAAACACTCGCGTCTTCGACAGCTTCCAAATATGGCTTTGATCTTTGCCGTGTGCATTTGCTCACCCATATGATTCCCATGACACTTCAGGTACAGATTCGTCCAAAGAGCGGAGGAGATGTCTCTTTAGACGACTGTGCAAAATTTAGTGCTCCTATGGGAGAAGCAATTGAGGATTCAGACCTAATTAAAGAGCCATACGTACTCGAGATCAGCAGTCAAGGAATCAGTGAAAGCCTCGATACTGATCGAGACTTTCAAACATTTCATGGGTTCCCAGTAGAAGTTAGCTTCCGAAACGAAAAGAATGCGGAAATTCAGCTAGCGGGCTTATTACACGAACGTTCGGAAAATCATGTTCTCCTCAACATCAAAGGGCGTATCAAAAAAATACCGCGAAAAGACGTAATTTATGTCCGTCTAACAAGCCCAAAGGTTTAATTGCTTCACTTTCAGTCCAATCCTCTTTCTTCCATCTTCGATGGCATTAGTTCTACTCCCCGGCCTTAATACCCTAATAGAAGACATCAGTGAGGAGAAAAAGCTTCCTACTCAGGTGGTAGAGGCTGCCTTACGGGAGGCCCTTTTAAAAGGTTATGAACGATATAGAAGAACTCTTTACCTTGGGATAAGTGAAGACCCTTTTGAAGAGGAGTATTTCAGCAATTTCGATGTTGGGCTTGATCTGGATGAAGAAGGTTACCGAGTACTTGCTAGCAAAATAATAGTTGAAGAAGTAGAAAGCGAGGATCACCAAATTGCTCTTTCTGAAGTAATGCAAGTAGCAGAAGATGCTCAAGTAGGAGATACCGTTGTACTAGATGTCACCCCTGAAAAAGAAGATTTTGGAAGGATGGCAGCATCCACTACCAAACAAGTCTTAGCCCA
Organism: Prochlorococcus sp. AG-363-J23; assembly: GCA_003280245.1. GTDB lineage: Bacteria > Cyanobacteriota > Cyanobacteriia > PCC-6307 > Cyanobiaceae > AG-363-J23. Next base: position 8,170 of record QCFN01000017.1, read on the forward strand.
AAAGCTTCGAGACCAACAAAGGCGAATGATCCAAGAAGAATTCGCTGATTTGGAAGATCCTGTTTTAACAGCAAGAGTTATTCGCTTTGAAAGACAATCAGTCATCATGGCTGTTAGTTCAGGACTTGGAAGACCTGAAGTGGAGGCAGAACTACCTCGAAGAGATCAATTACCAAATGACAATTATCGAGCCAATGCCACTTTCAAAGTTTTTCTTAAAGAAGTAAGTGAAATTCCAAGAAGAGGTCCTCAGCTCTTTGTAAGCAGGGCTAACGCAGGCCTTGTTGTTTACTTATTTGAAAATGAGGTGCCTGAGATCCAAGAGGGTTCAGTACGTATTGTCGCGGTAGCAAGAGAAGCGAATCCACCCTCTCGATCAGTGGGACCTCGTACAAAAGTTGCAGTAGATAGTATTGAACGTGAAGTCGATCCTGTAGGAGCATGCATAGGTGCACGAGGCTCTCGAATTCAACAAGTTGTCAATGAACTCCGTGGTGAAAAAATAGACGTAATCAGATGGTCATCAGATCCGACTCAATACATTGCAAACTCACTTAGTCCATCAAGAGTTGAAATGGTTCGACTTGTTGACCCAGAAGGGCAGCATGCCCATGTCCTAGTCCCCCCAGATCAATTAAGTCTTGCAATTGGTCGTGAAGGTCAAAATGTACGACTTGCTGCCCGCCTTACAGGCTGGAAAATAGACATAAAAAATTCTCAGGAATATGACCAAGCTAATGAGGACTCAATTGTGGCTGAATTGATTGCCCAAAGGAAAGAAGAAGAAGCTTTACAGCAAGAAGCTGAAGAACGACTAGCAGCTGAACATGCAGCCCGAGCAGAAGAAGATGCCAGACTTAGAGAACTTTACCCACTTCCTGAAGATGATGAAAACTTTGAAAAAGAAGATGCTTCTTCGTCGGAAGAGGAAGAAGTAATTAATAATTCAGAACCTAATAGTGAATCGCTCATTACTGAAAACTCCTCTCTAGAGGACGAAGCTCGGTAATGCAACGTCCCATCCTCCGTCGATGCGTTGCCTGCCGAAAGCTGCTGAATCGCCAGCAGCTTTGGCGAGTAGTCCGAGACCACCAGGATGGCGTAGTTCTTGATAAGGGAATGGGCAGATCAGCCTATCTTTGTCCTAATCAGAACTGCCTAGAACAGGCGCGCCGACAAAAACGTCTGCAAAGAGCCCTGCGTTGTCAGGTGCCTCCAAACGTTTTGGAAGTGCTGCAAAAGCGGCTCACTCACTGTCAGTGAGGTGGTCGCTAAGGCAATATGGACTATGGCTTCACGCTTGCGAGGAGCCCTGAGGTGCTTAGTACCTGGACCGACAGGAGACTTTAATGACCAGCAGCGGCAAAATCAGAATTTATGAACTTTCCAGGGATTTGGGCCTGGAGAGCAAGGACGTGCTTGATGCCGCCAAAAAACTTTCTATTTCTGCAAAAAGCCACAGCAGTTCGATCAGTGATGACGAAGCAAAAAGTATTCGCAATCTGCTAAGAAATGGGAAAAGATCAGACTCATCCCAAAAAAGCAAAGTACAACCAGGGAAAGAAATCCTATCCGTAAAGAAAGCTATAACTCCACAGAAAAAAGATGCTCAAATTGATTTAAAGCCAGATAGGAAGACTAAGTCCCATACAAGTAAATCAATTACACCTGTTGCGCCTTCCGCTTCAGCGCCTAAACGACCAACGCCTGCATTCACACCATCATCGAAAACCCCTGTCAAGCCTGCTCGCCCAACTGCTCCACTAAGTAATAAAGCAAGCAGCAAAGTCACTCCTCAGAAAAACGTCACCAAACCTATTTCGATATCCCCAGAAAATCGCCCGACTCCTATAAACAGACTAACTGCTCCGGCTCCAAGGCCAACGCCAAAGGCACCTTCTGCATCAACTCCAAACATTCTTAATAGACCTGGGAAACAGTCACAAACCAACCTTCCAAAAAGCAATATTCCAGCGAAAGCTTCCAACCACAAGACTTCTCCCAAGCCTCCTACACCTGGTTCTCCAAATAGGCCGTTAAACACTACTAAACCAACAAGTCAAGCGCCAAGACCAGAACTCGTTGGGAGACCTCAACCAAAAAGGCCTGCTGCACCGCCAAGTCGACCAGATAATCAACGACAAGATAGACGCAGACCTGGCAGTCCTACACGGTCAATTGGTAGTCAAAATCCACGAAATGGTCTCCCTCAAAAACCAGGCCAAGGTCAGCGTTATGGCAATCAAAATAGGCAAGGGATAAATAGGCCTGGACAACCTCGCTCTGCGGGAAATTCTCTTGAACTTGTTGGCAAACCAATACGGCGTGATCGCTCTAACAGCAATTCTCCAACAAGAGACAGCAATAGTCGATCAGGGCCTAATAACCGGCAAGGTATGCCTCCAGGCATGCGCAAGCCAGTAGCCCCTGGTGAGTTAATGCAGCTTCAAAAACCAACTGGAAGACCAGGCACACCACCACCTCGCCGTCCTGATGGAACACCAGTCGGGCAAAAGCAAAAGCCTTCTTCTGACAGCGCTACTCCGCCAACTAACAGACCCAACCAGCCAACCCCTCCATCTGCAAAACGTCCTAATCACAGACCAGGATCTGGCGCTGGAGCACCTAGAAGAGCAGGAAAACCAGATTGGGACGATAGCGCCAAGCTAGAAGCTTTAAGAAACAAGTCCCCTCAAAAACAACGCCAGAAAGTACACATCATTGGAGAAAATGATGATGCATTAACTGCTGAAACTGGAGGTTTTGCTGGAGAGAAACAAGCCCTAATACTAAGTGCAAGTCTCGCCAGGCCTTCAAAACCTAAATCTAAGCAAAAAGCTGCTCAGAAGCCTGTAGCAGCAATGCGGAAACGCAAAAAAGAGACAACTCGACAAAGGCAACGCCGTCGAGCAATGGAGCTTAGAGCTGCTCGTGAGGCAAAGCAGATTCGCCCCGAGATGTTGATTGTTCCTGAATCAAATCTCACGGTTCAAGAGCTCGCTGATATGCTCAGCGTAGAAAGCTCAGAAATCATCAAGTCCCTTTTCTTTAAAGGAATAATCGCCACCGTTACTCAAACATTAGATCTTCCAACAATCGAAGCTGTTGCAAAAGAATTCGATGTTCCTGTTCTTCAGGATGACATAGAAGAAGCCGCTAAGAAGTCAGGAGAAATTATTGAAGAATCAGATCTTGAGCACTTAATTAGGCGACCTCCTGTAGTGACAGTGATGGGGCATGTTGACCATGGGAAAACAAGCTTGCTTGATGCTATTCGCAAAGCCCGCGTAGCATCTGGCGAGGCTGGAGGAATTACTCAACATATTGGCGCTTACCAAGTAGAAGTTGAACATAGTGGCGAAGCAAGAAAAATAACTTTCCTTGACACTCCTGGGCACGAAGCTTTCACTGCTATGAGAGCCAGAGGCACAAAAGTTACGGACGTAGCAGTTTTAGTTGTTGCCGCAGATGACGGAGTTCGTCCTCAAACACTAGAGGCCATTAGTCACGCTCGAGCAGCAGAAGTTCCCATAGTTGTTGCCATCAATAAAATTGACAAAGAAGGATCATCTCCTGACCGAGTAAAACAAGAACTATCTGATCAAAATCTGCTTGCAGAAGATTGGGGTGGTGATGTTGTGATGGTTCCAGTCAGTGCTGTTAAAGGAGAAAACATCAACAAACTCCTAGAAATGATTTTGTTGGTAACTGAAGTAGAAGACCTGCAAGCTAACCCTAAGAGACTTGCTAAAGGCACCGTTGTCGAAGCCCATCTTGATAAGGCAAAAGGACCCGTTGCAACCCTACTAATTCAAAATGGCACCTTAAACACTGGAGATGTATTAGCCGCAGGTCCTGTGCTTGGGAAAGTGCGTGCGATGGTAGATGAGAATGGATCGCGGGTGAAAAACGCTGGCCCATCATTTGCAGTAGAAGCACTTGGCTTTAGCGAAGTACCTACAGCTGGTGACGAATTTGAGGTTTATCCTGATGAAAAGTCAGCAAGATCAGTAGTAGGCGAGCGTGCTTCAGATGCAAGGGCCTCGCGTCTTGCCCAACAAATGGCATCTAGAAGAGTTTCGCTTTCTGGGATGTCAGGTCAAGCAAGTGAAGGTCAACTTAAAGAACTAAATCTCATTCTCAAAGCCGATGTTCAGGGAAGCGTAGAAGCAATTCTTGGCTCTCTTGAGCAACTACCTAAGGATGAAGTCCAGGTAAGAGTTTTGCTTTCTGCGCCAGGAGAAATAACCGAGACCGACGTAGATCTTGCCGCGGCCTCAGGAGCAGTAATTGTTGGCTTCAATACATCGATGGCAACAGGCGCTAAGCGTGCCGCCGATGCTAACGGTGTAGATGTAAGGGATTACGAGGTAATTTATAAGCTTCTTGAAGATATCCAACTTGCAATGGAAGGGCTTCTCGAGCCAGAGATGGTAGAAGAGGCCCTTGGGCAAGCAGAAGTCCGAGCTATTTTTAGCATTGGCAAGAGTTCAGTTGCTGGTTGTTATGTCACAACTGGCAAACTTCAGCGAAATTGCAGAGTAAGAGTTCAAAGAGCTAGTCAGGTTGTCTTTGAAGGAGATCTTGACTCATTACGGAGAAACAAAGATGATGTAAAAGAAGTTGCAACAGGATTTGAATGCGGAATTGGCTGTGACAGATTTGCTAATTGGGAATCAGGAGACATAGTTGACGCATTTAAGTTGACAACACAAAGACGAAAATTAATCACTTAAGGATATATATCTCTGAATTAACTTCATGTACTGTCTTAAAAAGATATTCCAAAAACTGTATAAATAAAAAAAACATTTCTCAACTCTCTTTATGACGGTCAATCCACAACAAATAACCAAACAGAATCAATGCTCCAAACTGAATTCCTACATCTGAAAGCTCAACCCCCCCTTCATCAAAGGACCTAAAAGTCATTACTAAAAGTCCAATAAAAGCAGAAGCTGTAAAAGCAAGCCAAAGTAATCTTCTTAAACCTCGCAAAGGATTCATTGACTCTAGTCGCAACCTCTCTCGGAATTTAGGGTCCAGCTCAGTTCTAGTTTTGGCAGAATGGTTACTCAATGACTTCTCCAAATAATTTGGAATGTTAGGTTCCCATACTTGCCGGTGTAGCTCAGGGGTAGAGCAACTGATTCGTAATCAGTAGGTCACAGGTTCAAATCCAGTCACCGGCATTCTTTTAAAGATATTCTCCTCTACGCAAAATAACCACGTATTTACTCAATCAAATTCATTCAAGGTTTTCTTATCTCCTAAAGGCAGACTTAACGGCAAAGGAGATCTCTCTTCTTTGATCTAGATCTATAGGAGCAATCAAAACAACCTTTTTTACATTTCAGCCAATAAAAAAGCCTCCCCACGAGAGGAGGCTTTCAAAAGCTAATGATCTCTAAGCATTAACCATTGATCAAAACACGTATTAAACCTGTCTTAACCAATTGCTGGAGCTACTAGAGCTACAGAAGTGGACTCTGCCGCAGCAAGATCAAGAGGGAAGTTATGAGCATTACGCTCGTGCATTACCTCCATACCAAGGTTCGCCCTGTTTAGGACATCACCCCAAGTTGGTACGACCTTACCTTGCGCATCCATAACTGACTGGTTGAAGTTGAATCCATTCAAGTTGAACGCCATGGTGCATATGCCCATTGAAGTCAACCAAACACATACAACTGGGAATATCGCCAGGAAGAAGTGAAGGCTACGGCTGTTATTGAAGCTGGCGTACTGGAAGATCAGACGACCGAAATAACCGTGAGCAGCCACGATGTTATAGGTCTCTTCCTCTTGGCCAAACTTGTAACCGTAATTCTGGGATTCGTTCTCGGTGGTCTCACGAATAAGAGAAGAAGTCACCAAAGAACCATGCATAGCTGAGAACAAGCTGCCGCCAAACATTCCTGCAACACCAGCCATATGGAAGGGGTGCATCAAAATGTTGTGCTCGGCCTGGAACACAAACATAAAGTTAAAGGTTCCAGATATTCCAAGCGGCATGCCATCAGAGAAAGATCCCTGACCAAATGGATAAACCAAGAAAACGGCAAATGCTGCTGAAACAGGTGCTGAATAAGCTACGCAAATCCAAGGACGCATACCTAAGCGATAAGACAGCTCCCACTGCCGGCCCATCCAGCCACAAATACCGATCAGGAAATGGAAACATACCAATTGGTATGGGCCACCGTTGTAAAGCCACTCATCAAGGCTGGCAGCCTCCCAAATGGGATAGAAATGCAAGCCAATGGCGTTACTAGAAGGAACAACAGCACCAGAAATGATGTTGTTGCCATAAAGGAAGGAACCTGCAACAGGCTCACGGATGCCATCAATATCAACCGGGGGAGCGGCGATAAAGGCAATGATGAAACAGATGGTAGCTGCAAGCAGGCAAGGGATCATCAACACACCAAACCAACCGACGTAGATGCGGTTATTGGTGGAGGTAACCCATTCGCAGAACTGCTGCCAGCTAGCACCAAGAGCGCTTGAACGCTGCTGTTGGATGCTGGTCATAAGGACGTTTGTATAAAGAGTCCTGAAAGAACTCTTAGTTAAGTAAGAGCAGGACTTATCCCTGCCGTGACGATTGTAATAGAAGCCTCCAAAATTCGTGACTTATTGAGGTATGAATCAATCAAGGAATGAAAACTTGTTTCAAATCATGTTATTGCCTTGCATGCCAGGCAATAACACCTCTGGCAAAGAAAAGTAAAAAGTGCACCTCTTGTGTGCTATGAAACATATAATTTTAAATCCAGACTATTTAGTTAAACAAAATTTTTACGTCTCATTCCTTAGCTTAACTATTAAATTGATTCTTACACATTCATTAATCTTCTAAAATTGCCTAAGCACAGCTATGGGTCCAGACTCTTCTAATCTCAAGAACTACCATCCAGACAGGGAGAGAATCTTAATTGTCAGGCTTCCTTGCAACCCAATCTTTCCAATTGGACCGATCTATCTTGCCGATCACATACATAAAACTTTCCCACAACTTAAACAAAAGATTCTTGATCTCGCAGCAATTCCAATATTTGATGTTAAAAAAGTCCTTAAAAACAATATTGATTCTTTTAAGCCTTCTATTTTAATTTTTTCTTGGAGAGATATTCAAATCTATGCACCTGTAGATGGCAGAGGTGGAAATCCTCTGCAAAATTCTTTTGAAGTCTTTTACTCACAAAACCCATTAAAAAAGCTTAGGGGTGCCATTGGTGGACTTCGCTTAATGACTAGTCACTATGGCGAACTTTGGAGAAATCAATCACTTATAAAATATGGGAGCAGATATGCAAAGCGTTATTCGAAAAACTTAGAAACAATTGTAGGTGGTGGTGCTGTCAGTGTTTTCTATGAACAACTTGGAAACTCTCTCCCTAAAGGAACCATCATTTCTATTGGAGAAGGTGAAGTACTCCTAGAAAAAGTACTTAGAGGAGAAGACATTAAAAGTGAGCGCTGTTTCATAGCAGGAGAAACTCCACGACCAGGCCTAATACATGAACAACCAACCAATGTTCCAAAAACAGCGTGCAATTACTCATACATCAAATCAATTTGGCCTCAATTCAATTGGTATCTTGAAGGAGGAGATTTTTATATAGGCATTCAAACAAAAAGGGGGTGTCCTCATAATTGCTGCTACTGCGTCTATACAGTTGTTGAAGGGAAGAAAGTTCGGCTTAATCCAATTGAAGAAGTCATCAATGAAATGCTTCAATTATATAAATTAGGAGTACGTGGTTTTTGGTTTACTGATGCGCAATTTATACCAGCAAAACGCTATATAGAAGATGCCAAAGAACTACTAAGAGCAATAAAAGAAGCAGGATTAAAAGATATTCGCTGGGCTGCATACATCCGTGCAGACAATCTAGACGAAGAGCTCGCAAGTTTAATGGTTGAGACAGGAATGAGTTATTTCGAGATAGGCATTACATCGGGATCTCAAGAGCTCGTACGTAAAATGAGAATGGGATATAACTTGCGTACTGTTCTTGCAAATTGCAAGTCTCTTGTCCATGCAGGCTTTAAAGAACAAATCTCAGTCAATTACTCCTTTAATGTAATAGATGAAACAGCAGAGACAATACGTCAAACCATCTCCTATCACAGAGAATTAGAAAGAATCTTTGGTCGCGAAAAAGTAGAACCTTCTATTTTCTTTATTGGTCTACAACCGCATACACATCTCGAACAATATGCCTTCGAAACTGGCTTGATTAAGCCAGGCTATAATCCAATGAGCATGATGCCGTGGACAGCAAGAAAACTTCTCTGGAACCCAGAGCCAATGGGCTCAATTTTTGGAAAAATATGTCTTGAAGCTTTTGAAAATAACTCACAAGATTTCGGTAAAACAGTATTTGATCTTCTAGAAAGGGATTTTGGAATGGCTCCACTAGAAGATTCTTTAAAGGCACCTCTTCAGGGCAAGGTATCTATGAGCAAAGCCTTTCGGTAATAAAAAAGTTTTACAAGCAAAATAGTGATTGCTAGCAATCCTGCAATTGGATTCGACTCAATATCTCCTGGTCCCACTATCCAACCAGGAGTGTTGGATGCAAGTTGAATTAATCCACCATTGCCAACTAAAAACCAACCACCAACTAAACCACCATGAAAACCTATACAACCCCATAAAGAGCCTCCATCTAATTTACGCCTAATAGCAAGAAGCAAGCCTAATAAAAATAAACCTATTAATAACAATATCATTGATATATAGCCTTGATCAAATCTAATATGAACAATGCTAAAGATTAGTGCTTGAACATAAATTCCTAATTTTGGGCTAATAATATTATTGAGCTCTTCCCAAAGCCAACCTCGAAAAATAAGCTCCTCAGCAAAGCCTACTCCTAAGCATAAAAGTAGAGCGTTGCTTATTAGCGCTAAATTAACATCACCAATCCAAACAAGAGAAGAGCAAAGAAAAGCACTAAAAAGAAGAATAAATAACAATACAAAAGCCCAAATAATTCCTCGCCAGAAAAACCTTATAGTTGCTTTTGTATTGTTATTTGTGACGCCAATAGCTCTAAACACTGTTTTAGTTCCCCACCTCATCTGCGACCAGCTTGGCAAGAGAAAAATAAAAACAATAAAGCTAATTATTGTGCCAAATAGTGATATAGAATCTGTTGAAAAAATATTTGAAAAGATCCTCAATGGCTGGACAGTCAACCATCCAATTAAGTATACGATTGGAACAACTAACAATGAAGGCATTAAACTTGCTATTCTACTCAACAAAGCAATCAAATTATCCATACAAAAAAGCTTAGCTATCCTTCTCAATACTACTTGATAGACCTTTTGACTTAAGGCACTCGCAATAGAATTCAGCAGGCTCGAGGTCACAAACAATGACCAATCCAATACCCAAATTATGAGCTTCAAGCATTACAGCAAGAGCATCCTGATCACTTAACTGAGGAACAACCTGTCGCAAAGTAAGTACTACGTACTCCATTGAGTTAACTTCATCATTATGAAGAAGAACTTTATAAAGAGGAGAACGACTTCTCAATTTTTCATCTTTCTTCTCTATAGTCGCTGAGCTACCGGGCGTCGAAATTGAGAGATTGAGTATCATGAAATTTGATAAATTAATAAGTAAAATTTAAGGAGAATTAAAAAGCTTAGACCTAGCTCAAAGAGCTTTGATTCGACTCATTGCGTCCTCTACATTATTACGACTATTAAATGCAGACAAACGAAAATATCCTTCACCAGAAGCTCCAAAACCACTGCCTGGTGTGCCTACTATATTAGCTTGATTAAGCAAATAATCGAAAAAATCCCAAGAATCAATATCATCCGGAGTTTTTATCCATACATAAGGAGCATTCTCACCCCCATAAACCTTTAATCCAGCCATAGCAAGCTCTTTTCTAATAATTGATGCGTTTTCCATATAGAAACTTGTCAAAGCTTTTACTTGAGCCTGACCAGCAGATGAATAAACAGCCTCAGCTCCACGTTGAACAATATAACTAACACCATTGAACTTAGTACTTTGGCGACGACTCCAAAGCTCCCACAATGAAACATCCTCTTTGGATTCTAAAGTGGATTTCCCCTTTAGCTCTTTAGGTACAACCGTAAAAGCACAACGAGTTCCTGTAAATCCTGCATTTTTGGAAAAGGATCTAAACTCTATTGCACATTCACGAGCTCCATCAACTTCATAAATTGAATGAGGCAAATTATTATCTTGTATGAAAGCCTCATATGCAGCATCAAAAAGTATCAAAGAATTATTCTTAAGTGCATAATCAACCCATAACCCCAATTGCTTTTTAGATGCAACAGCTCCAGTTGGGTTATTCGGGAAGCATAGATATATGATATCAACAGGATGATCAGGGATACGCGCTTCAAAATTATTTTCTACGGTAATTGGTATATAAAAAAGCCCCTGATAACGACCACTATCTAACACTTGACCGGTATTACCTTTCATCACATTACTATCTACATAAACAGGGTAAACAGGGTCCGTAACAGCAATACGATTCTGATCGCCAAGAATGTCAAGAATATTGCTACTATCACATTTTGAACCATCGGAAACAAATATCTCTTCAGCTGATATGTCGCACCCTCGCAATTGATAATCATTCTTTGCTATAGCTTCACGAAGCCAGGAATAACCTTGTTCAGGGCCGTATCCATGAAACCCCTCTAATGTCCCCATCTCGTCGATGGCAGCTTTCATGGCGGACCTGCAAGCTTGAGGGAGAGGTTCTGTGACATCACCAATACCAAGCCTGATAAGTGAAGCGCCAGGGTTTGCAATACCAAAGGCTTTGACCCTCCTCGCAATCTCTGGGAACAGATACCCTGCCTGCAATTTGAGGTAATTAGCGTTTACTAGAACCACAACAAAAAATGCATATTTAGCAACATCCTGCTACGGCGAGCTTCTTACTAATGCAAATTCCTTAATACGATGTCTTAAGAATCAAGCCTGATGTTCGATATGTTGGATGTCTCGGCCAATTCAAGCAATCCAAAGGCAAACCTTCTAGATCCAATTGATTTTGAGGGGCTAGTAGATGCAAGCATTAACAAACCAGCCCGTTATATGGGGCATGAGCATGGCGTTGAAATTCGGCAATGGTCACATACAGAACTGCATTGGACCCTGATTTATCCAGAGCTATATGAAGTTGGTTCAAGCAACCTTGGTCACATAATTCTCTATTCAATTTTAAACGCGCTTCCAGGTCAATTTTGCGATAGGGCTTATTTACCAGCAAATGACTTGGCAGAAAAATTAAGAGACAAAAAACAGCCTTTATTTGCCATTGAAAGCCGCCGCCCTCTTTTTGCATTCAACATCTTGGGATTCAGCTTGAGTTATGAACTAGGGGCTACCAATATTTTAGAAATTCTGGATCTAGCCCATATTCCTCTTCACGCAAAGGATCGCGGAAATCTCCCTATAAATAACCCAAAATCACCACCATTGATATTTGCAGGTGGACCTACAGCCACAAGCAATCCAGAACCATATACCAAGTTCTTTGATTTTTTCGCACTGGGAGACGGCGAAGAATTACTGCCTGAAATTGGTCTCATAATTAGAGAGGCAAAAGCTTCTAAAATAACAAGATCAGAAGCACTCAAAGATTTAGCACAAGTTCCAGGAATATATGTCCCGTCTTTATATCATCCAGGACCTAATGGAGTAACAATCGAACCAATTCATGATCAAGTTCCTCCAAGAATTCTGCGAAGAGTTTCAAGTCCAATTCCATATTATGCAACGGGCCTAGTACCAAACATAGAAACAATTCATGACAGGCTAACCATTGAGATCCGAAGAGGATGCACAAGAGGGTGTCGATTCTGCCAACCAGGAATGCTTACTCGACCCGCTAGAGATGTTGAGCCTGAGGAAATCATTGAGGCAATAAGTAATGGCATAAAAAAAACAGGTTATAGCGACTTCTCGCTTCTATCACTTAGTTGCAGTGACTACCTTGCCTTGCCTGCTGTTGGAATTGAATTAAGGAATAAATTAGCTGATCAAAATGTTACCTTACAACTTCCCAGTCAACGTATTGATCGCTTTGATAATGATATCGCACACATCCTTGGCGGAGCAAGACAAGCGAGTCTTACGTTTGCACCAGAGGCAGGAACTCAAAAGCTCAGAGACATAATTAATAAGGGACTTACTGATATTGATCTAGTAGAAGGTATTCGCAAAGCAATGGAGAATGGATTCAGGAAAGTTAAACTCTATTTTATGATTGGATTACCAGGCGAGACTGATGATGATGTTATGGGCATCATTAAAACGTGTAAAATGCTAAAAGATAAGTGCATTGATCTTGGCCAGCTAAGACTAAATATCACAATTAGCAACTTCACACCTAAGCCTCACACGCCTTTTCAATGGCATAGTGTTTCAACATCTGAGTTAGAGCGCAAACAAGAAATACTGAGAAAAAATTTTAAAACTATTAAAGGGATTAAAGTTAACTTAACTGATGTTCGAATATCAGCTATTGAAGATTTTATTGGTCGTGGTGATAGAAAAATATCCAATGTTATCGAGTCTGCTTGGGAAAGTGGTGCAGGCATGGATTCATGGTTTGAATCAGCCGAAAAAGCACACAAATCCTGGAAACTAGCAATCTTAAAAGCTGGTCTAGAAGGTCATTACAGGGATCTAGAACTTGGCAATTGGAATAACGCAGTATCTCTAGGAGAAAAAAACTTAAAAGTTTTTTGTGCTAAACCATTACCCTGGGATCATATTGATTCTGGAGTAACCAAAAAATGGTTATATGAGGACTTAGATAAAGCACTTTCAAAGCAAGTTGTTCCTGATTGTTCCTTTGACAAATGCAGCAGTTGTGGAGTTTGTGGTGATGACTTAGGGCATAACATCATAGTTCCAGCTCAACCAATTCCAAGTTCAAGAAAGAAACAAGCACCACCTAGCAATCGAGAATGTCGAATTAGAATTCGTTTCAGAAAAGCAGGCTCTATGGCCTTACTTAGCCACTTAGATCTTGTACGTCTAATACAAAGGGCATTACGTCGCAGCGGTCTCCCAGTAAGCTTTACAGGTGGATTCCACCCTTTGCCTCGCATACAAATTGCCCTTGCACTTCCATTAGGGGTAGAAGCATATGGAGAGTGGATGGATATCGAATTCACAAAAACAGTCAAAGCAGAAGTTATAAAGCATAAATTGCAAGCAAATCTAGGCCATGGGATAACTCTTACAAGTGCAGAAGAAATACCAGTAAAAGGAAAAAGTCTTTCCCAAGAACTAGCTTCTGCTGTTTGGAGTTTTTCATTAATTACCACTTCAAATAATTACCCTTCCTATAAAGAATGGGAAAATTATCTTAATTCTCTAAGAGAATCTAAAGAATTACTATGGAGAGATAAAGACAAGAAAGGAAGAAATCGCTGCAGAAACTTTCGGGCCTCATTACAGTCAATAGAAATTACAAATATTATTTCTGAACCCTCCAAAATGCCTTTATGTGAACCTATACATTTAAAGCTTTTCGCAAGTATTGACCCACTTGGTATCAGCATTAAACCAATGCAAATAAAAACTTGGCTAGAAGAAAAACTTGAAAAGCCCTTAAAAATTTCTAATTTAAAACGGGAGGAACTACTTCTTCATCAGTGCTAGTGTCGTAATAGGACATAAAAGCGTCTAGGCTTCTGCCAATGGCAAGTCCTGAACTTCTCAAATAGAAGTTCTGAGGTCAAGCGAGGCCTTGTAGCTTCTCGCTCACCATTTCTTAAAGCTCCAGGCACTGAGTTGCCTTTTTTGAAAGAGAGCTTCTAATCCATCAATTTATTCAGCCTCTGGCCTTCAGATAACCGTCCAAATCTTGTGGCTTTGCTGCAAGAAATTGATTGTTCCACGCCCATGAAGGGCTATACCTCTTTGTTCTATGCCCCAACAAATTGTCATCGCTGAGCAGCTGCGAATCGCGGCCTTGCTCACCGATGAGCGAGTTGATGAATTAATCGTCGCCCAAGGACGTTACCAAATTGGAGATGTTTTCTTAGGGACTGTTGAGAATGTCCTTCCAGGAATAGATGCAGCCTTCGTAAATATTGGTGAAAGTGAAAAAAATGGATTTATTCATGTCAGTGACTTAGGCCCCTTAAAACTCAAAAAAAGTTCAGCATCTATCACCGAGCTACTTGAACCACGCCAAAAAGTAATGGTTCAAGTGATGAAAGAGCCAACAGGTACTAAAGGGCCTAGGCTTACTGGAAACTTAACCCTTCCTGGTCGATACTTAGTACTCCAACCGAATGGTCAAGGTGTAAACATCTCAAGACGCATAAATACTGAAGGCGAGCGTAACCGGCTTAAAGCTTTAGGAATACTAGTAAAGCCTCCTGGTTCAGGATTATTAATGCGAACAGAAGCAGATGGAATAAACGAAGAGCTTCTTATCGATGACCTAGAGAATTTAATAAGACAATGGGAAGAAATCCAACATGCAGCAGAAACAGCTAATCCTCCAGTTTTACTAAATCGTGATGAAGATTTCATTCACAGAGTACTTCGAGATCACAGAATTCCTAATTTAGCAAGAGTCATAGTTGATGATGAAAATGCAATAGAGCGTGTAAGACATTTTCTTAGTCAAGACTCACCTACAACTTTAATCGAAAGTCATAATCAATCTATTGAATTATTAGAACATTTCCGAATAAATCTAGCAATTCATAATGCATTAAATCCCAGAGCAGACCTGCCATCAGGTGGATATATAATTATTGAGCCAACAGAAGCATTAACAGTAATAGATGTCAATTCTGGTTCATTCACAAGATCTGCCAATGCAAACGAAACAGTTTTGTGGACTAATTGTGAGGCTGCGGTCGAAATTGCACGTCAACTAAAACTTAGGAATATTGGAGGTGTGATTGTTATTGATTTTATTGATATGGAATCTCGGCGCGATCAACTTCAATTGCTTGAATATTTCACAGAAGCTATTAGTTCAGACTCTGCACGCCCTCAAATTGCACAACTTACTGAGCTAGGATTAGTAGAATTAACAAGAAAACGAGAAGGTCAGAATATATACGAGTTGTTTGGGAAATCCTGTCCAAACTGCTACGGACTTGGACATATTTCAATTCTTCCTGGCAAAGATAGTATTCCACCTTTAGCGACAGCATCAGGGCTTGTGAGGTCCATAATTCCTACTAAAACAGAAAGCCCCTCAGCCCCTGATTCAAATAATGCAAAGAAGCGAAGATTAGGAAAAAATCGTTCTCCTGAGGTTGCTGACTCAGCTTCATCAAGCTCAGTGACGGAAATTAATAATGAGTCATCAGAAACGCAATTTGGAAGCAACAATTCTGATAGCGTTGTCCATCATCGACAAGAGCCAGAGCTTGTTCTCGTTCAAATGAACCCTGAACAAGAAAAAGTCTTTGGATGGCTTGGGCTCAATCCCATTTTGCTTTTGGATTCTCCACCTGAATCTGAAAATATTCAGGTTAGAATAGTCAGGCCCGGAGAAGATTCTGAAACAGTTTTAGAAGAGGCTAGAGCGGAATTAACTTCTAATTCAAGCCGACGAAGGCGTAGAGGAGGTCGAAGCAATAATAAAGGCTCAATAAGTAGGAATCATGACGAAACAAACAATGGAAGTATTACAGAAACAAATCAAATAGACAATCAAGATCAAATAAGCCTTAATAACATAGAAATTACTCCTCTAGATATAAGTCAAACCTTAAGCATAAAAAACGAAAATGAAGAGCAATCATCAAATAATGAGCCCCAGGAAGAGATTTCAGAAGACCCTCGCAGAAGGAGGAGAAGATCTTCTGCCGCAAATTAAAATAAATACAGAGTTTGCCGGGATAGATGAAGTAGGTAGAGGTGCATTATTTGGGCCTGTGATTGCAGCCGCAGTTATACTAAGCAAATCGGCAGTCAAAACTTTAGCCAAGGCAGGTCTAAAAGATAGCAAAGCTCTTTCAGAAAAGAAAAGGAAGTCATTTGTTCCGTTAATCAAAGAACTTTCTGAAGATTGGGCACTGGGACAATCTTCAGCACTCGAAATTGATGTAATTGGCATACGTTCCGCAACAGAGATATCAATGATTAGAGCCCTTCAAAAACTTCATTCACCTCTAAGAACTATTCTAGTAGATGGAGTTTTACCAATCCGAGGATGGATCGGAGAGCAAAGAACTATAATCAAGGGAGACACAAAAATCGCATCGATTGCAGCCGCAAGTATTTTAGCTAAAGACTTTAGAGACAATTTAATTAGGCGAATCTCCTATAGGTTTCCAGAATATGGTCTAGAGAAAAATGTCGGATATGGAACTAAATTACATCGAGAAGTTCTTAAAAATATTGGGCCATGTAGAATGCATAGAAAAACATTTCTTAGTAGAATTCTTATTACCTGAGAGAATTATTTTGCAAAATCTTATTCAGATTCATTACACCAATTGGTGAAATCTGCAATTAACTGTTGACGTACACGTGCTTTAATTCCGATAAGAATACCGTTCAGAATTGATTGACCAGTACTTTCAAGGACTTTGCTTGGTATAAGCTTTAACAAAGCAGGTTGAGTAACACTTACTTCTAATACTGCTTCTCCTTCTAAACCATTTTCAGTTGCTTCTAGAGTTGCGTCTAGAATTAATTCAAAGTCATCTACCAACCCTAATCCCTTCAACTCACTATCTGTGGCATGCATTTTAAGTTTCCCGTCCAAATTTACTACTCCAATTGAAACAACCGGATTTACCTGCAATTGAAAAACTTGCAAGCTCGTTACTGTATAGCGAAATTTGCCAGGCGCTAAAAGAGTTAGTTTCTTCGCATCAAGCATCGCACCAACAACTCTTTCCTGCTCAAGCAAATACGCAGGAAGACGTTCAACATTATGTCCAACAGGCAAATCAAGCTGTTGACTGGCTCGGAAGGCCAGAGACATGAGCGATATGAAGCACACAACGATCCTATCGACCCATCTGCCCTAACTTTTCGATGTCTTCATTAGTTGCTTACTTAGGACCAAAAGGAACCTATGCTGAACAAGCGGCAGATGCCTTATCAGAACTAGAAAATCTGCCTAATCGAAAATTAATTCCATGTGGATGTCTTCGCTCAGTAATTAACGAAGTAGTAAATAAACGTTGTCATGCAGGGGTAATCCCCGTGGAAAACTCAGTCGAAGGTGGGGTAACTGCAAGCCTTGATGCCCTTTGGGTAAATCCAGAAATATCCATTCGAAGGGCAATAGTCCTGCCTATTCAACATGCTCTTATAAGTAACGGGAATTTAAACGAAATTTCAGAGGTACTTTCTCACCCCCAAGCACTAGCACAATGCAGCGATTGGTTAACAAAGCACCTTCCCAATGCCTTACAACTCCCTACAAGTTCAACCGCAGAAGCTGTCAGGATGAGTGTAGGAAGTAAATTTCGAGCGGCAATAGGATCAAGAAAAGCAGCAAAACTTCAAGGACTCCACGAACTTGCCTTTCCAATCAATGATGTTGCTGGCAACCGAACAAGATTCTTATTACTTCAGAATGGCCACCAAGTCCAAAGGGGAGATATCGCAAGTATCGCATTCTCCTTACATGCAAATTCACCAGGAGCCTTACTAGACGCATTAAAATGCATAGCCAGACTAGGTCTAAATATGAGTAGAATTGAATCTAGGCCTTCCAAAAGAGAGCTTGGTGAATACGTATTTTTTGTTGATGTTGAATTGAATAAAAATAAGCAAACTATAATTCAAGAACTAATCAATAAGTTAAATCCTTTATGTGAGAACCTCATACACTTTGGAACATACATCAGTACAGAATTTACAATTGAATAATCCTATCGCTTAATTCTAAAGACACCAAATCTCATTAGTCCAGACGAGAACGCCCAATGCATCAACATAATTGTGGGTATTTCTCTAATGGCTTTAAAAAATGCATTAGTCCCCAAGCTTAGGATAGCTTTAGGCCTCCGAAATCCCTCAAAAACTGACTGCTTCCAAGATGGCAAAGTTGCCAAAGTCCAATCATCAACCTCTACTAATCCTTTATTAAACCTACTCGTTGAAAGGCATACTTGAAACTGTTCTATGCTGGAGAATTCAGGATGAGACCATTGATCTAAAAGCTGTTTCATTACAATTCTCTCTAGGAAATTCATTTCACCATTTACAGAATCACGCCGATTCCAATCAGCAACGATCAAAACTCCACCTGGCTTTAAAACCCTCAATAATTCATCTGCATAAAGCTGCTTATCAGGCATATGCGGACCAGCTTCTACACTCCACACAACATCAAAACTATTATCGCTTAATTGCAAATTCAGGGCATCCATTACTTCAAATTTGCAATTAGCTCCTTTTAAAGACAACTGAGAAGCCCTTTTGATTTGCATTGGACTAATGCTAATACCTAAAACATTAAAGCCATAATCATTAGCCAAGATTCTTGAGCTTCCGCCTATTCCACAACCTACATCGAGAAGAAGAGATCCTTCAGGTAAATCTACTAATCCACTCCATCTAACAAGTTCATGCACAAGATCAGCTTTGGCTAATCGAAAGTCTTTTCTCAGAGGAGGATGACCATAAAAACCTAAATGAACATGCTCTCCCCAAAGGTTCTCTAATAAGCGATCATTCGTCCAATTATCATAAGCAGATGCAACACTAAAGCTTGATTTATATTTTCTATTAGATGTCAACCAAAGAAAAAATACAAAGAAAAAAACAGCTCCTAAAATCGTATAAATCAACAAAAATTTATCCATAGAATAATAAGTCTATTCAACATTAGCAAAAGTGTCCTTCAGGACCGTACGTGCCGCCAATTGTCTTCGAGTTTGATCAAGCATGTCATATTCTCGTTGAAGTCTAAGTCTTGTATCTGTTAGTTCAAGCAAATACTGCTGTTCTTCAGCCACAGGTCCACCTAGATGTGAGGCAACCCACAAGGATAACTCTCGAGGCAAATCTGGAAGATCATCAGGCAATTCGACAATAGAACCAGTTAATTTCGCAGTAAGATCAACCACATCTTTCAAAGCCAAAGAAACCTTTTGCGCTATTTGAGTTAATTGATCTGGTTTATCAGGCTCTTCATCCTCAACCCAAGCAACCATTGCTGTTCTATATGGCGCCTCTCGAATAATCTCTAAAATACGAAAGCGTTGCTGACCTATTGCAACAATATTGCTTCTACCGTCTTCCTCTTTTTTGTGTTGAACAACTTCTGCACAACAACCAACTGCAGGGATCGCTTTACTGACTGGGTCCCACCTAATAACACCGAATCGAGAATCTGATTCGAGTATGCTTTGCAGCATTATGCGATATCTCGATTCAAAAATATGCAACGGAAGTACCTCCTGAGGGAAAAGCACAACATCAGGCAAAGGGAATATAGGCAGTTCCCTGACTGAAAAATCCGCCAAAAGAAAGTACTGATATATAAGACTTAAATACTAATGAATCAATCTGGATAGTGAGCAGATTATTAAGTCATAATTTTACTTCTATATCCACACCACTTGGCAAGTCAAGCTTCATTAGAGCATCAATAGTCTTTGCAGAAGGGCTATAAATATCAATGATCCTCCGATGTGTCCTGGTTTCAAAATGCTCTCTTGAATCCTTATCAACATGAGGGGAGCGCAAAACACAATAAATTTTCCTTTTAGTTGGAAGTGGGATAGGGCCAATTGCCGAAGCTGCAGTTGTGTCTGCAGTCTCAATTATTTTTTCGCATGAAAGATCTAGCATTCGTCTATCAAATGCTTTAAGGCGAATCCTTATCTTTTGCTGAGCAATTGCAGTAGACATGGAATTTAATAGGAAGTCCTTTCAAAAAGGTTGGGTTTTCAAGGTTCATTCTTGATCCAGCAAATCATTGTGGTTACTGGATCAAGATTGGCTAAGGAATTTATTGAGCTAAGAAAAGCCCAATCAAAAAATTCCTCAATAAATCATTCAATAATCTTTGAAACTACGCCAGCACCAATAGTACGACCACCCTCTCTAATTGCGAAGCGCATACCCTGTTCAATTGCAACAGGGCAAATAAGCTCACCAGTCATGTTAATGCGATCACCAGGCATAACCATTTCTACATTGGCACCATCATCAGATGTAAAGGCAGTGATCTGACCAGTCACATCAGTAGTTCGAATATAAAACTGAGGTCGATAGCCAGCGAAGAAAGGTGTATGGCGACCACCTTCCTCCTTTTTGAGAACATAAACCTCTCCTTCAAATTTAGTATGAGGTGTTATAGAACCCTTCTTAACTAGAACCATACCTCGCTCTATATCTTCTTTCTGAATACCACGAAGCAATAAGCCAACATTGTCTCCAGCCATACCCTCATCGAGGAGTTTTCTAAACATCTCAACACCAGTAACAGTAGTTAATCTGGTGTCTTTTATGCCAACTATTTCAACTTCTTCCCCTACCTTGACCTTCCCTCTCTCAATCCTTCCTGTAGCAACGGTTCCACGACCTGTAATAGAGAAAACATCCTCAACAGCCATTAAGAATGGCTTATCTACTTCTCTTTCTGGCTCAGGGATTGAAGTATCAACTGCATCCATTAATTCATTAATTTTGCCTTCCCATTCAGCATCACCCTCTAAGGCTTTTAAGCCAGAGACCTTAACGATTGGGACATCAGTGAAACCATAGCCCTCAAGCAGTTCACCGATCTCCATTTCAACAAGTTCAATAATCTCCTCATCATCAACCATGTCGCACTTATTAAGGGCAACCACAAGTGCAGGAACACCAACTTGTTTAGCCAAAAGAATATGCTCTTTTGTCTGAGCCATTGGCCCATCAGTTGCAGCACAAACAAGAATTGCTCCATCCATTTGCGCAGCACCTGTGATCATGTTTTTCACATAATCAGCATGCCCTGGACAATCAACATGGGCATAGTGACGTCCTTCTGTCTCGTATTCAACATGGGCAGTATTAATGGTGATTCCACGCTCACGCTCCTCAGGAGCTCCGTCGATGTCACCATAGTCCTGAGCTTTAGCTTGGCCCTTCTTGGCAAGCACATTAGTAATTGCTGCCGTCAGGGTTGTCTTGCCATGGTCTACGTGACCAATGGTGCCAATGTTGACGTGAGGCTTGTTCCTCTCAAACTTCTCGCGAGCCATTTTGTTAAAGAATCGGGGGAGTGGTGTTAGTAATTTAGATGTTAGAGATCAGGAATTGCCCTGATTCTTGGAGATTATGGCTTCAGACACATTTCGAGGTACTTCCTCGTAGTGACTGAACTCCATTGAAAAGATACCCCGACCCTGTGTCATTGATCGGAGCTGGGTGGCATAGCCGAACATTTCGGCTAAAGGCACTTTGGCCTTTACTTTAGACAATCCATCATCTATTGACTGTCCTTCAACCTGTCCTCGTCGAGAAGAAAGGTCGCCAATGATTGCACCAAGGAAGTCTTCTGGGACCTCCACCTCGACTTTCATCATTGGCTCAAGCAAAACAGGACTGCATCGCTTTACACCATCTTTAAAAGCCATTGAACCAGCAATCTTGAAGGCCATCTCCGATGAATCAACATCGTGATAAGACCCATCAACCATTGTGACCTTGACGTCAATTAATGGATAACCAGCTATTACCCCAGATTCACAAGTCTCCTTCATTCCAGATTCAGCTGGTTTGATGTATTCCTTAGGAACAAC
>QCFN01000018.1 GCA_003280245.1 Prochlorococcus sp. AG-363-J23
ATGAAGTCGCCAGCGCTAGCCCAAGCAAATAAATGCTCAACCGGCGGGTTTCCTGATAATTGTTCAAACAGAACGGAGTAGCTCAGGACGGTTGCTGCTCCAACACAGGTGATCAGTGTTATAGCTATTGGCTTGCGAAGCCTGTTGATGGCTGTATTGAAGCTGATCAGACCCAGGCCTGCGCACAAAGCGCCTAGGAGAGGAAGAACTGGTATTAACCACGCAATTTCAGCGGCCACGGGCATCTGATTCAGTCATGCTTCAGGGAAGTGTAAGCAGAGGAGATCAGTTCAGTTCAGATTAGTTGAGTATTTTCCCTAAATGAGAAGATTCAAAAATAAAAATTGCAGCGGGAATGAACTTGTGAGACCAAGATAAAAGAACTATTGCAATAGCTATGCCCAGTTGAGAAGGGCGCAAGAATTCTTCCCAAAAAATTTTTTGTCTTCCATCCAACACCGCTAAAAAAGGGATAACCGAGGTTTCTTCCTTAAGTTTTTCAAAAGCATCACCGAATTTTTCTTTTAACCTTTTGTCACCATGCCAAATAGCAAAAAGATGATGGCCAATAAGCCCAAGGCACGTAACCAGCATGAAGCTGCTTCCAATCCATAGTTGGTGTGTTAAGCACCAGAGAATTTGGCCAATTGCTTGAGGGTGCCGGCTGATTCGGATTATGCCTGCTGTATAAAGTCTCGTTTCTGGTTTTATGATTGCTGGTATTTCTAGGAGGTTATAAGTTGCTGGATAAAGGAACAAAAAGCTAATTGCGGTGAGTACCCATATCAATGGAATAACTCCAGGCACCCCTTGAATATTCCAAAGTCTTATTCCGTCATACCTATGAGCAAGAAAGTATCCAATTAGAACAATTGCACTTGGGATGCTTGCCAATGCGAAAAATATCCTCCACATCCTTGCACCGATTATTGCCTCGGCTCGTTTTCTAATAGCTGCTCCTCCGCTATGGATTACGGCAAAACCAAGAAGCAGAGAAAACATTACAAGGCTGCTCTGATGCACCCCGCTTAATGAAGTTGGTTCCAAAATTCTATGGAATGTTTATTGGATTCTGAGTTGTACCCTATTCCCACCTAAAGTTTGCTTTATAGCTACCTAGTTGGTAGGCCCCTATGGCCGAGCTGCCTTTTACTCTCGATCAGTTGCGCATTCTGAGGGCAATAGTCAATGAGGGTAGTTTTAAAAAAGCTGCTGACAGCCTTTATGTCACTCAGCCAGCCGTAAGTCTCCAGATTCAAAATCTAGAGAAACAGTTAGAAGTAGCTCTTTTTGACCGCGGAGGTCGCAAAGCGCAATTGACCGAAGCTGGCGAGGTTTTATTAAGTTATTGCGAAAGCATTCTTAGTCAATGCAATGAAGCTTGTAGGGCTTTACAAGATCTTCACAATCTTAAAGGTGGGTCCTTGGTTGTTGGTGCAAGCCAAACTACAGGAACATATTTGATGCCTAGGATGATTGGACTATTTCGCAAGAAATATCCTGATGTTTCTGTTCAGTTACAGGTTCATAGCACTAGAAGGACGGGATGGAGTGTTGCTAATGGGCAAATAGATTTAGCAATTATTGGTGGTGAGTTACCACCTGAGTTGAAAGAAATTCTTGAAATTATCCCTTATGCCTCAGATGAATTGGCCTTGGTATTACCCTCAAACCACCCTCTAGCAAAGTTGGGAGAGCTAACAAAGGAAGATCTTTATAGAATTGGTTTTATTAGCCTTGATTCACAATCAACAACTCGTAAGGTTGTAGATAAGTTGCTTGTTGGTTCTGGATTAGATGTTTCTAGATTAAAGAATGAGATGGAATTAAATTCACTTGAGTCTATAAAGAATGCTGTTCAGTCTGGATTGGGTGCTGCATTTTTACCTGTTGTTTCTATTGAGAGAGAATTGGATGCGGGAACGCTTTTTAGGGCTATTGTCGCAGATTTAAATGTTAAAAGGCAGCTCAAACTTATTAGTCATCCTGCTAGATATTGCTCTAGGGCTTCAGAGGCTTTTAGAAATATAATTCTCCCTGTTTTTGCAAGCTCAGATAGCCCTATATACAAAGAAACTAAGTAACCTTAGGTAAAGATTTAAAAAGTTATTTATTTAGAATTGAATAGCTTCTTGATTTATTATGCCCCCAGAATCTTCTGCAACTCCCTTGGTAATGAATTTATTTTCATTGACATCTGCTTGATATACACATCTAACAACTGGATTGTCTCTGATAGAGCCAATATAAGCAAAAGTATTCATGCGTTGCTTGCATTCACGTACATCATCGTTTGTTATTGCTCCTTGTTTTTGTAAAACGGTCCAATTTTCTCTACGAATAACACATCCTGGTTGTAAAGCAGGTTGAGTGACGAAGCTGGTTGATGGATTTAAAGTTGTATACATCTCTACATCTATAACAAAGGCACTAGCGCCCCATTGTCTGCAGAATTCAGGGTCAGGAACAGCCATATCAAGTTGCTGTTGACTTGCAATATTCCCTTGTCCACCTTGTGTTGTACTTGTTACAGCACTTCCAATCCCAACGCCTACAACTAATACGCCTGCTAATACTGCAATTGTTCCTGTATTAAGGTTCATTCCTCCATCTCCGCTACCTCCTGGAGGTTTGGGTGGTAAAGAATTCTTCCTTCTTCTTTGAGGTCTGCTGTAGTTAGACCCTTGGAATTGTTGTTCTGACGAGTAACCACTTGGCTGCCTTCTGCCAGAATTGGACGGATAATCTCTCCTTCGAGATTGGTTGTAGGGAGATCTTGTCACAAGAGTTTTGGAGTTCTGGGAAGGCCCATTGAATAATTCATCACACGTCCTTCACTGTTGTACTTAAGTTCACCTGATTGCAATAACTTTCGGATGGTTCCTTCAAGTTCTGTCCCAATGCATCTGAGACTGTAGTCACTTAATTCCTGTCCAGCTTTTGATGAGATTAAGTCGCTGAAGCGTTGATTCATTTTTTCTATTATTTCATCAGTCCATTCGAATTCATTGTCTGGATCTAAATCCATAGTTAGATGATTTGTGTCAGATACGAGATTATTGTTTTCAACCCTCGCGGTGAATAATCTTACGTGTCTGGTTGTACATTTCAGCTGGGTATCACTCATTTGGACCTTCTAAGGAGGTGGTTTTGACAAATCTCTAGTATTGACTCTAATGATTTCTGATCTCAAAGGGCGAGCTTCTTATTACAGTTAACTATCTATTGTGTGAAGGCTAATGCGTGTTGCAATCGCAGGAGCTGGCCTGGCAGGTCTTTCATGTGCGAAATACCTTGCACAAGCTGGTCATATCCCCTTGGTATATGAGGCACGAGATGTTCTCGGAGGGAAGGTTGCTGCCTGGAAAGATGAAGATGGCGACTGGTATGAGACAGGATTGCATATTTTCTTTGGGGCTTATCCGAATATGCTTCAGTTATTTCATGAGCTTGGAATAGAGGATCGTCTTCAATGGAAGAGTCATTCCATGATCTTTAATCAGCCTGAAGAGCCAGGAACGTATAGCCGGTTTGATTTTCCTGATCTCCCCGCACCTTTAAACGGAGTTGCTGCAATTCTTAGTAATAACGACATGCTTACGTGGCCTGAGAAGGTCTCATTTGGCTTGGGTCTTGTCCCTGCAATGTTGCGCGGCCAACCTTACGTTGAAGATTGTGATCAACAATCTTGGACAGAATGGCTAAGGGCGCACAATATTCCCGAACGGGTTAATGATGAGGTGTTTATTGCAATGAGCAAAGCATTAAATTTTATTGGACCAAATGAAATCTCATCTACTGTGTTGCTAACTGCTTTAAATAGATTTTTGCAAGAAAAAAATGGATCGAAGATGGCTTTTCTAGATGGAGCACCTCCAGAAAGGCTTTGTGAACCAATTGTTGAATATATTAGATCTTGTGGCGGAGAAGTATATCTTGAGAGTCCTCTTAGAGAGATAAACCTTAAGCCAGATGGAAGTGTTGATAGCTTTACTATAGGGGGCAAAAAGGGCGGTGAGTTAAAAAACATCAAAGCTGATGCTTATGTGAGTGCTTTGCCGGTCGATCTTTTCAAGTTGCTTGTGCCTAATGAATGGAAGGAAATGGAGATTTTTAAAAAACTTAAAGGATTAATAGGCGTGCCAGTGATTAATATTCATTTATGGTTTGATCGTAAGTTGACTGATATAGATCACTTATTATTTAGTAGATCTCCTTTGTTAAGTGTTTATGCAGATATGAGCATTACTTGTAAAGAGTATGAGGATCCTGATAAGTCAATGTTGGAATTGGTTTTTGCTCCTGCAAAAGATTGGATTAGTAGGAGTGATGACGACATTATAAAAGCAACTATGGGTGAATTAGAAAAACTTTTTCCAATGCATTTCTTAGGAGAAAACCAGGCAAAACTTCGCAAGTATAAAGTTGTCAAAACTCCAAGATCTGTTTATAAGGCTGTGCCTGGTTGTCAGCAACTTCGACCAAGTCAAAGAACGCCAATCTCTAATTTTTTCCTTACAGGAGATTACACTATGCAGCGTTATTTAGCTTCAATGGAAGGAGCAGTCCTTAGTGGAAAGCTTTGCTCAGTTGCTATTGATAAGAGTAAAGATTCTATATTTCAAAATAACTCTGAAGTTGAGACTTCTGGCGCTGAATTATGACCTTTGGATCATTAGATTCGCCTATTGCTGGTAATCAGGCTGAAGCGAATCTTGAAAAAGCCTATAAGATTTGTCAGAAAGAGACTGCGCAGTGGGCGAAAACTTTTTATTTGGGAACAATGCTTCTCCCTCCATTAAAGCGTAGGGCTATTTGGGCCATTTATGTTTGGTGTCGAAGAACTGATGAATTAATGGATAGTCCTGAAGCTCAAAAATGTCCTGTGGGTGAATTAGCTGAAAAACTTGATAAATGGGAAGAATTTACTAAGACAATTTTTGAGGGGAATGTTGTTGATGATCTAAGTGCAGTAATGGTTGATACCCTTGAGCGTTTCCCTCAGTCAATCAAGCCTTTTTTGGACATGATTGAAGGGCAGCGAATGGATCTTTATCGTGATCGTTATGACACTTTTGAAGAATTAGAACTTTATTGTTATCGCGTTGCAGGAACAGTCGGTTTGATGACTCAGGGCGTGATGGGATTAGACCCTGCTTATACAACTGCTCCATGGAGCAATTCTCCAGATCCATCAGATGCTGCAATTGCTTTAGGTATCGCAAATCAATTGACCAATATTCTCAGAGATGTTGGAGAGGATAGGGGTCGAGGAAGGATTTATCTTCCTAAAGAAGATTTGGATCGTTTTAATTACTCTGAAGAAGACTTGATGGCAGGAAAGGTAAATCATGAATGGAAAGCCTTAATGGCCTTTCAATTGAGTCGTGCTCGTGATTGGTTTATGCGTTCTGAAGCTGGTGTGAGATGGCTATCAGCAGATGCTAGGTGGCCGGTTTGGACTTCTTTGAGGCTATATAGAGGGATTCTCGATTCAATAGAACGCCTGGATTATGATGTTTTTAATAATCGAGCTTATGTAAATGGATGGGCTAAGTTGCTAGATCTACCTCTCTCTTATCTCATTTCACAATATAGATAATATTTAACATTAAACTCTCTATTTGGTTTCTAAAAGCATCATTTCAATGACAGCTTAATAGTTAAACAGCTGTTTTTTGCTCAGCCAATAAATCTTTGAGCTTAGATAATTCACCAGCCCACCTTGGATCTGGTGCTTCTTTGCTAGGTGCATCGCTGTGCACAAACTTTTTATTTTCTTTTCTGTTGGATCCTTTGACATTTGCATTTCCTTTTCGATTGCCACCACCATTGGATTCTTTTCGCTCTGAGCGCTCTACTCGAAGATTGTTCCCATTAAACTCTTTGCCATTGAGTTGTTCAATTACAGAATCAGCAACTTTGTCATTTTCGACATTGGCAAATCCAAATCCTCGACATTTTCCTGTGTCTCTGTCTAGAACAGCTTTGAATCGAATTGCTTCCCCAACACTAGCTAGCCGGGCTTCTAGTTCTTTGCTTTCAAAGTTTTGTGGCAGATTGCCAATGTAAAGGCGAACGCTCATGAATAAAAATGGGGAAGTACAGGAATTCGATCAGATTGATCGTTTGTTTTTCTGCATATGCAGTTAATCACAGCAAGTTATGGTTTTGTTTGATCCAACAACGTGCTGAATGAATTGTTTGCTTTCGATTGCTAAGCCTACCAAAAGCATGTTCTCTTGAGAGATGCTTTATTAATAACCCTATTAATTTCCCTGGTGGAAGATTGAGACTCTGCTGAAGTTCATGTCCGTTAATTGGGGCAGTGGGGTGAAAAAGAGGATCTTGTCTATCCCTCCAGCGTTTAAGCCATTGGACTTGATCTTTGTTTGATAGCTCAAGGATCAACGCAGGTAAGTCTTCTGCCATATCTTCATGTAATTTAAATCTTTCAACTTCGGTTAGGCTTTCAAATCCATTGCCATCATTACGGTTTTTCCAATAACGAAGCCTTTGACACCTTCGTTGATTTTTACGGCTGAAACGAAGTTTTTGTAGGCCTTTATCACTTAATAAATAGGTCAAACGGGCTAAAGGAAGGGCTGAATCTTGCTCTGTTTTGTGCAAAAACTTTGCGTCTTGGCGGATTGGTGGCGGGTTGCAATAAGTTTCTTGGGCATTTTGCCAATGACTTAAAAGATTTGATTGGATAAGAAAGGGAAATATTGAATCTGCCCAAGGAGCTCTAACAATTTTTTGAATTTCAGTTTGGATTCTTTCTGGTGAAGCTTTTACAAGATATCTGTTGTGCTTTGCGATCCAAGTTTTTGTTTGTTCATTTGCCTGTAGATTCATCTCAGCCATAAGCCGCACTCCTCTTAGGAGCCTAAGAGGATCATTAAGAAGATTTTGCTCTCTAATTGCTACAAGCTGCTTTGTTCTTAAATCTTTTATTCCGCCTAAAGGGTCAATGAGTCTTGGTGTTGGGTTTAGTCTTATAGCGATAGCATTAACTCGAAAATCTCTGTTGAGCAAGTCTTCTTGTAGATCTTTCCCATTGCGAGTAGCAAAATCAATATTCCAATTTTTTATGATAAGCCTTGCAATATCTCTTTCTTCATCTAGGACAATGCAGGTACCTAAAAGTTTTTTGGCTAGTTTCTGGGCAGTCGTTATGGCATGGTTCGGAACAATTAGGTCAAGATCTGGAAATTCTTTTAATCTGTTCAGGAAAGCATCTCGGACGGCTCCTCCTACTAAGGCTGTTCCATCAGGTAAATCATTGAGTGAGATAGGCCATGCTTTCGGTTTTAACCTTTTCCAGAGAATTTTTAGCTGGAATTCGGGATCCCTTTTAAGAAATTGATCATTAGCTGGAGGTGAGGTTATGTGCATATGCGTTAATTGTCGTTGGGTAGATCGATGTAAGGCTTATTACGTAGTGGAAAAGCAGCATGGGGTGGAACATTTAAATGAAATGCCAGATATTGAGCCAATTAATCCTTGCATTCATATAAGTCTTATTGATCTTCCAGGGGAAGTAGCTGAAGTTGAATGGGATGTTCGCTCTTGTGAGAGTTTCTTGGAGGACTTTGGTCGGTGGCAGCGACTGTGTCCTGGTCAGGAGGTCCCTAAATGACTAGGCAGAAGGATAAAAATTTTGATTCACATCAGGCTACTTTTTTGTTGGCGTTGCATAGTTCTTCTGAAATACTTGGAGTAGCTGTTTTAGAAATTGGCCAACACAATCAGACAAGACGGAAAGCGACTTTTTCTATGGGTCGTAATCTCTCGAAATCACTTTTTACTTGTGTTGAGGAGCTTTTGCCAGCTTCGAGATGGGCTCAAATTTGCCGGATAGCGGTGGCTATAGGCCCTGGTGGTTTTACAAGTAATCGACTAACGGTTGTGATGGCTCGTACCTTGGCACAACAACTTGGTTGCTATCTTGATGGGATTAGTAGTTTTGCATTGATGGCTCCACGCTTGGCTGTCAATTTAAGACCTGATCAATTGCTTGCCCCATTTTGGATATTTCAGCCTCTTAAGCGTAGAGGAATTGTTGCTGGCAAATATCAGATTTTGCCTGATAAGGAACCGCAGTCTCCGAATAGTGTTGCCGAGTTAGAAGCTCCTCAACTTTTAGCCTTTAATAGTAATCTTAGTCCAGCATTTCAAGTTGACGATGATGTTGCAATAGATGTGGAGCGTTTGTTGGAAATTTGTCTTAATGCGCACCTCTTAAATAAAGAGTCGCCCTGGTCTTCTGTTAGACCTATCTATCCAACATCCCCTGTTAGTTAATACATATCCATGCCTCTCTTTCGGGTAAGACTTATATTGTTAGGAGTATTTATTTATTGGTTAGTTGGTTTTGGAATATTTAAGCCTTATAGAAAGACTTTTTTTAATCATAGTCCCCCTGATGTAATTTTAGTTCTTGGTGGTGATGTAGATAGAGAACATACTGGAGCAAATCTGGCTCGAGGATTAAGTCTTCCTTTAATTGTTAGTGGAGGCAGCAATCCTGAGCATGCTGAATGGTTAATTCAACGAGTTGGAATATCTAAACAATTGGTCAAGTTGGATTATCGGGCAAAGGATACTTTTGGCAACTTTACGTCTCTAGTTGATGATTTACGTATGAAAGGTGTAGATCATGTGTTGCTTGTAACTAGTCAAGACCATCTTTGGAGAGCGATGTCAGTCGGACAGATTATTTTTGGAAGTAGAGGTATTCGTTTGACTGGAATTTCAATAAGTTGTAAGGCTCATTGTGTTTACGAAAGCTGGCAAAAGAATATGTTTGATTCAATGAGAGCAGGTTTTTGGGTTTTGACAGGAAATGATTTAAGAATATGGATTAAAGATTACTTGCACTATTCATTTGATTATTAAAATTTATTTTTTAGTTATTAATTATACCGAGATCTAGAAGGGAATTAATATCATTTTTTAATTTTTCGGTCGTAGCCTTTAGATCCTCTTTGTTTCTGTTTTCTGGCGGCGGTATTGTTTTACCAATTCTTAAGTGTATTGGCAAAAGACGCGGTAACCCTTTCCTAGTGCCAAGGACTCTGTGACTGTTGACTATTGCAACTGGTAGTAAAGATGCACCAGTGCGTGCAGCCAGAAGAGCTGCTCCCGGCATGGGTTTAATTATTCGGCCATCTTTTTGACGTGTTCCATCCAAGAAAACACCTATTGCCCAGTTCTCGTTGAGGCGATTACTGGCTGTCCGAATTGCTGCTCGATCACTTGCGCCGCGATGAACAGGATATGCACCACAAGCTTGAATGATTTGCCCGAGCACAGGAATACTAAATAACTCTTGTTTTGCCATAAACGCTAGTGGTCTTCCTAATGCATGGCCTAATAAAGGTGGGTCAAGGTGAGATCCATGGTTCGCAACTACCACGATTGGTCCGATTTGTGGAACGTTGTTTTGGCCAGTTACACGACCTCGCAAAAGGACTCGGAAAATTGGAAAAACAATACAGTAACTGATAATTAGGTAAATAATGCTTGCCTGGGGAGGTTTTTGATTCTTGGTATTGGCGTTTTTATGAGACATTTTCTTGGAAGCAATCATGTTTTTAATGTCCTAGATCTGAAGCAGTTGATAATTGACTTGTAGTAACATTTTTAATAGAGCGTTTGATTAAATTACTTAAAACATTTCCAGGGCCTATTTCAATTACTGTGCTCACTCCTTTTTGTTCAAATGTTTCCATTATCTCTCTCCATCGTACTCCTTGAACCATTTGATTCTTTAATCTTTCTTTTAGTAAAGATCCTTCACGAATTGGTTTTGGATCGGTGTTACTTAAGACAGGGATCTGAGCATCTTGAAATTCCACCTTGTTTAATTCATTTGAGAAGGATTCTGCAGCTTTTTTCATAAAAGGAGAATGAAAAGCTCCAGAAACAGCTAAAGGAATAGCACGTTTGCATTTTAGTGAATCAGTAATCTGATTTAAGGCGTTGGGTTCACCTGAAAGCACAACTTGTGAATCACTATTGTCATTTGCAATAACAACTCCTGTTGTTTTA
Organism: Prochlorococcus sp. AG-363-J23; assembly: GCA_003280245.1. GTDB lineage: Bacteria > Cyanobacteriota > Cyanobacteriia > PCC-6307 > Cyanobiaceae > AG-363-J23. Next base: position 10,057 of record QCFN01000018.1, read on the forward strand.
TTTACAAGTTCTTCTAGCTCCTCTCGCTCAAAGCCTAAAACTGCTGTCATTGCACCTTTTCCGGCTTGACTCATTAACTCCGCTCTTTTGAGCATGAGATTTAGCCCTGTTTCCCAATCAAAAACTGCTGAAGCATATAAAGCTACAAGTTCTCCCAAGCTATGACCTGCCACGAAAGAGGCTGTTCTGCCTTGCTTTTTTAGATCATCGACCAGAATTGATTCCAAGACAAATAAAGCCGGCTGGGTATTTCTGGTTAGATTTAAATTCAAATGATTATTTTCTGATTTTTTTTCGTTGCTGCAAATTTCTAGCAGATCTCGACCCATTAATTCTGAGGCTCTTTCAAAGCGATTTTTTGCTCCTGGTAAAGAAAGGACAGATTCAGCCATTCCTAGTTTTTGCGAGCCTTGACCAGGGAATATCCACGCAATTGTCATTTGAGTATTTGCTATTTATTGAAGCCTAGGGGGCCTTGCCATTTGATGAGAACTGCTCCCCAGCTGAGCCCAGCTCCAAAACCGCTACTTGCAATTAAGTTGCCGGATTTAATCTGTCCATTTCGCACAGCCTCGTCAAGCATTAAAGGTATTGTGGCCGCAGATGTGTTTCCATAATTTTCAAGGTTACTCAAGACTTTTGAGTGAGGTATTTTTAAACGATCTGCCACTGCATCTAGTATTCTTTGATTGGCTTGATGCAAAAGGAGCCAGTCAATATTGTCAGAGTCTGTACTTGTCTCTCTTAATAATTGTTGAAGAATTCCAGGGACTTCTCTTACGGCAAATTTGTATACTTCTTGTCCATTCATTTGGATTGGAGAAAACCTACCTTCCTGATAACTGTTATCAGTGACAAGAGGAATATAATTATTTGCTTGGTTTAAATTTAAATAATCTCCTCTTGTTCCATCAGATTTAAGTTGGAAACCAATCAAACCGTCTTCATTTTTACTGGTTTTTTCTAAGGCAATTGCTCCAGCTCCATCGCCAAAAAGAACACAAGTCCTTCTGTCATCCCAATCAACCCAACTACTTAATTGATCAGCACCTATTACTAAAGCTCTCTTCATGCTGCCATTACGCAAAAATTGTGAAGCAGTGACTAAAGAAAAAATAAAGCCGCTACATGCTGCGGTTAAATCAAACGCAACTGCATTTTTGGCACCAATTAAACTTTGAACTTTAGGAGCTGAACCAAAAAGATCGTCAGGTGTCGATGTCGCCATCAGAATCAAGTCAATTGATTCTGGATCCCAGTCGGCCATTTCTAATGCACGAGAACAAGCATTCTTACTAAGGCTTGTTAGGGTTTCTCCAGGTCCCAAGACTCTTCTAGATGCAATCCCTGTGCGGCTTCTGATCCATTCATCACTAGTGTCAACCCTCAGGCCTAGTTGTCCATTGGTTAGTTGTTGAGATGGAATGGCACTACCGCTTCCTCTCAGAGCTATTCCGCCAAGGATTGGTTGATTTACATCCAAGTGGTTAAGACTTGCAGGTGGCGTCAGTCAATCACAAAGCTGGACCTTAACCAAATCATAATGAGGTTTCAGAAGTTTTTTGAAGCTTCTGTAGATCTTCCATTACTCCATGACTTGAAGCGGAGTGTGCTAACCGTAATGCGCTTACGACTGAGAGCGCTTTACTGCTGCCGTGACCGATTACACATATTCCATTTACTCCAAGCAATAGCGCGCCTCCATGTTCGGCATGGTCCAAGCGTTTTTTGATTCGTTTGAGATTGCTACGAAGAAATGCTGAACCAACTTTCCCTCTTCTTCCTCGAGGCAATTCAGCTTTAAGTACGCCGAGTAAGACAGTACCTACTGATTCAAGAAATTTAAGCAGAACGTTTCCTGTAAAGCCATCACAAACAACTACATCAAAGTTTCCTGAAAGCACATCTCTTCCTTCACAATTTCCTTCGAATTGAAGACGTTTTTCACTATTTAGTAGCTCGAATGTGCGAATTGCTAAATCGTTGCCTTTGCATTCTTCTTCTCCAATATTAAGAAGACCAATCCTGGGATTATTAACTTGAAGAACGTCTCTTGAATAGATATTCCCTAGAAGTGCGAATTGGTGTAAATAGCTAGGTTTACAATCCATATTTGCTCCAACATCAAGTACCAAAACTGGTTGTCCAGGATCTTTTGTAGGAAAGAGTGCACCGATGGCAGGCCTATCGATACCAGATAATCGACCAAGTCTAAAAATTGCTGAAGCCATTAGGGCTCCAGAATTTCCAGCGGAATACATTGCTAATGCTTCCCCCTTTTTTACAAGATCCATTGCAATATTGATACTTGCATCACGTTTTCGTCTAACTGCTGTTGCTTCTTCATTCATTTGGATTGAAGGCCCACTTGCTATTAGCTTTAGATAACCATTTGCCTCAGCTTCTTTAACTGAATCCTGTAGGCCTATTTCTTTCGCGGCATTCAGAACTTTTTTGGTTTCTCCGACGAACTTGATACGTATTGGCAGTCTTTCTATTGCTTGAAGGCACCCTTCAAGAATTTCCCCAGGAGCCTTGTCTCCTCCCATTCCATCTACAGAAATCCATAAACGCTCTTTGTCATCAATGGAATTGGGCGCATTATTATTGTCATTTCCTTGAAGACGTCGTAAAGGATCAAAGACTAAAGGCTGAAGCATGCTTCCAGCCATTGATCCTGCATTTGTGACTACTGATCCAGCGCTTGAAACAACTGTTCCTGCTACATTCCCGGCCGCATTGGCTGAGTTTGTAGCTGTGTCTACAAGGCTTGTGACCGCCGCGTTCCTGCGATACCAAAGAACTAAACGTCTTATAGCTCTACGGCGGCTGGGTTTTGTATTCCTTGGCGAAGAGGCCGAGGAAATTTCAGGATCCTTCGGAGGCAAGGGAATCGACTATGCGCTGGAATAGGTAGCCTGTTCCTCTGGCGGTGAGGATCAGTTCTGGGTTGGCTGGGTCGTCCTCAAGCTTGGAACGCAACCTTGAAATGTGGACATCCACTACTCGGGTATCCACATGCCTTTCTGGGGTATATCCCCATACTTCTTTTAGTATTTCACCTCTGCTAAATGGTTCGCCAGATTTGCTAACCAATAGCTCGAGCAAGCTGAATTCCATCCCGGTCAGGCGAATCCTTTCATCGTTCCTAAAGACTTGACGCTTATTGGTATCTATTTTCAGATTTGTAACTTGGATGACTCCTGAATTAGGTATGCCAGCGATGTTCTCTTTATCTACTCGTCTAAGAACGCAACGAATCCTTGCTTCCAGCTCTTTAGGGCTAAACGGTTTGACGACATAGTCATCAGCGCCTAGTTCCAACCCTGTTATGCGATCTGCTACATCCCCTAAAGCTGTAAGCATGACTATGGGCACATCAGACTCTTTACGTAATTCCTGACAGACTCCATATCCGTCTAGCTTTGGCATCATTACATCGAGGACCACGAGATCTGGCTCAGTACTGTGAAACCTTTCCAATGCCTCATTCCCATCACAAGCTGTGATGACCTGATAACCAATCATCGAGAGTCTTGTCTCGAGGATCCGCCGGATGCTTGATTCATCGTCAACAACGAGAATCTTTTCTTTTGATGGACTGGTCGCCGTCATGACTTTTTTGGCGGCTACAAGTTCATGATCCTAGATAAGCGTGTCTACGAAGTAAGCCGGTTTTGGTTTACTTATTGCTAATTTTCTTAACATTTCTACGTGGTTCGCTCTGCTTCTGTTTTTGTTTGTCAAAGCTGTGGGGCTCAAACCAATCAGTTTTTTGGGCGTTGTTCTAGTTGTGGAAGTTGGAACACGCTTGTAGAGCAAAAACTCTCCTTATCTAAAGAAAGAAACAAAAGAAGGAGTATTGAAGGTATTGCTTCATCCGCTTTGACGCCTCTTCGAGCCGAATCTATTAGTGCTTTGGCTACAAAGCCAATTAAGCGCTTATCCAGCGGCTATAGAGAATTTGACAGGGTGCTTGGAGGTGGCTTGGTTCCAGGATCTCTTGTATTAGTGGGTGGTGATCCAGGTATTGGTAAGAGCACGCTTCTTTTGCAGAGTGCTTCTTTGATGGCGGGTCAACAATCGGTTTTATATGTAACGGCAGAAGAGTCGGCTCAGCAAGTCAAGTTGCGATGGCAACGTCTACAAATAACTGAGAATGATTTGCAAATTTTGGCGGAAACTGATTTGGATCTTGTTCTACAAGAAATTGAGTTGATAAAACCTGATGTAGTAATTATTGACAGCATTCAAGCTTTGAATGATGAGAATTTGACTAGTGCGTCCGGATCTGTAGCGCAAGTTCGGGAGTGTGCATCAGCTTTACAGCGCTTAGCCAAAAAACAAAACGTCGCTTTGTTATTGGTAGGCCATGTTACGAAAGAAGGGATTTTGGCTGGCCCCAAAGTTTTAGAGCATCTCGTTGATGCTGTTTTGACTTTTGAAGGCGACCGTTTCGCAAATCACAGAGTCCTGAGAGCAATTAAAAATCGTTTTGGAGCCACCTTTGAGTTAGGAATATTTGAGATGCAAGGTAGTGGTCTTATAGAAGTGGAAAATCCAAGCGAACTTTTTCTTGGGCGTGATAGCGCTGCTGGAGTAGCAACGATAGTTACCTATGAAGGTACGCGATCATTAGTTGTTGAGCTTCAAGCACTTGTAAGTGGAACAAGTTATGCAAGCCCGCGGAGAACAGCAACTGGGATAGAAACTAATAGATTGCATCAGATTCTTGCTGTACTTGAAAAGCATTTAGGACTCCCTTTATCTCGATTTGATTGTTATTTAGCTGTTGCAGGAGGCTTAGATATTGATGAACCTGCAGCTGATCTAGGAATAGCTGCAGCAATCGTTTCAAGTTTTAAGGAAATTAAATTGCCTAAAGCAACGATATTTTTAGGTGAGCTAGGTTTAGGAGGGCAATTGCGTCAAGTTGGGCAGCTTTCTCAACGGTTGAATGAGGCTCATAGATTGGGTTTTAAGAGAGCCGTGGTTCCAAAGGTGAATATTATGGATTCTACGGGATATATGGAATTTGATGGGGATTTGATAAAGGCTTCAAGTCTCGCAGAAGCAGTTGGGATAGCTTTAGACTCTTAGATAGTAGAGATTTATTAGGAAAACTTTTTAGTTAGAAGTAGACATCAACATTGCTTCTTCCAGTTGTTTTGAGCCAATTTTCAATATCTAAATAGCCTCCTGGGTAAAGCCTCACAGCTTTGGTCCAAACTTCTGCAGCTTGATCAAACCATTTATCTGATTCGTCTATTTGACCAGCTTGTTGAGCTTGGCGTCCTCTTTTTTCATAAATCAATCCCATATTTTTTAAACAAGATGGTTGTTTTGGATTTTCTTCTAGAGATTTTTGATAGGTCTCTAAAGCAAGTTCTTCATCTCCATTGCTCATATAGATTATTGCCATATTTTTAAGTGTTTCACTTCGGTCTGCAGCGTTCATTTCCAGTTTGAGACTTTCCTCATAACATTCAAGTGCTTCTGAATAATCACCGCAATCTTGAGCAGACAAGCCTTGGCGATAGTAGAGATATGCTTTCTTTTCATTTTCGTCAACAGGGATCACCTTAACGATCATTTCAGCCATTACAGTGAAGGCCTTGTCGATGAAATTGTCTTTTTTCTGATTTAGGGGCACGGTTGGGGAATTGGATGAGAAATTTTGGCGTCACTCAATAGAGCATTGATTGGGTGCTTCTGTATGAGTGGTGTAAGTGTTTGCTCATATTAAAGCCGGATTTATCTAACATCTTTCATTAGTTTAGGTACAACTCCTTTTGAGCCTTGAACACCTGCGACCTCTCTCAGAGCAAAAAATCTTTCTTGCTTGATGTAGACGGGATGAAATGTGGCGGGTGTGTTCGATCCGTTGAAAAAACTTTGATTGAACATACTGCAGTTTCAAATGCCAGTGTCAATTTGGTGGCGAGGACTGCGTGGGTTGAGTTGGAAGATCCGGAGCAGGATATTGAAGCAGTTTTGGCGAGCTTGGAAGCTCGTGGTTTCCCTTCAAGGCAAAGAGAAACAAACCTTTTAGATCAGGTTGCAGAAATAGAACCTAAAGATCTGGGGCAATGGTGGGATGAATGGCGCCAATTGATTGTTGCCTTGATGCTTTTGTTGCTTTCAGTTTTGGGACATTTGGCAGAAGGAGGAAGGCTCAATCTTCCAATTTTGGGGACTCTTCCATTTCATGCTGCCTTGGCTTCTGCTGCTTTGTTTGGTCCTGGTTTCAAGCTGATTAGGAATGGCTTTAGATCTGGACTTGCTTTTGAACCAAGTATGGATACTTTGGTGGCCCTTGGAGTAGTCAGCGCTTATTTAGCAAGTCTTGTTGCATTGATATGGCCCAGGGTTGGTTGGCCTTGCTTTTTCAATGAACCCGTAATGCTTCTTGGATTTGTTTTGCTTGGCCGGTTTTTGGAAGAGAGAGCTCGTTTTCGAACAGGTCGTGCTCTTAAGCAGTTGGCTCAGTTGCAGCCAGATAAGGCAAGACTTTTAGTTAATGATCAAGTCATTCGGGAAGTGCGTGTAGGGGCTTTAAGAGTAGGAGAAAGAGTTCAATTACTTGCTGGCGATCGCGTGCCAGTCGATGGAGTTGTTATTCAGGGACAATCCGCCGTGGATGTATCCAGCTTGACTGGAGAGCCTTTACCGTTGGATGCAAAACCTGGAACTGAACTTGCCTCTGGGAGTCTTAACTTGGAGGCTACTTTGGTTTTAGAGGTCCGAAGAGTTGGCTTTGATACAGCCTTAGCAAGGATCATTGGGTTGGTTGAACAAGCACAAGCCAGAAAAGCTCCAATTCAAGGTTTGGCTGATCGTGTTGCAGGTAGATTTTGCTACGGAGTATTAGCACTAGCCTGCATTACCTTTTTGTTTTGGTGGCAATTTGGGACAAGAATTTGGCCTGAAGTTTTACATGCATCAGGTCAAGGTTTGATTCATGGTCATGCTCATGGAATAAATCATTCTCTTCATGCAGGGATGCAAACCCCTCTAGGCCTTTCTCTTCAACTTGCTATTACTGTTTTAGTTATTGCCTGTCCTTGTGCGCTGGGATTAGCAACGCCCACTGTGATTACTGTCGCATCAGGTCAAGCAGCTAAACGTGGGTGGCTTTTCCGAGGAGGTGACGTGATTGAGATGGCGGATTCGATAAGTCAGGTGATATTTGATAAAACTGGAACTTTGACTATAGGAAGGCCTCTTGTATCAAAAGTTGTACCTGAGAAAGGTTTTGATTCCCAAAGAGTGTTGCAGGTTGCAGCAAGTCTTGAACAAAATAGCCGTCATCCTTTAGCTCATGCTGTTTTACAAGAATCTCAAAGATGTGAATTGTCTTTGTTAGTTCCGACAAGTACAAGTACATTTCCTGGGCAAGGATTGGTTGGAAATCTAGATGGATTTTCAGATGTCTTTCGTGTGGGTAATCCTGATTGGCTTAAAAATGAGGAGGTTAATTTCACTTCTTTAATTGAGAATCACATTGACCAGGCTTCTAGAGCTGGGCAGTCTGTTGTTGGTGTTGCGCAAGGTGAAAAGCTTTTAGGGCTTATTTCAATTGAAGATCGAGTTAGACCAGATGCTGTCAAATCTTTAGATCGATTGAGGAAAAATGGTTTTGAATTAGCTGTCTTGAGTGGTGATCGCAAAATAGCTGTTGAGAATTTAGGGAAGAAATTGAACTTGAATAAGGATCAATTGGGCTGGCAATTATTACCAGCTGAGAAGTTAAATCGTTTAGAGCAATTGAAATGTCTAGGACGTGTTGCGATGGTTGGGGATGGCATTAATGATGCACCAGCGCTGGCTGCAGCTGATCTTGGTATAGCTGTAGGAACAGGTACACAAATTGCCCAGGATTCAGCTGATTTGGTTTTATTGGGTGACCGATTAGAGGCTTTGCCTGAGGCTTTTTTATTGGCTAAGCGCACGATGTCAAAAGTTCGCCAGAATCTTTTTTGGGCTTTTGGATACAACCTAATTGCATTGCCATTGGCGGCAGGAGTTTTATTGCCAGGCTTTGGATTAGTTCTTTCTCCTCCAATTGCTTCTCTTTTGATGGCCGTTAGTTCTATCACTGTTGTTCTCAATGCTTTGTCATTGAGGTCTCCATGAAAGGTTGCTTAATTGCTTTAGAAGGAATTGATGGCTGCGGGAAATCTACACAGTTGAAACACTTGATGAATTGGCTCCCTGTAAGTGGATTAATGCCATCTAGTGCAGCTTTGTATTTAACAAAAGAGCCAGGAGGAACGGCTTTAGGACTTGCACTTAGAGAGCTACTTTTAACCCCACCTGAGAATATTGCTCTTGATGCTTCTGCAGAATTACTGTTGTATGCAGCTGATCGAGCGCAACATGTATCAACAATTATTAAACCTGCTTTAGATAATGGTGATTGGGTTATTAGCGATCGATTTAGTGGCTCGACTATTGCCTACCAAGGTTATGGAAGGCAGCTTGATTTGAAATTAGTAGAAGAACTTGAATTGATTGCAACTGAAGGAGTTGTTCCTGATCTGACTTTTTTGTTGAAAATTGCTGTTGATGAAAGTGTTAAGCGAAGGTCTTCAAGGAAAGATGATCGTATAGAGGCCGAAGGAGTGGAATTCCTTGAAAAAGTTTCCTTTGGGTTTAATTTACTTGCAAAGAATCGAGGTTGGATATCTGTTGATGCACACTTAGATGTAAGCAGCTTACATAAATTAATTCAGAATGAAATACTAAAGTATTTTGAAACGATAAAATAATGAGTATAAATAACACATCTGAACCTCTATTTGATGATTTGGTTGGTCATTTATTTCCTATTAAATTAATGGAGGCGGCTATAAAGAAAGTTAAGATTGCGCCCGCTTATATTTTTTCTGGTCCAGAGGGTGTAGGAAAAAGTTTAGCTGCATTGCGATTTTTAGAGGGAGTGATAACTGGAGGCCCACCAGTCTTGCGAGAGCGTAAACGCTTGGAAGCTAGAAATCATCCTGATTTATTTTGGGTTGAACCTACATATCAATATCAAGGAAGGTTGATAACTCAGGCTGAAGCAGATTCTCAAGGATTGAGTCGGCCTATTGCACCACAGATACGTCTTGACCAGATACGAGGAGTAACTAATTTTCTTGGGCGGGAGCCTCTAGAAGCTAAGAAAGGAATGGTAGTTATTGAAAACGTAGAATCTATAGCTGAAGGTGCATCTAATGCACTCCTTAAAACTCTTGAAGAGCCAGGGAAAGGCTTGATTCTTTTGTTGACTAGATCTCCTGAAAAACTTTTACCTACTATTCGTTCTCGTTGCCAAGAAATATATTTCGGACCGCTTAAGTTTGAGGAGATGGAGCTTGTGATAAGGAAAAATAGCTCAGTTGATTTTAAGGAGGTGTTTGAGGACTTTGATCAGGAGGAATTGTTAGGATTGGCATGCGGTTCGCCAGGAGCCTTTCTAAAGCATATTTCGTTTTGGAAGTCTTTCCCCCAGAATATTCTTGGAAAAGTTTCTAAGCTTCCTTCCAAGCCAATAGATGCTCTAGCCCTTGCTAGAGATATTACCGAGGGGTTAACTAGTGAACAGCAACTATGGTTGATTGAATGGTTACAAGTTCATCTTTGGAGAAATCAATCGAAGAAAATACCTCTTAAAAGATTAGAAAAACTTCGTAAAAATTTAGAAGGATTTGTCCAACCAAGACTTGCATGGGAAGTTGCTTTGTTGGAACTAATGAATGTTTAATTAAGCACTAGCAGGTTCTTGCTGATGTGCTTCTTTTTTCTTTTCTCTTTCTAATCTTGCTTGGGCAAGAACATCATGAAGACCTTCGAGTTGTCCCCCTGTAGGTAATTCAAGGCAATAACCTGCGCCATATACGGTTTTAATAAACCGTGGCTTTCTTGGGTCTGGTTCAAGTTTTGTTCTTAAGTGTCTTACATGCACTCGTATTGTCTCAATATCGTCATCAGGTTCATATCCCCAAACTTCTTTAAGGATTAGTGAAGGAGATACTGTTTGACCATGCCTTTGAAGAAGGCAGTGTAGTAATTCAAATTCTAAGTGAGTTAAACGAACGGGACCATCAAACCAAATAGCTTCAAAGCGTTCAGGCACAAGTGTCAGAGGACCATAGCTGAGGATCTCTTGATGTGTGCTGCTGCCTATTGGTGCACGATCAATTCTTCTCAAAAGTGCTTTTACTCGTACGACTAGCTCTTCGAGGTCAAATGGTTTGGTTAGGTAGTCGTCCGCTCCAGAGTTAAAGCCTGTGACTTTATCTTTAGTTCCCCCTAATGCTGTGAGCATCAGAATTGGGATGCCAGCAGTCCTCTCATCTCTTCGCAAGCGTTGGCAGAGAGTTAGACCATCAACTTTGGGTAGCATCAGATCAAGCAGGATGAGATCTGGTGAGTACTGGAGAGCAAGAGCTTGCCCTTTGATTCCATCCTCAGCTCGTTGAACATCAAAACCGCTGTGTTCTAAATGACCACTTACAAGGTCACGCATGTCCTTGTCATCTTCAATTAGCAGTATGCAGGGCTTCATATGACCGAAGTCGGGTGAAATCACTAGCAAGCAAATTGCCTCTAGTTTTGGATTTGCATGATTCTCTCAAGATTTTTGTTTTATTGCAGAATCGGCCCGAACCTGCTTTCTATTTATAAATGGCTCTGAATCATTGGCATCAGAAGGTTTTTTAAGGGCCTAGCCTCTTATGGGTCCTATCGTCTCTTTAGAAAGTCTTCAGATTATCTCCACGCTCTGTTGTGGATCTGTTCAGATTCTTCCTGAGTTCTCTTCAAAACCTCATAAACAAACCACAAATAACGATGTGGTTTGTTTATTGAACTCCCCGGGCGGGATTCGAACCTGCGACCAATCGATTAACAGTCGACCGCTCTACCGCTGAGCTACCGAGGATTGAATTGTTGAACTTACCGCTCTGCCCCTCCCCGAGGCAAGCGTTTAAGTAGTTGTTTTAACTCAAAACTTGGTTTCAAGCTTCCTAGGCAACCCTTTTTCATGACAATTGCACCATCTGCATGATTTAGCTCCGCTAGTCGATGGGTGATCCATAGTGCGGTTAGAGGTGAATTTGGCCGATGGCAAAGCTTTTTAACAGTGCTCAAAACATTTTTTTGGCTGAGTGGGTCAAGAAGAGCTGTGGGCTCATCTAGCAGTAGCAAAGATGCTTCGCTTGCGAGTGCACCTGCTAATGCAAGTCGTTGTTTTTGACCTCCACTAAGGGTATGAATCGGTCTTGAGGCCATACCTTCAAGGCCTACATTTTTTAAACAGACTTGGATTTGAAGTTTTCTTTGTTGAGGCGTTAATTGCTTTGGCAAATTAAGTAGAAGATCACTCCCACAAGTTGGAAGAAGTATTTGATGATCAGGATTTTGAAACATTAGAGCTGGTTTTAAGTCACAATAAATTGTTCCTTCATTGGGCTGAATTAGACCACTTATAAGTCGAAATAGTGTACTTTTACCGCTTCCATTTTTACCTACAATCATCCATAATCCTGGACCAGGGATGGAGAAACTACATTTATTAAGTGCTTTTTCACCTGAGGGCCAAGTGAAGCTAACTTTCTCAAAACGCAATCCACTTTTGGGAATATCTTTTTTGGCTTTGTTTTCTTGAATTGTCATTCAATTACGATTCGAAGGAAAATCCTGGTCTTTTGCTTCCTCCGCCACTGGCAGTTTTTTCATAAATCTGAATAGCTATTACTTCGCTTGTTAAAACAGTTACTTTCTTTTCATCAACTTGCTCGCAAGTTAATTCAAGTAAGCGAGGGTTCCCTTTCTCTAGAGTTTCTCTTAGATGCCTATAAAGGATTTGAGCATCTTCTAAATTTTTCCGTTGGACCGATAAGGGAAAGGGGCTTAGCTTGAGCGCTAGTTCAACGATGTACACAGTAGAGTAGAATCCGATCACTTCATTATTGTCAAATATTGACGCTTAAAGAGCAAATTGTGTGACATTTAAAACTATTTTGTTTCTTTTAGGTGAGTTTTAATTGCAGAGGCTTATATTCTTAGGTCTTTCTGTAAGAAATTTTTTAAACTTATCTTGAATTAAGGCCACAGTCGATAAAAAAAATAAATCGAATAGATTATTGACTTTATCTAGAATTGAAGTGAATTTCCAATAGAATCCTTATAAAATGAGCTTAAATAGATATTTTTTTGATAGATTCTCTTTGAAGTAAGATCCCCATCACAGGAATCTCTTATTGCTTGATTTACTCAAATTCTTTGCTTGAGATTACCTTTTTTCTTGAATTCAGCTAAAATTACAGAGTTTGGCAATAACAAGTGAAGTTCTTTCTTTGAAAGTCTTCGAATGCTTTGTGAGTTGCCGTTATCCCCTAAAGGAGGAGGTGTCCATGATTCACAGTTGTTCTATCAAGGGTCTGCTGATCGTGGAGAAGGCCTGCTGATTTAGGCACCTTTGCTTTGGTCAAGTGGTTCCACTTAATAGTGGACCCGGTGAGAGCCCCTAAATCATTTGCATTTAGGGGCATTGCTTATTTTGGACGTTTACACATTTCTAGTCCACTGGACCATGAAGAACAAGTCCATTTAGAGTCTTTGGCAACCTTAAGGGATTTCTTTTGTATTTCAGTATTTGATGCCCATCCAGGATCAAGAGGATTATATAAAATAACATCTAAATCCAACAAAGATGATTTATTGAGCTCTGCTTCCGGAAAAGATATCCTTGTTCTTTGGCTTAAATGTGGTGCTAAATAACTAGTAGTTGATATTTTGTCAGTAGGTTCTATCTCTGTAATAGCTTGTTCAAAATCTTTAATTATATTTATTCTACTTAGATAGGGGCCAGTAAAAAACCAAGGCTTAGCAAATATTGTCCAGACTAGTGTGATCCAAATTATTGGAATCAAGCCGATTCTTTTATTCTTATTGCTTGAGATACCATCAATAGCAGCAATTACAGCAATGATTGCAATTGGCAAGCTGTAATGGTGTATTAGAGTCCGTTGAGATGCTTCTTGAGATAAAATGTTTATAAATACTAATGGAAGGGAACCTAATAAAACAGTTAATGATGCTCTTCGGACAAATGGAATGATTCCAATACATAGAAGAATTAAATAAATTAAAGCTCCATGCCAATCAACATTATTAATAATAAGCTCTGGTTTGGTGATAATGTTAATAAGAACCTCATTCAAATTATTTCCTAAGTATGAGAAAAGTCCAGAAACTGCTTTTGGACCAGTTGTACTCCCTGTAAGAGATGGATATAGATACTTATTGAGAAATGCTAGCCACCCGCATGCAAGTGCTAATGCGGCAGCTCCCCAAATAAAGCGCTTCCTAAAGAATTGTTCGATGCCTATGCCTGCAACAACAAGAATTAAGCCATCACGACTACTGAGTAGAAGCAATAACAAAAAAAACCAGAGCAGAGGTTTATCGGCTCTTGAAGCCCAATAGCATCCTGCTAAAGCTGGCATTACTAAAACTTCTGGATGAAAGTCGAATAGATTTGTATTGAAAACTACAGGTTGAAGCCACCAAATTAAACATGCAACCCAACATTGTTTTGGATTGAGTCCTGCTTGACGGCTTACAAACCATAAGGGGATTGAAGTGAAAGCAAGACAAGCAGCTTGGCTGAAGAATAACCATTGAATTGTTGAGATAATTCTATATGGAATTGCTGCGAGATAGAGAATTACAGCTCCATGATCTGCAAGAATATGTACTTCTTCCATTGATGAATAAGGAGGCAAACCTTGGCTAACAAGCCAGATCCATTGATCAAAAAGTCCCAAGTCATAGGCATTACTTTGAAGGAGCTTGTGTCGAATTGCTGAGCATGCCCAGAATAGTAAGAAGACTGCTATTGAAGCAATTAGAAGGTTGTAATCAAAGTGCTTTTTTTGATTCACGACATTATTTCCTATAAGATTAGAATAACCGTTTGAATTTGTTTGACTTTTAATTTCTATTGGTTCATTCATCAGCTTTCCATGCAATGATTCGAATATGCTTTATGTAGGGATTTGGATGGCCATAGTTGAACTTAGGTTAGGTTAGATGAAACTGAAGTTAAATAGACATAAGATGTTTGCCACTATCTACATCTAAATTTTGTTATATTTTTCTTTAAGAATATTTTTTAAACTCGCTCTTATTTGGTTAACCTCTTCTTTAAAGCATTGCTCTGCAGCCTCATTGGATGTATGGTTTTTCCTTATGATTATAGTTTGTTTGTCACAATGAAAGACAGAGTATTTATTATTACTAGTTAATGCTTCTAAGCTTTCTAAGCTCTTTTTAACCCATCTGGCTTGATGTCGAAATGCAGGTGCATAATCTAAATTGAATCTGGGTTGGCTAATTATCATGTCGACATCATTGATTGTTCCATTTAGGTCCCGAAATTTAGTATTTTCCGGGAATCTCATAAGAACTCTTCTTTGTGCCAATTGAGGGATTAAATGAGTTTCAGCAGCTATAGAAGCATCTTTTGGAATGTTATCAAGAATCTTTTTTGTCTTGAATCCACGATAAAATTGTTTGTGAATTGGAACATAAACCCACGGGTGCACACTATCTGGAATTAAAAATGATAAAGATCTATGAGGATTTCCTGCTAAAGCAAATATAAAGGCTATGACTAGACAAAATTTCCAGAAACGGATCAATTTGAGTCCTTTAAATAATAAAATATTTTCTTTCCACCAATAAATTCCACCTGCGAAAATACCAGGAACAATATATAAAACAAATCTAAGGTGTACTGAGAGGGCATTACCACCTTGAGAGCTAAGTGCCACAAATAGAGGTACAGAAATAAGGATCCATGTATCTATTGATAGCCAAGGAATAAATGCTAAGGGTAATCCAAGAGTAATAATAAATTTAATTGTATTATTAATTGGAAATATGAGCTCTTTCAGTAATAAGAAAGGCTGGCTAACCATAGATTTTAAGACTGTGATTGTTCCGCCTGAGCTCTCGCTAAGATATTGTCCAAACCTTTCTTGCATAAAACGTGTTGAAAGCTCCGATCCAAAATATGGCATCACCCAATTAGTAATAATAATTACTGAAATGATTGAGTAGAGGCATAATCCAACTCCTAAAGTTCTCCATTTTGGTTGCCTGATTATTAACCAGAGCCCTATTGAGAAGCTAAGTAAGCCAACATCTTCTCTAACTAGAGGAAGAAGAAAGGCTGGAATAAAATAAGTAATCTTCTGATTTTTGCTGATGCCTAATAATAAAGAGAAAACTAGGAGTGGAACTAAGCATAAGTCGTGGAAGTTTTCTAATGATGGCCCTATAACTGTTCCAGTGGCAAAGTAGCTGCATGCGATCCAGCCCGCCAATTGACCTGGAAGATGTTCTTTGCCTAATAGGAAGAGAATCCACCCTGAAAGGGCTAATAAAGAGGATTGAATCAGAGGTAATGCCCAAATTCCTAAAACTCCAATTATTGGAGTCCAAATGATTAATAATGGTGTAAAATGTTGCGCAAGATGCTTGTATCCAAGTTGAGGTATTTCATTATTAAATTTAACTGGAGTTGAAAGTTCTGCGGCAAGAGTACTTTCAAATGCTCTCCCATGCAAAGTATTCCAAATTTCTTGGAGAAAGAGACCTTGGTCGTATGTTGCATTTAAACTAAAAACTCTCCAGCATTGGAGGACAAGAATTATTAAGAAGAAAATTAAAACCCATCTTTTTACGATTCCATCTGGAGTTTTATTTTTCTGCGGAAGTATATATAATTTCATTCGATTATTTCCTTAAGAGGAATTAAGTATAATTTGCTTGAACTAAAAGTACAGTGGGTTAATTTTTTTTGATGACATATTAGCTTTTGTAAGCGATTTTGCTCTTTTGCATTACTAAATGCAGTGTGAGTATCTTTCCAATTTAGACTGCCTGTGATGTGAGTAGCACCTTGTTGATCCCAGTCATATATTTGTTTTATGGTTACATTTTCGGAAGAGGCTATCCATCCTTTTCTTCTTGCCAGGTTTAATAAAGTTGGGTCCGAATTAGTTATAGTCACAATCTTTTCCCTGGCTGGCACTGATTCGCGAATCTTTAGAGCTAAAGGCATCCATATTTGACTTTGCATGCTCTCTATAGACCAATAATCAAAGTACATCACTGACAAGCTAATTATCGTTATCAGAGAGATCCCAATATTCTTTAGAACCTTTAAACGTTTTTTATTATGAATTTGCTTGTTTAGGAAGCACAAACCTTTCCCCATGATAGGGCAAATATATAGTTGAAGTGGTAGCTGGTAGTACTCGTGAATTGAGCTTGCATTGAAAGCCAAACAGGTGGATAAAAAGACACCTACCATTCCTAGAATTAAAACTTGTCCTTTGGGATTCTTATAACATTGGCAAGTTCCTAGAATTAGTAATGGAAGCCCTAGTATGGCTACATTTCTGAGAGTAAAACGCAAGAATAAATTTAGCCATATATTTAGATTTAAAATCAACTTTAGACTACTTCGATCAGAATCTGATCCCCAGAATCCAAAGCTAAGGCCTGTAGATTGACCAAGATTATATGAATGGACGTACCAAATAATGCAAATTAAAATTGAACTTCCAATAAAAATAAATGCTGATCTAATTGAGAAAATATTATTAATACTTTTTAGTAAATGTTTTACAGAAATTGGAAACTCTAGTTGATTTGGATATAGTAAAATAAATAATATTGGCGGTGTTAGCCATATAAAAGGAAGAACTTTGATTAGACATGCTAGGACAAAACATCCCCAGCTAATAATTAGATCTAAGATATCTCTATTCTTTTTCCAGGTTAGAATTCTTTCAATGCTGATAGCAGATAATAATATAAGAAATGATTCAGCTTGAAGAGTCCTTCCATAAAAAGTGCTTATTGGCATTAAGGCAAAGAATATGCCTCCCCACCATCCGCTAATTGGATCAAGAAGGATTGTCCCAACTCGGACAATAAGTATAATTGTTAATACACTAAATAGAATAGATAGACCTCTTCCTATCCACTCATTTATCCCAAATAATTTATAAATATTGCCAAGAAGGTAAGGGAAAATTGGGAATTCAGATTCTACAAATCCTTTAGTTGCGCCTGCCCAGTCAATTTGTGGTAGCCAAATAGGTGTGTTTTCCAGAGCAAAATGCCTTGCCATAGCAGCTGTGTCTGCTTGACGCCAGCTATGTATCCCTACGATTGGCGTATTTATATTAATTAAACGTAGAAATGTACCTATTAGGATGGCTATCCACGGTAGGTGATTTGATTGAGATTTTAGAGTATACATTTAATTTAGATTAAGGCGTATTCCAAACAAACTTTGATGAAGCAGTGTAGTTCCAAACAAAAACAACTAATATTCCTGCTATTTGAGCCCATATAGCATTATCAGCTATTAAATTGTAAAAGATTGTTGTTATACCAACATTTGCTAATACAGGTAATGAAGCAACTATTAGAAATTTTATAAGGCCCTTCAGTAGACCAAGGCCATTTAGTCTATGACTCCTAAAAGTAAGAATGTTATTTATTAAGTAATTTGATGTCGCTGCAATTATCACAGAAAAGGGTAAAGCGGTCTCGAAATTTAAATCAGCCATATACATTAAAATGTGTGTAGTGGTTAGCTGAACAAGAACTCCTGTAGAGCCTACTATTCCAAAACTGATTGCTCTGCGGGGAAGCATTCGGAAACTGATGGTATGGATTAGGGATATCAAAAAGTCCCAAAAAATTGCAAGATCTAGCTTAGAATTCCCGTGAGATCTTGGTTGAAATTTAATTGAAACTTCTTGAACCTTGAGCTTGCCTTGACTTATGGCCAATAGCTCATAGAAAAATTTAAATCCATTGACATCAACTTTTCGAATTGATGGCAGGCATGACTGTAAATTGATAACTAAGCAACCACTCATGAAATCTGTTAGATGACTGTATTTTTTATTTAAACTAAAACGTGCACATTGATTAGCAATAGAAGATCCTTCCACTCTCCTATTGCTAAGTCCCTTAATTTGAGATCCTTCTAAAAATCTACTCCCAGATACAATATCTAAGCCCAGGGCATTTAATTTGTTCACTGCTTTGATTAAGTCTTCTGGTTGATGTTGTCCATCTGCATCCATTATTCCAGCAATATCTTCCCTGGCATTTAGTAAACCTTCTTTCATTGCACTAGCTAGTCCTGACCTCCCAAGTCTGCTAATCAGACGCACTCTTGAATCATTTTTTGCGATTTCTCTTATGGCAGATGCTGTTCCATCTTTAGAATCATCATCGACTATTATTATTTCTAGTTCATATGGATGATTTAGGTTAAGTATTCTTGTAATTAAAGGAAGTACATTTCTTCTCTCATTGTATGTAGGGAGAATTACAGTGAGACCTTTTCTTGTGTTTTTCATTTGTATTAAATTGATGACTATTAGTTTTAAGACTTGAAGTTCTTCAT